>DROJ01000092.1 GCA_011321935.1 Bacteroidota bacterium | reverse complement strand
TATTAAAAATTTTGGCAGCAATCTCACCCGCCGTCTCCGTGCCCTTCCGAAAGAGGGGGAATTAATTCCCCCTCTTTCGGAAGGGCACGGAGACGGCGGGTGAGATTGCTGCCAAAATTTTTAATAAAATGACCATCAATTTCAAAAACAAAAAAGCCCTCGTCCGCGTAGATTTCAACGTGCCGCTCGACAAAAACTACCACATCAGCGACGACACCCGCATCAAAAACGCACTGCCCACTATCCAGCATATTTTGAAAGAAAAAGGCGCGGTAATTTTGATGTCGCACCTCGGCAGGCCGCAAAAAAAACGGAAAGAGGACGGCAGCATTGATACGGAAAAATTCACGCTGCGGCACTTGGTCGGCCACCTGTCCAAAGTATTGAAAACGAAGGTGAAATTTTCCCCTGAAACAGTCGGCCCGACGGCTTCTAAAATGGCCGCTTCGCTAAAACCCGGCGAGGTGCTTTTATTGGAAAACACCCGTTTTCAAAAAGAAGAGGCCGCAGGGGATGAAGGCTTCGCCAAACAATTGGCCGAGCTCGCCGATGTGTTCGTGAACGATGCTTTTGGCACTGCCCACCGCGCCCATGCCTCCACTACCGTCGTCGCTAAATTTTTCAAACCGGCCGACCGCACGTTCGGTTTTTTGATGGAAAATGAAATCAAAAATGCCCAAAAAGTACTCGACAACCCGGTGCGCCCTTTCACTGCCATCACGGGCGGCGCAAAGGTTTCGGATAAAATAATGCTGCTCGAACGATTCATGGACTTGGTGGACAACATCATCGTTGGTGGCGGCATGGCCTATACTTTCGTGAAAGCGCAGGGCGGCCAAATCGGCAATTCTTTGGTGGAAAATGACAAACTGGAACTGGCCAGGAAACTCCTCGAAAAGGCAAAAAAGAAAGGTGTGAAAATATTCCTCCCCGAAGACAGCGTGGCCGCCGATAATTTCGACAACAACGCCGACCGAAAAACGACCCCCAGCAACAAAATCCCCGACGGCTACATGGGCCTCGACATCGGCCCGAAGGCCATCGAAAAATTTGCCGATGTGATCCGCACTTCTTCCACCATCGTTTGGAACGGGCCGATGGGCGTTTTTGAAATGCCCAATTTTGCCAATGGCACCAAAGCCATCGCCAAGGCCGTGGCCAATGCGACCCAACAGGGCGGCGCATTCTCCTTGGTGGGCGGCGGCGACAGCGTGGCCGCAGTGAACCAAATGGGCTTGTCGGATGAGGTGAGTTTTGTTTCCACGGGCGGCGGCGCAATGCTGGAAATGCTGGAAGGGAAGGAGCTGCCGGGGATCGAGGCGATTAAGGGGTGAGTCTTCAGTCTTCAGTCGGTCAGTCCACAGTCTTCAGTCTTCAGTCGGTCAGTCCACAGTCTTCAGTCTTCAGTCGGTCAGTCCACAGTCTTCAGTCTTTGTGGAGTCCTGCTTTAGCATTTGGAGGTTTACCCACAAATACCAAAATAGGATTCCGGTCAGACTGAAGACTGTGGACTGACCGACTGAAGACTGAAGACTGACTCGCGGGAAACCTATTTTCGACGGGAAACAGACCTATTTTTCAAAAACCAAAGCACTCCGAAGACAGTTATACCAATCAATGTCCACACCCACCACGGCCACCCCATCTCCAAAGCATCCATATTCCCGACCGGAACAAAGGCCGCCCAGAACAGCGGGTGCGTCCTATTGTTTCCTTTGTTGGCTTTGATGTAGGCCAGTTTTGCATTCCTCAATGCCACGTCTTTTGTTTGCCCGTTTTTTAGGTTTTTATAAAAACTGACCATGATAGTGGCGGAGGCATTGTCGTCAATGCTCCATTGGGTAGTGACGATGCTGGCCGCCCCGGCATAAGAAAAGCCCCTCGACAGGCTGACGATCCCCTCCCCGCGCTGCAGTTCGCCGATGCCCGTTTCGCAGGCGCTCAAAACCACGAGCGATGCCGGGATGTGCATATTGTAGAGGTTTTTCACAAAGAGCAGTTCGTTTTCTATACTGTCCTGAAATTGGTAAAAGGCGAGGTAAGAATATTCGCCGTGGCGGTCGTTGGCCTTGCCGTGGGTGGCGAGGTGGAGGATGCCCGCATAAGGCGCCCGCTCCATGAACTTGGCCTCGGTGGCCATGCTGTCGAGGTATAGTTCGCCGCCCATTATTTCGTGTATTTTGATGGCCTCTTGCGCATTGAACCTCAATTGCCCAAGTACCGCCCGCCACGGGTTGTTGCTGCGGTTTACATTTAAGGTGTCGCCAAAATAGGCGGGGGCAAAAGCAATGAGCGGGCTGCTTTTCCTTTTGCCTTTTTTCATTTCTTCCAATAAGGTGGCGGAGTAACTATAACTGATTTTATATTTATTGATCAGATAATCGAGGTTGTCGAAATCATTGTAATTTTCGGTCGGGCTGGCCAAAAGGGCATCGAAAGGCAGGTAGCCTAAAACCCCGCCCGGGACGATAATGAGCGCATCGGTGGAAATTGATTTTTCGACGGGTTCGAATATTAATTGATATAATTCATATCCGATATTCGCCAGTTTTTGGTTTAGATAAACGAGGCTATTATCAGCGGGGTTAAACCGATATATACTGTTCCGAAATTCTTCCACCCATATTTCCAGCGGGAAATCTTTTTTGATTTGCACCACTTCAAAATTGTTTTTTGAAATAACAAATGCAAACAGATTATTTTCGCCGACAAAATAGGCGAGCATGGTCTGGTCGGGGCGCAGCAGATTGGTTTGTATTTTTTTTATGGAAACAATCTTGGGATCGTATTTTAATTTAAAATACTCTTCGTGGTTTTTTTTGAAATAAGAAATAAGTTCGTGCTGCCGGGAGTGGAGTTCCAATATTCGGTCGTTTATTTCTTTTAATATTTTTTGGTCGCTTCCGGCAGGTTTAATTTCTTCCTCAAACCGTTGTTTTTCCAAAAAAGAAAGGTCAACTTTTAATTGTTGTTCTATTTCCACAAGACTGTCGGGTATGCCTGCAAAGCGCTCCGCATCAATGGTTTGCACCGCTTCTATCAATAATATGGCATTGCTTTTTTCGGCAATTGCAAATGCTTCTTTCCAATATTTTATATCGTTGTTTAATTCTTTTAATTTATGTTTTACAAGGATGGCCTCTTCGTATATCAAATAATAATTGTCCTGCAAAGCGAGCCTCGAACCCGGCTGCTCCAATGACGTTTTTATAAAACTTATCAACTCAATTGCATTGCTGTATATATGGTCTGCTTTTTCTAAATAAATATCTTTTTTTGTTTTTTTATAAAAACCATAATTCAAACTTCCTTCTGCCTGAAAAATATTTAACAAACCAATGGGCGAGAATACGGACTCGAAATTGTTGCCGTTTTTATAATTGATAGAAGCAAAAGCAGCGTCAATATATTCCGAAAAACAAGCCTCGTCCTCAGGGCATGAAAGGGCAAGCAGGCGGTAGGCGTCGGCCACGTCGGTATGCTTTTTACCAAAAGCTTTTATCCTTATTTTTAATGCTTTTGAGAAAAAAGAATTTGCTTCTTCGTATTTTTTTTGTTCCAAATATATCTTTCCGATCCTTGCATAAGAATTGGCCACGTCGGGGTCGTTGAGTTCCAGTTTTTTACTGTTTATTTCCAGTGCTTTGTTATATTGTTTGAGGGCCTCTTTATAGTTTTTTATTTTTTCATAATATAGGCCGAGTTCGTTCCTGGCGTGGGCGATGCTGCCTGGGTCAACCCTCGAATTTAATTTTGTATAAGTGGCCAGGCCAGTATTCAAATGCTCAAAAGCCTTGTCAAAAATATTTTTTTCGAGGTAACAGTTGCCGAGGTATAGATGGGTGCGTGCGACTTGCGGGTTGTCTTTTCCAAAATTCATTTCACGGATAGATTGCGCCTTGTGCAAATATGCCAATGCCTTGTCGAGTTCGCCCCTGTCCTGCAAAAGGAGCCCAGTGTTGGCATAAATATTCGCTACGTCAGGATGCTCGCTGCCTAAATATCTTTCGTATAATTTCAGCCCCTCCTCCAAATATTTCAAGGCTTTACGGTGGTCACCTTTGGTGGTATATACGGCCCCTAAATTGTTGTACAAAGAAGCAAAATAAGGAGAGCCTTGCTCATAAATACTGTCCAATATTATTTCTGTAGTATCCAAATACACGATGGCATCATCGTATCGCCCGAGTTTAAAAAACACCGTTCCCATGTTCTCGAAATTGTCAGCGGCCTTGCTGCTGTAAATGCCGTATTTTGAGCGGTTGTAGTCGAGTGACTTTTGATAAGTTTTCAGGGAGGCATCCAGGTTGCCGAGGTTTTGCTGGGCAATGCCGACGTTGTTATAATAGTCGCCCACGGTCGGCAGCTTGGCTTTGAGGCTGATCTGCAGTGCTTTGTTGAAATACTCAAATGACTTGTTGTACTGGCCGATGCCGTTGAAATAACTGCCGTAGCTGTTGTATGCCTTTGCCAGTTCGATATGGTTTTTATCGAGTTTGGACTCCGCTATCTGGACGGCCTTTTTTTGATAAAACAAACTTTCGGAAAACTTGCCCCATAACCGGTAATAAAAACCGATGGACCGATAGACGCTGACGAGTTTGGGGTAGGGGACGGGCGTTTGGGTCTGCAGCAGGTTCAGCGCCCGTTTTTGGTAAAGGATGGCCGATTTGTATTCAGCAACGTTTGCGAAGCTGTCAGATGTAATCAAGAAGTTTTTCACCAAAAAGGCATCGCTTTCCTGTGCGCGGGCATGGATAAAGGCAAGTGTTAATAGAAGTGTCGTAAATAAAGTCTTCATGGAAAGCCGATGGTCTGCTGCGCAAATTTTGCTAAAACTTTACTATAATCAGGTGTTTATGCCGTTTTTTTGCAACTTAGTGAAAAAACTCTTGTAATAAATGGATTATTGCACAGCCTTCCCCCTGGTTTCGTTTGGTGAAAAAAAGAGGGGGAGACTACATTCACAAAAAATATTTTTCAATGAAAATACTGGTTACCTGCCCCCCAATGCTCCGCTTGATTGACGAATTCCGCCCTGTTTTTGAAAAAAAAGGCATTGAACTGATCGCCCCAAACGTGGTGCAGACCCTTTCCGTTGAAGAACTCGTTGACCTCGTTCCGCAAGTGGACGGTTGGATCATCGGCGACGACCCCGCCACTGAAACCGTATTTGCCGCAGGCAAAAAAGGCAAGCTGAAAGCGGCCGTAAAATGGGGCGTCGGGGTGGACAATGTTGACTTTGCGGCCTGCAAAAAACTGGGCATCCCCATTTCCAATACCCCACTGATGTTCGGCGAAGAAGTAGGCGCACTGGCTGCGCATTATGTGATCGGCCTGGCGAGGGAAACCTTTTCCGTCCACAATGGCGTGAAAAAAGGGGAGTGGCCCAAACCCGCGGGCATTTCCCTGCAAAACAGGACGGTGGCGCTGATCGGCTTTGGCGACATCGGCAGGTCAACGGCGAGGATGCTCCGGGCTTTTAAAATGGGCATCAATGTTTATGACCCCTTTGCGATGACCACGGATGCCGACCGGGAACGCTACCGTTTTATTGAATTTCCTGAGAAACTGGAAGACGCTGATTTTGTGGTTGTTACCTGTTCGCTGACGCCGGCCACCAAGCAGATGATAAACAGGGAGAGCATCTCGGCAATGATGGACGGCGTGCGCATCGTCAATGTTTCGCGTGGGCCGATCATTGACGAAAGCGCCCTCGTTGCGGCATTGAAATCGGGGAAAGTGTATTCAGCGGCTTTGGATGTTTTTGAAAATGAACCTTTGCCGATGGACTCACCGCTGAGGAGTTTTGAACGTTGTATATTTGGCACTCACAATGGCTCGAATACCGTGGATGCGGTGAGGAGGGCGAGCGAAAGGGCAATGGAGATTTTGTTTGGCTATTTGGGCGTTTAAATTTTACATTCAATGAGCAAAAATGTTTTTATAACAGGCGTCCTCGGAGGCATAGGTGCCGGCCTTTCCCATGCCTTCCGCAAAAACGGGTACTATGTATATGGTGTGGACAAGGAAGAAGACTTCGACAACGTGTGCGACCGTTTTCTCCGTTTCGACCTGAACCAGTTTGTGACAGATGTGGAATACCGCATCCGTTTCACCCAGATTTTTGACGACATAATGCCCACGCTCGATGTTTTGATAAACAACGCAGCGGTGCAGCGGCTCGACCATTTGGAAGACCTCAAACTGGAAGATTGGCAGGAAACCCTGAACGTGAACTTGACCGGGCCGCTGATGTTGAGCAAGCTGTTTTTGGAAAGGCTGGAAAAAAGGAAGGGCAGCATCATCAACATCGGGAGCATCCACCAACGGCAGACAAAAAGGGCGTTCATCTCCTATGCCACTTCAAAAAGTGCCCTGATCGGCCTGACCAAATCCCTCGCCGTTGACCTCGAAGGTAGGGTGCGGGTGAATGCCATCAGCCCGGCAGCCATCGAAACGGACATGCTGCGGGCTGGCTTTGAAAACGATGAAAAAGCACTGGACGAGCTTCGCAAAATCCACCCCGTGCAACGGATCGGCCTCCCGGAAGACGTGGCCAAACTTGCGCTGTTCCTTGCCGCCGAGAACGAGGGATTCATCCACGGCGCCAATTTCCAGCTCGACGGGGGCATCGGCTCTGTTTTGAAAGATTTATGAACGCCCATTGAGGCGAAGCCCCGAAGAGCCTGCTGAACAGTTGTGGTTTATGGAAATAAAAAAAATACGTCAACCTATTATTAAAAATAAAATTCATAAACCGTTGTATTAAAATAAATTCTAAGGTGTTGTTTTTATAAAGTGTAAATTATTGCATGTCAGTTGGGATATAATTATGAAGAAAATTTCATATTTTAATCTGCGGGATGTAACTTTGCCCCGAACAAACACACCCATTCTTTATGGTCTTACAACATGTACCAATCAAAACGATCACACGTACAAAAAGCACTTCTGTGGTAAAGGCAATCATAGTCGAAGACGAGATTAGAAGCATGAACAACATCAAGAACTTGCTTCGCAAACATTGTCCAGAAGTTGAGCTTATTGGAGATGCTTTGAACATTGAAGAGGCGCTCGAACTCTTTGAAGACCCGGCTTTTCAGCCCGACATTGCCTTCCTCGACATCAGCTTGCCCGACGGCCTTGTATTTAAAATGCTCGACCAGCTTAGGCCCGTCAATTTCGAAATCGTATTCATTACTGCCTACAACGAACATGCGATCAAAGCATGTGAGTACAGCTCGATAGGTTACATCCTCAAACCCATTGACCCCGATGAACTGATCCAAGCGGTGAGCAGGGTACGGGTGACCCGTTCCGAAAAAATGGGGCAACGGATCGAAATTTTCAACAAGCAATTGAGAAACCCGAACGCTTTTGAAAAAATGAGCATTTCGGCCATTGACGGTATCTATTTCGTCAGCATCAAGGACATTGTGCGCTTTGAGGCAGAAGACAATTACACCCATATTTTTCTGCAAAACAAAGAACGGATCACGGCCTCAAAAACCATCAAAGCCTATGAAGACATGCTTGCCAGCGTGAACTTCTACAGGGTGCACAAACGGCACGTTATCAACCTCAACTATATGAGAAAGTTCATTAAAGGCGATGGGGGTTACCTGATAATGGACGACGGGAAAAAAATCGAAGTATCAAGGCGCCGCCGCCCTGCTTTCATGGAGCAGATGCGCAGGCTGGAAGAAGGACTGTAAATGAAAATAGCCCGCCCCGAAACCTCGGGGAAAATGAATAACGGAGGCGGGTACGGGGGCTTTGAAGCGGCTTTTTTTATTCGGGAGAAAACACACTGATTTAAGAAACTTACACATTTGAACATAAACACATTGATTTGACAAGTTCGCTGGGAGGCTTTCAACTAAGTTCAAATCAGGGTTCTGGCTTTAAAAAATACAATTATTTGATAAAAATAAATGTATTTAAATTGTTGATTTTTTTGAAACTACACTTTCATCGGCCAATATTTACCCTTAAATTTGGGCTTTATTGAAATCATAGCGCTTGTCCCATCATTACAAACGGGAAACACTATGATGCGATTTTTTACTAAAAATCTTGATACTATGAAGGAGGCTACCAACAAAAAAGGCAAAAGCCTGAGCAATCTTGAGAATGTGAACCGCATACAAAAAGACAGAATGTCTGAATACTTTGGTGGTGCGAACAACCAAAGCAGCGACATCAAAAAGCGGAGTTTTCTTGGAAGGCTGTTCGGCCCAAAGCCTTGCGACGGGGATCTTCCCCAATAAAGGTACACCTTTAAACTACACAAATTTTATCCCTGTTTTTGATAAATGGGGGCTTCCTGAAAAGGATGAAAAGAGGTTGTGCACATGGTGCGCAGTCTCTTTTTATTTATGGCTTAGATAGTTAAAATAGGTACCAACCAACGGCAATTCTGCTCTCTCCTGATGAAATATCGGGACTCAAACTCTCAAACTCTCAAACTCTCAAACTCTCAAACTCTCAAATTCTCAAATTCTCATTTTAAATGGATCACTCACCGGGTATCATAGATGACCGCATCAAAAAGTTGTCGAGGCTGGACGAACGGGCAATGCAGCACCTTTTTACCAATATCCAGCAAGCCCAAAAGTATCTTGCCGAACTCAACAAGCTGCTACAGGAAGTCTCCGACCTCGACTTTGAACTGAAATACAACCTTTATACTGGCATCGTCGAAAACCAGCTTTACAATTATAAGCTGTCGGAAATCCATTTCAAAAAAGCCATTGATTTGCTGAACGCACGGGGCGATGCCAACCAATTGGCCGAAGCGTTTATTGATTATGCGGGAACGCTCATAAATTTGGGAAAGGTTGACAGTGCCTATGCTTACCTTGAAGATGCGAGGAAATACCTCAGGACTTTTCCCGACGACCGGTTGGAGGCCTACCTTATCAGCCGGATCGGCTACCTTCATATCCAGCATTCAAACAAGCCCAAAGCACTCAAATCTTTTTTGGAAGCAGAAATGAGGCTGAAAACTTCGGCCAAGCCATTGTCGAGCAAGGACTATTATTTTATGACCCTCATCAAAAGCGGGATCGGAAAAATACATGCCCTCAACCATGAACCCGACAAGAGCATAAAGGCTTACCGGGAAGTAGTGGAAATCTGTGAGCGGCGGGGCATGCGTTCGAGGCTGTCATGGCACTACCTCAATGTCGGCAACAGCTACATGGCCACCTTGGATGACGAAAACGCCATCAAATATTTCAAATTGGGGATCAAGGTGCTTGACGATGTGAACCAGCAGGCAAGGGCCCTTGCTTATGCCAACCTCGGTTATTGCTATTTCCGGAAAGGAAAATTTCAGGAAGGGCTTGACCTTTTGGACACTGCCTACCCGCTTTTCAAAGAGAAAAAAGATGTCAACCAGGCCAATATCAATTGGTGGAAGGCCAAAGCTTTTGAGGCATTGGGCAAGCGGAAAAAGGCATTGACGCACTATTTCAGTGCATTGGAATTTGCTTACAAAGGCAAAGACCAAAACCAAGTGGCAGGTATTTTAAAAGACATTTCTGAGTTTTATGCAGCCGACGGGGAATACAAAGATGCCTATGAATACCAGAAATTTTACGAAAAAGCAGTGGAGAGGGCGATGCAGGAAGTCAAGGAAGACGAGATCAGGGAACTGGAAATAAAGTACGAAGCCGAGCGCAAGGAAAAGGAAGCCGAGATGTTCAAATTGCAGGCCACAGGCCTGCAACTAAAGGCATTGCGGGCGCAGATGAACCCCCATTTTGTTTTTAACGCACTCAACTCCGTGCAGGATTTCATTACTTCAAACGACCCCAAACTGGCCGCTAAATACCTCGCCCAATTTGCCCATCTGATGCGGCAGAGCCTGGAGTATTCAGACATGGAGATCATTTCGCTGGAAGATGAAATCGAGTTTTTGCGCAATTACCTCGAGATCAACGTGAACCTGCGTTTTGAAAGTAAACTCACTTATAAAATCATCGTGGACGAGGAAATAGAAGAAGACATTTATGGGGTGCCGACCATGATCGTCCAGCCCTATGTGGAGAACTCAATCGAACATGGCATCCGGCCAAAACAAAAGGGCATGATAAAAATCGAGTTTAAATTGAAAGACGAGGACACCATCCTTTGTATTGTTGAAGACAACGGGGTGGGGAGGGAAAAAATCCGCAAAATACAGGAAAACAACCCTGAACTGAAAAGCCACAAATCAATGGGAACGAGGATAACGAAAGACAGGTTGGAAATCCTGCAAAAAAAGAGCAACGGGGAAGAGGTCGTCAAAATCATTGACCTGTACGATGAGGAAACGGGAAATGCTGCGGGGACAAGAGTGGAAGTGTTGATACCTATTTTGGACATCGAGGTGAAATGATGGTCGCAAAAGACGAATGTTTACAAACCATATGCCTTATCAACTGGCTTTCATGTATTTTTTTATGATAAAAATTTAATATTTGTAAATAAAAAAATATCTTTGCCCTAGTTTTCTCATAGTATGTTTGTTTAATCTTCCTGCACCTTATTTTTCCCTCCTGGGGTGCAGGACTTTTTTTTCCCCTCAAAATTTAAGGGAGTTTGTAATAAATAACCTACCCGTTATGGCGAAGTTATTTATTACAAACTCCCTAAAATGTTTTCTCAAAAAGGCGGTGTAGTTTAAAGCTGTTTTATGTAGTAAGTTTAGTGCTTCCGTAAATGAATAGCCCTCCGGTATTTATGTATTTCCAATAAAATTAATTTTTAAACATATTTTTTCCGTTTATTAGTCAAAACCTACCGTTTCCTAAAGAATACCTACCGTTTCCTCACCAGATCAACCATTGCGTAAAAGTAGCTTTTTTCCTGTAAAAGCCAAGTGTATCTTTGGCCTAAGTTTTCTCATAGTATGTTTAATTCTCCTACACCTTTTCTTCCCTTCTGGGGTGTAGGAATTTTTTTTTTACCCATTCTTGACCCGTTCAAATTTTTTTTAAACCGAATTTTATTCCGACTATAAAAAGCGGATTGCCGATTGAAGGAAAGCCTTTGTTCTGGAATTTTGAAATGTGGGAACTGTAAGAAGGAAAATGGAAAAATGTGTGAGTTGGTGCAAGAAAATCATCGAAGAACACGAAGCCTTAGCCCAATTCTATGCCAGATTTTCTTTTTATTAAAAATAAATATATTTTTTAATAATTAAAAATCAGTTGGTTATGGGGTTTTGGTGGTATTTTGCGCAGAACACATAATGATAAATCCACATCCTAAATACTTCCTACCGTTCACGGTTCAAGACCTACCGTTTCCTAATCACCGCTTTTTTTACACCTAAAATTGGCCCTTCTTTGCACTGTGTAGTTTTCTCATAGTATGTTTAGTGCTCCTACGTCAGCTTTTTAGCCTCCCCGATGTAGGAGTTTTTTTATGCCCTAAAGGGAAGGTTTTTTCAGTGTTGCCAAATTATTTGTCTCGCGCAAAGCCGCAAAGGCGCAAAGTCTCAAAGAAATTTGGTTTAGAAACTTTGCGCCTTTGCGTGAAACCTAAAAAAATGGGCCCCCTTGCCTAAGCCCCTAAAAGACACATTAAATGATTGAAAAACGACTGACAATCAATGCTTTGTCTTACTAATCACTAATCACTGCTTTACTAATCACTTCCCTCCTTCTTTCAATAAAATTTCAAAGGCTTGCATCAATCGGTTGCCCCGGTCATCCACGAGGGTCAATGAATGCCGTCCGGCAGGAGGGTTGAGTTCCATGTTATGGAAGTCCGTAGTGCTGCCGATGTATTCCCTGTCAATGTGCCAATGGATCGTTGCCCCTGCAAAGCGGTGGGCTGCCTTGAAAACAGTCCGCCCCACGTTCCCGTCAAGGTCGGTAGGCACATAAATTTTTGTGTTGTTGCCCGGATAGATCAACTGCATGGGATTGGCATTGGCCGATTGGCCAGTTTGGCAGCCCTCTCTTACGGGGGGCAAGCTGCGGTAGTTGGGGTGTTTTATTTTAAAATAATACTCCTCCACAGGCGGCAGCACAAACCAGGGGCGGGCGGTGATTTCATTTTGCGGAACGCAATTTTTATTCACCTGAAAACTTTCGCTTTTGTCGAGGTGAACCAACCGGTGGTAAGGGCAGGCAGGGGCCTTCAAGGCATTTTTGGCCGCCCAGATGGTATCTTTTTCTTCACAAATATCTTTTGCCAAATAGCCGCTCTGATGGCAAACGGCCACCTGCTTCATGGCATCAAAGGGCTGGTCGAACCACCTCGAAGTAGGCAGCAGGTCGAATATTTCAAACAAAAGAGGAGCGGCAGAATAGATGCCCACCAGCCCCGACCTGCCTTCTCCGTCTGCATTGCCGGCCCATACGCCGACTGCATATTTTGGGGTCACGCCAATGGCCCAGGCATCGCGGAAGCCATAGCTCGTACCTGTTTTCCAAGCAATCTGGTGGGATGATTCAAAGCGTTGCCAGTCGCCTTGCGAGTTGGGCCGCTCCACTTTTTTCATGGCCTCGAAAGTCAGCCAAATGGCATCGGCAGTGAGGTATTTGGTTTCCTTCGACAGCTCTTTTTTTTGTGAAATACCAGATTTGGGGTTTATATAAAAAATCGGTTTTGTAAAATCGCTTTCCGAGTACCAGCCATTGTTTGGGTAAAAATTGGAGAGCCTGCGGGACATGCCCGCGTAGATACTGGTCAAGTCCCAAAGCGTTGCTTCCGAGCCGCCGAGTATCAACGTGAGGCCATAGTGGACGGGGGCATTGCGCAAAGTCGTGATGCCAAGTTTTTTTAAATTAAAATGGAATTTCTCGACGCTGTACTCTTGCAGCATCCGCACGAAGGGGATGTTCAGCGACCTCGAAAGTGCCCGGTCGGCAGCCACCACGCCGTCGTAAGTATTGGAGTAATTTTCAGGCCGATAGCTTTTCAGTTGGGTGGGTATGTCGTTGACGAGGCTTTTGGGCAGCAGCTTTCCCTCCTGCATCATCATGGCATAAAGAAAAGGTTTCAGGATGCTGCCCGTGCTGCGCGGGGCAGTGATGATGTCAACCGAGTTGCCGTGTTCGGCGCCCGTGTTTTGGGCATTGCCGACATAGGCCAAGACTTCGTTTTTTTCAATATTGATGATGATTGCTGCGAGGTTGTGTATTTCGTTGTTTTTCAGTGCCTTGTTTTTGCGGTCAACCAGTTGGTTCACCTTTTCTTGCAGTGCTTTGTCAATGGTTGTCCGCACTTTGTTCCCGGCCATTTCGGGCTGCTTCTTTTTTTCTTTTGCCACCCTGTCCATCAGGTGCGGGGCAAGCCTCGGAAGGGGGAGGGGCTTGCCGGGAAGCAGCTCTTCCAGCGCCAGTTCATAGCTTAATTCATCAAAAACTCCTTCCTCGAAAAGTTTTTTGAGCAAGCGGTTCCTTTTTCTTTTCAGTGCATCCCGGTTCCTTGCGGGGTGGATCATGGAGGGGTTGTTGGGCAGCACTGCGAGGGTGGCCGCCTCTGCCCAAGAAAGGGAGCTTGGCCGCTTGCCAAAGTACCTCCAAGTGGCCGTTTCCAGCCCCACCACATTGCCGCCGAAGGGGGCATAGGAGGCATAGAGCGCCAAAATTTCTTTTTTGGAAAAACGCAGTTCCAGCCTCGTGGCCAAGACCATTTCGATTGCTTTTTCAAAGACCGTCCTGCGTTGCCCTTTCCTCGCCAAGCGGATGACCTGCATGGTCAAGGTACTGCCCCCGCTGACCACTTTTCCGTTTTTTATATTTTGGCGGAACGCCCTGCCCAATGCCAGCAAGTCCACGCCGGGATGGGAGTAAAAACGTTTGTCTTCAAAAGCCAAAATGGCTTTTTCAAACTTCAGCGGAACATCTTTGATGAGGGGGAAACGCCACTGCCCGTCCGCAGCTATCTGCGCTCCGAGCAAGCTGCCGTCATTGGCTTCCAAAACAAGGCAGGTAGGGTCTTTGAAAAGTGGGTCGGGCAGGCAGAACCAATAAAACAGAAAAAGGACGGCCAGCAAAATGGCTGCTCCCCATTTGTGTTTTTTCAAAAAAGAAAAAAGGGATGTCCTGTTTGTTGGCATAGCATTTTAAAAAAAATGGGCCTTGCGCCAGCGCAAAACCCATTTTTTATTTTCATAAATAAACCCGTTATATCACACCGGCCTAATATTCATCCTCATTGAAAAGGAAGTCCCCTTTGGAGGGATAATCAGGCCATACTTCTTCGATACTCTCGTAGATAATGTCCTCTTCCTCAATGTCCTGCAGGTTTTCTACCACTGCATTCGGGGCGCCGGTACGAATGGCGTAGTCAACCAGTTCGTTTTTGGTGGCGGGGAAGGGTGCATCTTCGAGGTGCTTAATGAGATCAAGCGTCCAATACATAAAAACTAAATATTTAAAAAATTAACAAAAAGGCATCAAATTTTGGATTGGGCTTTTTATTAAAAATGCCCTTGTTGATCCCCCAAAAATTAGCTGCCAAATAGATAAGATGGCAGGTCCCAAAAAGTTCGCCAACCGGCAAAATTTCTTGGAATTTGGCGCAAATGTAATAAACGGATTTTTGAAAAGCAAGGCTATTTCCCCATTTGGAGAAATAGCTTTTTTTTTAGGTGGAATCTATTGATTGTCAGAGGAATAGAAATTCGCCATAATTCTCGAACCTTCCAGAACTTGAGTGGATGATCCCGTTGTCCTCGTTTTTGTCGATGGCAAAAGAGCCGTTATTAAAAATCAGACCCTTGTTCCTTACGCTTGCAAACAATGTCCGGTGGACAGTCAGCTCGCCATCAATAACGAGGTCGCCTTCGTTCAAAATCCCCAAACCTTTTTTGCCAAGCCCGTCCACGCAGAGTTTGCCCAGCATGCCGACTGTCAGTTTGCCCCCCGGTTCTATTATCAATTGAGCGATGTCGTTGGCAAATTCTTCGATGATCGGGAAGTACCCGTCGTGTGCATATTCACCTGAAATAACTACCACATCGAACCAGCCCGGCACAAAGCGGTTGTACCAGTTCATGGGTTCGTTCCAAAACCTTTCTGCTCCATAAGTGCCCCCCCTCCAAAAATAGGGGACGGATACCCGGCGCGTCGCTTTGCCTCCATCCTCAGGTGTGGGATAGGCAAACTTGTCATTATTATTCATAGTTGATTAAAATTGCGGGAGGAAAATGAAAAGGAATATTTATTACTACGGTGGGGACAAAAGGGGTTTGGCAAATTCTAAGCCATGACATTTTTATTTAACGTGTTCGTAGCCACTCAATTTGTTGGGTAGGCTCAAATAAAACCAAGCCTGCCCAATAACGGGCGGCTACTTCTTATGCCAAAAAAAATAGGAATAACCGGAGGGATCGGCGCCGGCAAAACCACCGTCTGCAAAATATTCGAGGCGATGGGCATACCCGTTTATGATGCCGACAGCCGCGCCAGGGCCATCATGACCGATGATATAAAAGTGGTGGAACAAGTGATGGACCTCTTTGGCGCAGACGCCTATCAAAAAGATGGCTCGCTCAACCGGGCTTACCTCGCAGGCATTGTTTTCAAGGACAAAAAAAAACTGGCCGCACTGAATGCCATCGTCCATCCTGCCGTCCATGCCGATGGCGAAAAGTGGCATGCCTCTTTTTCCGGCGTACCTTATACCTTAAAGGAAGCAGCCCTGCTGATCGAAAGCGGCGGCCACAAATTTTTGGACAAATTGATACTCGTAACGGCGCCCGAAGAGCTGAGGCTGGAAAGGGTAGTGGCAAGGGACGGCTCGACCGCAGAAGCCGTAAAAGCGAGGATGGACAAGCAAATGCCCGAAAACGAAAAGCGCCGGTTTGCTGATTTTATCATAAAAAATGACGGCAGCGAATCATTGGTCAAACAAGTTTGGAAGGTTCACCGGCAATTGATTGAAAGCTCTGAAAAGCCTTGATTTTTATACTCCAAAAACACAAACATATTACGATTTTTTTTAAATGGTATAGTTTTTGAAACCTGTGCAGGCATCCTATTTTTTGAAAAAAAGAATTCTGTTTCGTGTCATTTTAATAAGGCAGGGTAAGTACACAAAGATTCCTGCCTCCCGGACAGGCATTCGGCTTCGCTGTTTTTTGTCATCCGCTTTAGCGGAACTGCGACGTCTTGAGGGAAGCAGCGCACACCAGACGCCGCAGTTCCGCTAAAGCGGATGACAAAAAACAGCGGAGCCGAGTGAGTATTTTGTGCATTTACCTCGGCTAATTAAAAAGATACTCTATTTCTTTAAATTTTCTTTCCAATCAATTCTTGAACAAACCGTTCCGAACATTCACTGCAAAAATTGAAATATACCTGTAGCCAGACGGCTGCTTTTCCTTCCCCTCCTTTATTTCCAATGCTAATTCAGTTATGAACCCGGGAACATCTATGTGTTCATTCGCAGGTGTTCTTGTTACAATTCTATGTTTTGAAAAAGATAACTATGAGAGATTCTTTCACGCAGTTCGTGCGGTTTGACCAATCTCAAAAAAATGACAGAACCCAGAGACCTGTTGTCCATCAACTTTTCTCAAAAGGGCTTCTCTTGGCTGCTTCTTTTCTTCTGCTGGCCAACCTTTCCTTCTCCCAATGCGACAACGTCATCAACGGCGGCATCATCGAGGCCGACGAGTTCGGCTGCCCCAACCCCGACTGGGACCCCTCCATCATTACTAGCGTGGAAATGCCCATCGGGGGTACGGGTACGCTCGAATTTATCTGGATATCGACTACCGACGACCCGACGCTGCCGTCCTCGTTTTGGGACCCTATCATTGGTTCGACGAGTGCAGAATACGACCCCGGGCCGATTACCGAAACGACTTGGTTCAGGCGCTGTGTGCGCCGCTCAGGTTGCACTGATTATATCGGCGAAAGCAACATTGTGGTCAAAGAAGCCATCTGCTGCGACAACGTGACCGACGGCGGCGAGATCGGCCAAGACCAAGTGTTTTGCCAGCCGCCTTACGACCCCGCCGCACTGACCAATGTGGTCTTCCCTTCCGGCGGTTCGTTGGCCATGGAATACCAATGGGTGAGCAGTACCACCGGCACTCCTTATACGCCCATGAATGCCGATTGGACGGAAATAGACGGGGCAACGATGTCCTTGTTCAACCCCGAAGAAATCACCGAGACCACCTATTACATCCGCCTTTCCAGAAGGCATGGATGCCTCGATTACGACGGCGTTTCCAACATGGTCACAGTGACCGTAACCGGAGACATTGTACCCGGCATGTTCGGAATGGACGAAACCTGTTTGGAGGCAAACGACGGGTCGGTGGCAGTGATAAACGTATCAGGGGGCGCCGCTCCTTATACTTACCAATGGACCGGCCTGCCCGGCGAAACGGATTCCATTTTAATAAATCAAGGCGCGGGCGTTTTTGAAGTAGTCGTTACCGATGCCAATGGCTGCACAGGCAGCCTTTCTTATACCTTGAACGATGGCCCGGCACTGAATGTGCAAACTGCTGCTACCGCAGAAACTTGCGTGGGCGCAAATGACGGCACTGCAACGGTTGCCGACGTGCCCGACGGCAGCGCTCCTTTTTCATATTCATGGAACGATGGCCTATCGCAAACAACCCAAACAGCTACGGCACTTGCCCCTTCCACTTACGAGGTGGTGGTCACCGACGACCGGGGCTGCATCGGCACCGGGACAGCGCAAATTGATGCTGCCGTGCCTTTGGATTTGAGCACTTCCGGCGTGGATGCCACTTGCGGCGATTCATCGGACGGGACGGCCACCGCGCAGGTGACTGGGGGCGTGGCACCTTACACCTATTTATGGGATGACCCCGCTGCGCAGACCACAGCGACGGCTGCCAATTTGCCGCAAGGCACTTATTCTGTGACTGTTACCGATGCCAATAATTGCAGTGCAACTGCAAGCCAATCAGTGGGTGCGCCCGACCTTGCGGTATTGAATATTTCGACCACCGATGTGCTTTGTTTTGGCGCAAATGACGGAACGGCAACGGTTGCCGTGGTCGGTCAGGACATCAGCGGTTTTAGCGTAATTTGGGACAATGTTCCGCCTTCGGCAAATCCGACAGCAACGGGACTCGCGCCCGGCGTTTATAATGTGACCGTAACCGATCCGATTGGCTGCTCAGTTACCGGAAGCACGAGCATTTCGGAGCCGACGGCACTCGACCTTTCGCTGAGTTCCACGCCAGCATCTTGCTTTGATTCAAGCGACGGGACGGCCATTGTGAACGTGACGGGAGGCACTGAATTTGGCAACGGCGGCTATCTCTACGAATGGGATGCACCGGGCAACCCTGCCGTGCAAATGCTGGACGATGTGGGCGCCGGCACATACACCGTAACCGTTACCGATGCCAACGGCTGCACCGCTCAGGGCAGCATCACAATAGATGCCCCATCGCAGATGCAGATTACCGAACAGGTCACCAATGTCTCCTGTTTTGGCTTTTCTGACGGAGCTGTTTCGGTGTCTGTGGCAGGCGGTACTTCGCCTTATACTTATCAATGGAACGACCCTTCCAATTCGACTTCCCCTGCCATTTCAAATTTGGTTGCAGGCGCATATGGCCTCACTGTTACCGATGCCAATAATTGCATCGAAACCTTGGTGGTGAACGTGACGCAGCCCGCTGGGCTGACTTTGGGTTTTAATAATATAAATGTGGTATGCGTGGACGATACGGATGGAGTTGCCGTTGCCGTGGTCGAAGGCGGCACGCAGCCCTATGAGATTTTATGGGAAACGGGGCAGGCGACCCAGGCCATTTTTGGGCTGGGAGTCGGCAGCTACGGGGTGACCATAACCGATGCGCACGGCTGTCAGGTTTCAAGTGCAGCGCAGATCATTTCCACCACCACCATTTCTTCCACCACCAATGCCTTTGATGCCACCTGTTTTGATGTGGCCAATGGAGTGGCAATAGCTTCGGGAGTTGATGGCACGCCGCCTTACTCGTATGAGTGGTCAAATGGCGAAACGACCCCGCAAATAAACGACCTCTTTTTTGGAACTTACGACGTGACCGTTACCGATTCTGATGGATGCTCGGTCACCAATTCGGCGACCGTCAATTCGCCGCCCCTTTTGGTCGCTACCGCAAATATCCTTTCGGAAGTAGAAACATTTGGAGGAACAGAAGGCAGCGCAGAAGTTGCCGTAACTGGAGGCGTGCCTCCGTACTCCATCCTTTGGAGCAATGGCGCCAACGTGGCCAATGTTTCCGGCCTCAGCGGCGGCACTCATTCGGTCACTGTTACCGACGCAAACAGTTGTACCGCTACCGCTCAAATCACCCTCATCGAACCCTCAAAAATCGGGGACTATATCTGGAACGACGAGAACCAAAACGGCATCCAGGATTTGATGGAAGTTGGTGTCGGCGGCATCACTGTCCACCTCACCGGCACCGACGGAAACGGGGATGCCGTTGACCTGAGCACTGTCTCCGAAGCGGATGGTTTTTATGCTTTCGATGGCCTGCTTTCGGGTTTTTACCGGCTGACATTCGACACTCCTCCCAACCATGTGGTCACCTACCAAAACGTCGGCAACGACCTGCTCGACAGCGACCCTGACCCGACGACCGGGCAGACGCAGGGCTTCCCTATTTCACAGGGAGAATACGAAAGCCGATGGGACTGCGGGATGATTATTTTAGATGAAAAAATAGATTTGGGAGACAAGGTGTGGTACGACCAAAACCACGACGGGCTGCAAGACCCGAACGAGGCGGGAGTGCCGGGGGTCATTGTCCGGTTGAGGTCTTGGCCAGCCAATACCATCCTTGCGCAGCAGGTCACCGACCTTCTGGGCAACTACCTTTTTGAAGATATTTTTGCCGGCAATTATGTGATTGAATTTATGCCCGCGAGTTTCCCTCCCGGCGGCTATGAAATTTCACCAAAAGATGTCGGCAACGACGACAATATTGACAGCGATGCCGACCTTGTGAGCGGCTTTACCGACCCGATCACCGTGCTGCCCTTTACCCTCGACAACCTGACCATTGACATGGGCATTTTCAGGGAATGCGACAACGTAACTGATGGCGGCGTGACTGGCTACGATGAGCAGCTTTGCGGCGTTGGTGCCGACCCTGCGGAGATCGTAAATATTGTCCTTCCTTCGGGCGGCTACGGCAACATCGAGTACCTGTGGCTGAAAAGTTCGGTACCGATCTACAATGGCCCGACCGATCCAAACTGGTCTATCATCCCCAACTCGAACAGCCCTACTTATGACCCCGGACCGATAGGTGTCTCCACTTATTATATCCGTTGTTCAAGGAGGGAAGGCTGCAGCGATTACATCGGCGAGAGCAATGTGGTGGCCAAAGAAATCATTGCCTTTCCGCTTTCGCAAATCATTGATGAACCGAACTTGCTTTGCATGAACGAGCAAGGCCGTTTTGAGGCAGCCATCGCCGGGGCAGGCGCGGATTATTTTTGGCAGTTCAGCGGCGGTTCGCCTTCCACTGCCACCACAAGGGTTGCGCTGTCGCAATGGCCCAATGAAGGGTTCTATCCAGTTTCGTTGACAGTTACCCGTTTTGGCTGCTCCTTCTCTGTCTCAACCACGGTAGAAATCGAAAACTGCGGAAGCAGGCCATCCCTTCTGATTAGCGATGTCAATGCAGAGTTGCAGGGCGAAGAGGTGATGGTGAAATTTGAGGTTAATGGAGACACAAAAAATACGATTTTCTTTCTTGAAAAATCAGAGGATGGAAGTGATTTCAGCACCTTCGCCATACTCCGAGGAGTAGAAGGTGTAGAAAACTCTACCTACCAACACATGGACAAGCAACCGCGTTTTGGAGAAAATATATACCGCATAAAGTATCAGCAGATGGACGACTCCGAAGAGGAGGGATATTCACAAACGGCAAGCGTAATGTTCCAACCTGAACGAACCATGCTGGCTCATACTTTCCCCAACCCAACGACGGGAAGGGTTACGGTTGAGTTGCTTAAAGCCAACGAAGAAGTGGCCTTTGGCTCGGTCGTTTCGCCTTTCGGCAAAGTGTTGCAAACATTCGAGATACCTGCCAATACGGAGAAATTCGAGATCGACCTGAACGGCTATTACGAAGGTTTGTATGTGATAAAATTGCAACGCAGAAGGATGAAAACGCAGTTGATGAAGGTGTTCAAGTCCAATTAGAAAAAGCGAATTAAGTCTTTTTTCATTACATAGTTTTTTTAGCATAACATAGGGAGCTGCCGAAAGGCAGCTCTTTTTTTGTAGGGCGCCAGTAACACGGACGGAAGTCCGTGCAACAATGGCACGGACTTCCGTCCGTGTTACTGGCAAATGGCAGGGCGGCAGTTGGGAGGAATATGTGCGCAGCTTTCCAGAAGAAGCGGAAGAATGTGGCCGTCCGTCTCCGTGCCCTTCTGAGAGCGGGGGAATTTATTCCCCCGCTGTCGGGATGCCGGAGGGGGAATAAATTCCCCCTCTTTTGGAAGGGCACGGAGACGGGGTTTAGTGTTGTCGTTTTTTATAAAAGAAAAGAAGAAGGGGAGGGGAGAGAAGGATTAAGCATCCAAATTATTCATGCCGTTTTTCACTGCTTCCGCCAAAAAGAGGGGGAATAAATTCCCCCTCTTTTGGAAGGGCACGGAGACGGGGTTTAGCGTTGTCGTTTTTTTTATGAAATAAATGAAGAAGGGGAGGGGAGAGAGGGATTAAGCGGCCAAATCATTCATGTCCCTTTTCACTGCTTCCACCAAAAACGGGGAGACCTTGAGGGCATCGGCGATTTTTTTGGGGTCGGTTTTGCCCTGTTCGAGGAGGCGGGCTATTTCGGGTTCTTTTTTCATTTGTTTGGCCACGTCGGCGATGTAATCAAGGGTGACATTTTGTACCTCTGCGATGAGTTCCTGCGCAAAATTTTTGCGGAGCATACTTCTGACAGAGAAGAATTTTTCTTTTTTTGCACCGATTTCGATGCCCTTTTCGACACCGATTCCGATACCTTTTTCAACACCTATTTCGATACCTTCTTGAACTCCTTCGTATTTTACTTCATCCAGAACATCCATAGTTTGAAAAGTTAAGTTAAGAGATCTGAGACTGTCCTTTGCTTCCTTCCATTTGATGGCAGTGAGGCCTTGCAGGTAGCGGAGGGCATATTTCAGGTTTTCTATCCGGTTGTCAATGTCGTTCTCTGCGGGGTCGCACTCGACAAAGTTAAATATTTTGGGCAGGTTTTCCAAGAGGTAGTCCCTTTCGAGGCGGTGTTTCAAAAGCAGGAGCGCGGCCACCATAAAGCCATAGCGGAAGCGCTTTATTTTTTCGTCGGACATGCCATGCAGCGGCACAAAAACACAGCCGCCGGGCGGGGTGTAGGGCGCGAACACTTCGTGCCAACCTTTGAGGTAGTCCTTCCAGGGTTTGGGCTGCCAACCTTCCGGGCCGTGATAGATCAGGACGGGGACGACCGGGGTGGGCACGGCATCTTTTTCTTGCAACTGCATGCCCCACACGCCGTCTTGGTAGTGCATGTACTGGTAGCTGCCATGTCTTGGGATGTAGGATTTGTGTTCCAAAATCAAGACAATTTCCACTTGCTCACCGTCGTAGGTGTCGCAGGTCAGTTGGATGTCGGAGAAATTTTCCTCGAAGTTGGAGTCCACTCGGCCGGTGTCGCTGGGCCGCAGGGTGGAAAGGTCGAGCCGGGCGAGCAGGCGTTCAGGCAGGCAGGCTGCCAAGAATGCCCTCGCATAGTCGGTGCGCTTGAACACCGCTTTGAACAGCTTGTCGTGAGGAGAACTTGGGGGCAAAGGTTCGGAACGCGAAGAGGTTTCGTGCAGGTTTTCCATAGTAAAAGGTAATTGGTGCGGTGCGAATATGGGGAATGTTTTTTCTTTCACAAAATTTGGCGGATGATGATAAATGATGAATGGTTTTCTTCGAAAAATGATGGCCCATTTTCTTTTTTCATTTCACATAAACACTATCTTTGCGCCCGCAACTGTCTCGCCTACTCACTCCACAACTCCCTACTCAGAACAATCTAAATTCCCCTTCGTAAAAACAAACACTTAATAAACAGGGCCTCGGAACGATAGAGCAAATCATCTTCCGGGCATCCCGAAAAAACATTTCCATTTTGAAAAAGAGAGTACTCATTACAGGCGCTGCCGGGTTTATCGGCTCGCACCTCTGCGACCGGTTTTTGAAAGAAGGCTGCCACGTTATCGGCATGGACAACCTGCTGACGGGCAACATTGCCAACATCGAACACCTCTTTCCGAGGGAGGATTTTGAATTTTACCACCACGACATCACCAAGTACATCCATGTGCCGGGCGACATCCATTACATCCTCCATTTTGCCTCCCCGGCAAGTCCGATTGACTACCTGAAAATGCCCATCCAAACGCTGAAAGTAGGTGCGCTCGGTACGCACAATGTTTTGGGCGTGGCCAAAGCAAAAAGGGCGAGGATACTCGTAGCTTCCACCTCGGAGGTTTATGGCGATCCGCTCGTTCACCCACAGGTGGAGGAGTATTGGGGCAATGTGAACCCCATCGGTCCGCGCGGGGTATATGACGAGGCCAAGCGCTTCCTCGAAGCTATCACGATGGCTTATAATACCTACCACGGGGTGGAGACCCGAATGGTCCGTATTTTCAATACCTATGGCCCGCGCATGAGGGTAGATGACGGACGGGTTTTGCCCGCGTTTTTCTCGCAAGCCATCCGTGGTGAGGGGCTGACCATTTTTGGCGACGGCACACAAACGAGGAGCTTCTGTTATGTGGACGATTTGGTGGAAGGCATTTACCGCCTGCTGATGAGCGATTACGACCAGCCTGTCAATATCGGCAACCCATCGGAAATGAACATGCTCGAATTTGCGGAGGAAATCATGGCTTTGGTCAAAAATCCAAAAGCAAAAATTGTCCACCGGCCGCTACCGATTGATGATCCGAAAAAACGCCGCCCGAATATTTCGCGGGCAAAAGAAGTGCTCGGTTGGGAGCCCAAAGTGACGCGTGCCGAAGGCTTGAAAATAACTTATGAGTATTTTAAAAAAGCGGTGAAGAAATGATTAATGGATAATGATAAATGATTAATGATTAATGATTAAGTATGTTGTCCGTTCTTTTAATTTGTAATTTATCATTTTTGTTTCACTGTTTTTTTTAAATTAAAAAAGTAACTACTTACCACCCCTTCAATATTGTTTAATTCACTAACCCCCGACTTCAGTCGGGGGTGGGCAATGCACAAATCTGGGTTTTAACCCAAAACAAACGTGCATGTTTTTGGGTTAAAACCCGATAAAGTTTTGTGCTTTCCCCCCGACTGAAGTCGGGGGTTAGTGAAATCAACAGTTTTGAGGGGAGTGGTAAGTAGTTACCAAATAAAATATAAAAACAGCGGTTTTATTAATTAATTTAATCGCTGTTTTTTTATTAAAAATATAACGCTGATTATGGATTTCAAAAAACAAATTTTAATAACCGGCGGAGCGGGTTTTATCGGCTCGCACCTCGTCCGTTTATTTGTAAATAAATACCCGGATTACCATATCGTTAATTTAGATAAATTGACTTATGCCGGCAATCTGGAAAATATAACGGATATAGAAAACAATAAAAATTATACTTTCGTAAAAGGCTGTATTACCGACCAGCAATTTATTAATTCCCTTTTTGAAAAATACGATTTTGACGGGGTAATACATTTGGCTGCCGAGTCGCATGTTGACCGTTCCATTACCAACCCTTTGGAATTTATTGAAGCGAATATAGTCGGTACGGTCAATTTATTAAACGCCGCAAAAAACAATTGGGGCGATTTTAAAAATAAATTATTTTACCACGTTTCTACCGATGAAGTTTATGGCTCATTGGGCGATACGGGTTTTTTTGTTGAAACGACAGCTTATGATCCGAGGTCGCCTTATTCTGCCTCGAAGGCGTCGTCCGATCATTTGGTGCGCGCCTATTTCCATACATATGGCCTGCCGATTGTTATTTCCAATTGTTCCAATAATTACGGTCCCAATCAATTTCCGGAAAAATTGATCCCGCTTGTCATCAATAATATAAAACACAATAAACCCCTGCCCATATATGGCGACGGAAAATATACCCGCGATTGGCTTTGGGTAGTTGACCATGCCGAGGCCATTGACCTTATTTTTCATAAAGGAAAAAAAGGGGAAACCTATAATATAGGCGGCAACAACGAGCGCAAAAACATTGAACTTGTGGAAACCCTCTGCGATACCGTTGATGAGCAATTGGGCAGGGAGGTAGGTTCGTCCCGTAAATTAATTGAATTTGTAAAAGACCGCCCCGGCCATGACCGCCGCTATGCCATTGATGCCACAAAACTGAAAAACGAACTCGGATGGGAGCCGACCATTCAACCGGAGGAAGGTTTGAAAAGGACTGCGGAATGGTATTTAGCGAACGAGAAATGGTTGGAGAATGTGACCTCGGGGGCATACCAGAAATATTATGATGAGCAGTATGCTTGAGGAGTGGTTTGGGAAACCTTTTTTCCTTATTCGGATTTGACACTTTTGTACAAATTGCCGGGCAATAGAAAATTGCCGGGCAATGCCAGCGATTTTACCCGGCAATTTCCCATAGCCGGTGGATTTTTCTTACAAGTGGCCAAGCAAAACAGCTCATTTTTCCAAAGTGTTAAAGTACAACTAATGGTTCGATCCGTAATTAGCGGACTATTTATTTTTTGGTAAATACTACATTGTCAAGGATTTGGCGAACTAATCACTAATCAACTAATTACGAATCACTGCACTAAGGTCTATTAAGCAATAAAAAATGCCGGGCTTTGGAGGGAAAGTCCGGCAAATATGGTGTAAGAAAACATAAAAATAATAAAGCTGCCGATGGCTCGGCAAGCAATTTCGTTTATTGTTCCTTAGGACAGGTTTTCGTAAATATTGAATCCTTTGAGAAATTCTTTTTTTGTTTTTCTGTCCTTGATCAAATCAAGGCTCAAAGTGCAATGCTCAAATTGCAGGGCAAAAGAATTCAGTTCTTTATCGTCGGTAAGGGCTGATTTTTCTGTTTCAAAAAGACCTTGAAACCCGCCGGTTTCATCTTTATAGTTGCTCATTGCTTGCCTTGCGAAGCTGATCGGGCTTTGTGATTTTGGCAGGTTCAACAAATCAACAGTGAGTGCCATTTTTATTTTTCGGATGTTCATACTGAGAGGATTGAATGTTTATTTACTTTCATTTGTACAGACGACTTTTTAACCATTTGCAGTTGGCCTTTGTTGCCTCAAAGTCACTTAATTTCATGTTAAATTTCCGTAAAATAAATGGAACGCCGGTTTAGATGGTTGACAAGTGGTTCGATTCGTAATTAGCGGATTATTTGTTTTTTGGTAAATACCACATTGTCAAGGATTTGGCGAACTAATCACTAATCAACTAATTACGAATCACTGCACTAGGGCATTCTCAAGCCATCTCCACCAAAAGCCAGCATCAATGAGACAATTTTTTAATAAGGTGCAAGGTTTTTGTTTTGTTATGTACCTTTGAACCTAAATTGAGGGGGGATTTTGTTATTGGTTCAGTTCTTTATAATTTTACTAAACCATTCAAAATCAACAGATTAATCATTCAACTAAACAATAAGAGAAAATGACACGAGTTATTCCGTTCCTATTTTCCTTTTTCCTTTTCCAGATCGCTGCGCAAAGCCAGGTTTATTACATCTTGTACGACGAGGCCTGCATGGACCGCTTCGAGATGATTACCGATATTGACAAAACACCTTACGTGACCTATTCCATGAAAGCAGGGGCAGGTAGGGTAGCTCAACTTGACATTGGCAAAGAACCTGTAAAATGGGTGAAAGATGTGCCGGGCAAGCTGACCAATTGTGCAGCCTTGTCTTTTGACAAAGGCGTCGTTCAATCCATCAACAATGGAAGCCTAACACTGCACATTGTCCGCAAAAGCCCGACCCATTACTTGGTGACAAAGGTGGAGAAGGCAACCTTTTTTGACATGAACAACAAGCTGTTCAACGTGACCATGGCCGATGCAGAGTTTGATATGGATATGTACCGCCTGAATTCGAGCAAGAACCTCGGTACGCCCACTTCGCAAAAAGCAGTGTACCTGGAAGGGACAATCAAATACGATTGCCTGACGGGCTATATTTTCACAAAAAAAGACCGCTGGGATTCGGAAGCCTACAAGGAGTATATTATTATCCCTGAAATGGGCATCGTAAACAAGCGCTCCGTTCCGTACAAAGGTGCGGTTACCAACTCCTTGAAACTGGACCGGGTAAATGGTTATCCTTTCAATGAATTTATCAAATTGGCCTGTGCCGGCGATTCTGGTAACAACAGGGTGGCTTATACTGAATCAGCCAAAACACAGCCTGTTGGCTATGAGGTGTTGACAGAGAAAAGCGGAACGGAAACCCCCACTTCATACGGTAGCAAGGGGCCTTGCCCTCCAGCAAAGCACAGCGGTGTGCATGTCGTCCAAAAGGGAGAGACCCTGTACAGCATATCAAGAAGGTACGGCGTTTCGGTTGCTCAAATAAAATCTTGGAACGGCATCGGCAAAAACAACCTCATCAGCCTTTGCCAAGAACTGTTCATGACACCGCCTTCTGCAAGAACGCAAACCAGTACGGGAACCTCCACCGGTTCTTCTGGCGCAACCAACAAAAATGGGGGGATCAATTGGGTCGAAAACACAAAAACAGAGTTCCATATAGTGAAGCCCGGCGAGTCGGTTGCCCAACTGGCCGAAATGTACGGCTATACAGAAAGCCGCTTCCGCAAAATGAACAGCTTGGGCAAATACGAACGGGTATATGCTGGCCAAAAACTATATACCAGCGATTGTGCCTGCCCTTCTTTGGAAACAGATAACACGGGGATGCCGCTACCTTATAATACGGAAACGCCGAGGTTGACAACAAAGGGAAACCCCGATGTTTACTTCCGTCCGATCAAAGTTCATTTGGTAAACAAAGGCGAATCGCTCTTTGCCATTGCCCGCCTTTACGATACCACCGTGGACCGCATCCGCGAGCTGAACGGCCTGACGGCCAAAAGCAAGCTCACTGAAAACCAGCGGCTCTACGTGCAGTGATTATTTTTAGAAATGCCGTTTGAACATTGAAGCCCTGCCAGCGTTTGTATGCGCCGGCAGGGCTTTTGGGTTTGCTCCTTTGCCCTCATTTTGACTAGGACAACATGCTGTGGCCCAAGCACTTGTACTGACATTTGCCGAAGGCGGGAAAATGCTGGCCGCTGTGTTTTTGAATGTCGGAACAGCATTTTCAACAGCACCCACAGCGCAGTTTTTTCGCCTTCGGCAAATGTCAGCACTGGCCGCAAAAATGGGGGGGCTTCATTTTTCTGTGTCTCACGCAAAGGCGCTAAGTCGTAAATGGTTGATTTTTCAACACTTTGCAACTTAGCGCCTTTGCCTGAAACACACTTAATTGAACACTCCCCAAAATGTTGCCCCGGACAGGCCTGGAATAAACAAAGCCCTGCTCCCTTTCAAATTGCAAGGGGTTGCCTTTTTCTAAAATACGCAAAAAAAACATGGAAAGAACCGCCGAATATTGGAACAGCCGCTACCAAGAAAACAACATCCCGTGGGACATCTGCCAAGTGTCCCCGGCCATCAAAAAGATCATCGAAGGCTTGGACAAAAACACCTCCGTCCTTGTCCCCGGTGCAGGCCACGCACATGAGGCCATATACATGCACCGCGCAGGTTTTAAAAATGTTTTTGTGTGCGATTGGGCGGAGGCTTCGTTCCGTTATATCCGGGAAAAAACAGAGGGCTTTCCAGAAAGCCACTTGCTTTGCGGCGACTTTTTTTTGCTGGAAGGGGCGTATGACCTGATACTGGAACAGACCTTTTTCTGCGCCATTGACCCATCCAAAAGAACGGATTATTTGCTGACCGCAAAAAGGCTTTTGAAAGATGGCGGCATGGTGGCGGGGCTGTTGTTTGCCAGCCATTTCCCAAAGCAGGGGCCTCCGTTTGGAGGTACAAAAGAAGAGTATTTGGACTTGTTCAAGCCCCATTTTGATATATTGAGCATGGAATTGGCACAAAATTCTATTTCGCCACGGCTTGGAAACGAACTGTTGTTCAAAATGAAAAAGAAGTGATTTGTACTCTTGCCGTTGTTTGTTTTGAATGATAGCGGGCACAGTGATTTTTACATTAAATATTATGTCATATTAAACCAAGAATCTATCTTTGCCCCGTATTTTTAGAAATATCCCACCGGCATAATTGAAAAGCAAATAGCCCACCATATCCAATTCTCGCCCCTAAATGAGACCTTGGAAATTGGATTACCGACTAACTTACTGAACAAAAAAGGATGCAGTCTATCAGGAAATGATGTGTAGTACTTCCACAGGTACGTCATGCGGCTAATGTTTTTTTGCATGATGACAATGGATAGTATGTATAACAAATTTGTAAAAAAGTGAACGCACATTTTATTAAGAAAATAATGAAAAAAGGCCCTGTTAAAAATAAAAAGCAAGTGCTTGTTTACCTCGGCGCATTTATCGGTTTGGTTGCCACCTTGCTCTATCCGGCCCAAAAAGAAGCACCCGTCTATGCCGCTTCCATACTTTCATTCAACTTCGACAAAAAAGTTGCCCTGGGCGATTTCCCGATCGCCGTACCTACCTATAGGTATGGGTTTGTGATGGAAGAATACCAAAGCAAGGAAGGAAAAGTCGAGGCCAACCAAACATTGGGAAAACTGCTTTCCGATGCCGGGGTGGGCTATCCGGCCATTCAGAAACTGGTGGACAATTGCAAAGGTGTATTCAATGTGAACAGTGGTTTCAGGGTCGGTAAAAGCTACCTGATCTTATCAGACCTTAAAACGGACGAGCCAGAGTACTTTATTTTCCGGCCAAATGTTTACGAGTATATCCAATTTGATTTGCGGGGCGAGAATGAGGTGAAGAAAATCGAAAAGCCCATTGAGACAAAAGAAAAAACGATTGAAGGTGTCATCAATTCTACTCTGTGGCAAACCTTGGTGGACCAAGGCATCAGTTTTGAAGTGGCTGCCAAAATGGAAGATGCCCTGCAGTGGAGCGTTGATTTTAGCCACACCCAAAAAGGCGACCGTTTCAGGATGATCTACGACCAGAATTATATTGATGGAGAAGAGGTCGGGGCAGGTCAGGTTTATACCGCATATTACGACCGTGAGGGGAGAGAATCCTATGCCATTTGGTTCGACAACGGCGAGTACAAAGGGTTCTATGATTTGGAAGGCCGGGCCATAAAAAGTAATTTTTTGAAATCCCCGGTCAAGTTTTCAAGAATATCATCGCACTTTAACCGGCACCGTTTCCATCCTATTTTAAAAAGGGTCCGCCCGCATTTGGGGACAGATTATGCAGCGCCATATGGCACGCCGATATATGCCGTCGGGAGCGGGGTAGTGATCGGAAAAGCATATACCAAAGGCAATGGCCGCTATATAAAAATAAAACACGATGACGTATATCAAACGCAATACTTGCATATGTCAAAATTTGCAAAAGGCATTAAAGTAGGTATGCAAGTCGCGCAGGGCGAGGTGATCGGATATGTGGGCAGTTCTGGCTTGGCAACTGGCCCGCACGTATGTTTCAGGTTTTGGAAAAACGGACGGCAAGTAAACCATTTAAAAGAAAACCTGCCTGCACCAAAGCCATTGCCCGAATCTGTTTTAAAAGAATTTTTCGTGGTGAGGGATGAGATGGTCGCTAAATTAAAAGTATTGGACAACAAACAATTGCAAAACACAGAAGGGGCAACTTCTGCACCTTAAAACAAAATATACCTCTCTTTCAGAAGACCTGTATATATCAGGCAAAACGAAGAACGCATTCTGTACAAACACTTACTTTCAGACCTGGCGTCCCTATTTGGGCGTCAGGTTTTTTTTGTCAAACCGAACCGGATAACGTTGCCGTTAATATTGTCTTTTTTCATTCCATTGTTCAATAAAACTTTCTCCGATGCTTTGTTTTCAATATGGCAGGTAGCATGTATCTTATCGAGGTTTAATTTTTCAAAACCAAAATTTATGATTGCTCCGGCCGCTTCCGTAGCAATCCCTTTGCCCCAAAATATTTCGCCGATCCAAAACCCCAGTTCTGCCGTTTTATTATTGTTGCCAATATGCAAACTTATTTCTCCAATAAATTCATTTCTTTCTTTTAATGTTATGGCAAATATATATCGAACCTTTTTTTTGAAACCTTGGACTACATAACTGATCCTAAAAGCGGCGTCTGGTTCTTGATATGGATAGGGGATGTTTATTATATTGTCGGATATTTTTTTATTGTTGGCATATTTGACCAAAGAAGGAATATCCTCGATTTGGATTTTTCTAAGTTTTAACCTGTTGGTATGCAATATGGGGAATATATTCATTGCTTGTTTTTTTTATGAATGTATCCGAACAGAATTTCAGGAAGTTATAATTTTCCGTTCCTGATATTTTCTTTTTATATTTTTATTTCGATTTTTTTATAATCCTTGCCCGTTCTTTTATTGATTATTATTCTCCCGTTCTCCTCGTCAATATTTTCAATCTCCAAGTAATTTGAAATTCCTCTCATGAAAATATCCTCTATTGGGTAAACTTGAATTTGCTTTTGGTAATCTTGAAAGTAATCGCTACAATCGAACGTTTCACAGTAACTTTTCTTTATAATGATGATTTTTCCGTTAATTTTTGAAGATTGTGTTTCTGTTGAATTGATCGGTTGCTGAACCAAACTCTGTTTTAAATTTAAATGATTGGTGTTTTTATTATCGCAGCCAAGCAATATTATTGCAAATAATAATGATTTTAGAATTATTCCGAATTTCATGCCTTTGCTTTTTTGTGCTTTTTTGAAATCAATTTAATAATCAAATTAGCAATAATCATATTCCTACCAATATTTTTTTTTAAAAAGCACTTCGGCACAATACCGAGTGGTACAAATCGTAATTAGCTAACCATTTAGTTTTTGGTTAAATGCCACATTATCAGGGATTTGGCGGACTAATCACTAGTCAACTAATTACTAATCACTGCACGAGGCGCTTTTTATTCTCTATTTTGAGCACCGTCAAATAGTAAGTGTTCAGCAGATAAAAGACACGCCCGCAAAGTCACGTAAGGTTTCGCCAAGTCACGCAAAGCGAGGCGAGTACACGTATAGCTTTGCGTGACTTGGCGAAACCTTAGCGTGACTTTGCGGGCGTGTCCCGAACCCTCGGGGAAATATGTCTTCATTTGCCTGTGCTGAACAGCCACATCAAATAGTTCGATTCTAAAACCTTATTTTCCCCCTCACTCCACATATATCTCAAATTCCACCCTCCTGTTCTTCTCCCTTCCCGGCGCAAACATATTGTCCGCAATCGGCCTAGACTCGCCAAAACCTTTGTAGCTCATCCGGGAAGCAGGCACCCCTTTCGAGACCAGATAATCACGGCAGGCCTTTGCCCTGCGCTCTGAAAGTATTTGATTGGCCTCGGGAGTGCCGATGCTGTCGGTATGGCCGCCGATGCGGAGCTTTCTTTCGGGATGGTTCAGCATGATGTCGGCAATTTGGTTCAAGACAACATAGGATTCTGGAAGCAGCCTGTTGCTGCCCGTTTCGAACTGCACCGCTTTCATGGCAAAATCAAGCACCTCTTTTTCTTCTGCCTTCAGTTCGGGACAGCCTTTGTTGGCAGCGGTGCCGGGCGTTTCAGGGCATTTGTCGAAGGGGTCGGCGATGCCGTCGTCGTCGGAGTCGGGGCAGCCCTTGTCTTCGGGCAGGCCAGACTCAGAAGGGCAGAGGTCGTCGAGGTCGGCCACTCCGTCCATGTCGAGGTCGGGGCAGCCTTTGGTGTATTCCGAGCCAGGTTTGTCGGGGCAGCGGTCGTCTTCGTCCTTGATGCCGTCGTTGTCGCGGTCGTCGCTGGGGCAGCCCTTGTTGGAGGCAAGGCCGGGAATGGTAGGGCAATCGTCCAAGTGGTTGGGTATTTTGTCGCCGTCGGAGTCGGGGCAGCCCTTCAGTTCTGCGGGGCCTTTTATGTCGGGGCACTCGTCGAGTTTGTTGGAAACGCCATCGCCGTCGGAATCGGGGCAGCCAAAAAGGGAGGCGCTGCCAGCTTGGTTGGGGCATTGGTCTTCGGTGTCGGGGATGCCGTCGTTGTCGGTATCGGCGGTTTTTTCATCTTCGTCGTCATTGTTGGCTCCCCCAAAATCGAATTTGATCCCCAGCGCATGTTGCAGCACATCCCGGTTGTCGCCGGTATTGATGCGGTACTGCGTTTCGGCAGAGGCATACAGCCGCTTGGCCAACCTGATGTTCAGGCCGATACCAACGGGGAATTCTGGATGGATGTCCTTTTCGTTTTCAAACTGGGCCATGATGCCTGCCCCGCCCATGAGGTAGGGCTGCAATATGCTTTCTTCCGGCAAAAATTTGATGTGCAACAAGGCGTCAATACTGCCGATCATTTCATTTCCGTTGGTCGTTCCGGCATCGTTGACCGGCAAGGCAGCCTGCCCGAATTTAAGCGGCACGGCAACATTGAACCAACGGTTCAGATAGCGGCTATAAGCCAACTCCCCGCCTGTGGTATAGTCGGCGGAATTGAGTTTCTCGCTGATGGGGTATTGGTAGTTGTTCCAAATCCAGCGCCATGCAAGGGCGTTTGGGTTGGATTGGGTCTGGGCATGAAGGGTTGAGAAGAAAGTGCTGGTCAATAAAATGAAAAGGAGGGTAAAATGGCGCATGTCTGCTTGTGTTTGTTTTATGAAAAATTGGTAACTATTTAGCAGCCTCCATTAAACTGCTGAATTCACTGACCCCGAGTACTCGGGGTTAGTGAATTCAACAGTTTTGAGGGGGGGTAAGTAGTTACAAAAATTGAAAGCAAGTTTGGGTTTGCTTCACGGCAAATGTAAATGAAACATTTAATATTATTGGTAACTGTTTGGCGGGGCATCACCTCATGGGCCTCCGCCAAACAGTGACTATTGTTGAAGAGGTTTGACCAGTAAAGAAGGCTTGGGCAATTTCCCTGAAAATGGCTTTTAAGGCGCCGCCCCAGAAAACAGGGCGGTTATTTTCAATCCTGAATCAAGCCCCGGCCTTGTTTAATGATTTTGCCTTCTTTGTCCAGTTTTTTCAGCAAGCGGTCCAAGATGCCGTTGATGAAGTCCTTGCTTTTGTCGGTGCTGTAGAGTTTGGAGATTTCGACAAACTCGTTGAGGGTGACTTTGGTAGGTATGGTGGGGAAACTGACCAGTTCGCAAACGGCCATTTTCAATAAGATCATGTCTATTACGGCAACCCGTTCCGCGTCCCAGTTTTTCAGGGTAGGCTCAATGAGGTCGAGGAGCATTTTGTTTTCGGAAGTTACTTTATGGAGCAAGGTTTCGCCAAATTCTTTGACCGTTTCGTCGGTTGGCCGGAATGCTTCATAAAAATCAGTATTGGTGGGCAAGCCCTTGATGGTCTTTTTCATGGCACCGACGACAAGGGATTTATCGTCGTCCCAAAAAAGAAAGTTTTCATCCAGCGAATCTTCAAAAACTTCGTTGGCGACCATCGTTTTGAAGAGCTGCAACAGGGCTTTGCGGTGGTCTTCCTCTGTGTTTTCGTTTTTGAGGTATTCTTGGTAAACTTCCGTTTTTGCGAACTCCCTGTAAAGGACCTTGGTGTTGTATTCCTTTATTTTTTCTTTTATTTTATTTCTTTGGAAAATTTTGGACAAGCCCTCGTTGTCGTGCAAAGACTGGATGAGCGGGTTGTCGCTGAGGATGGGCTGGAAGGCGAGGTCTTCTTCGGTGGGCCGGTATTTTTCTTTTGCCTTTTTGACCACCGTTTTTGCATAATCTGCAATGTTGATAAATTGGCGGAGATTGAAGAGGTAAAGGTCAAACGATTGTTTGATGTTGTTTTTGTAAAGCAACATGGCCTTCGCGGGCGTCAGTTCTTTGTCGCGGTTCATGGCATAGAGCACCTGCATTACTTTAATGCGGATGTTTCTTCTACTGAGCATATATTCTACAGTGTGCCTGGTCCGTCAGGTTTTCAGGAAAATTTGCAGTTGCAAACCAGAGAGTAGGTTGGGGGTTTAGGTTTCGAGTGAAAAATTGTCAATTTTTTGATGAGACAAGGCGGAAAATCGAGAGCATAGTGGTTCTACGTGACCGGTTTTCCAACAAAGTATCATCAAAAAAGTGGCTGTTTTTCGCCGAAAGCTAAACCCCCAACCTACTCTGACGGACGAGGGGTTCAACTTATCAATTTCAATGAAGTTGCAAAGAAATGGAAATGATATTGAAAATCAAATATAAACTTGAGATTCCAGCCAAATTTTACAATTAAATCTTTTGTATCCGCTCAAAACCATATGGCGCGCTCCTTCCGACAACTTCCGACAACCGAGGATATATATCCTCGGTTTTGTATCCGCTCAAAACCATATGGCGCGCTCCTTCCGACAACTTCCGACAACCGAGGATATATATCCTCGGTTTTTTTAAGGGAGTTTGTAATAAATGGCTTGCCAAACAAGATTGAACACAGATTGAACAGATTGAACTGATTTTTACAGATTGTTTAAAAATGCGAATGACGGGTCAAAATTTGCGGGCACTGGTTATCAATATTTTTGGCCCAATGTTCACTAAATTTATAAATTAAACGTAACTGCCTGATAATCAGCAATATTTATTAACCCCTAATTCGCATTGCACAGCAAGCAATCTGTGAAAATCAGTTCAACCTGTTCAATCAGTGTTCAATCCTATCTGGCATAGAAGCGGCAGGCCACTCCCTTACCTGATATACTGCCGCTTGATTTCCGCAAAAGAAGGCAGTTGTTTAAAATGCCATTTTTGGATGATCCGCCCGTCTTTCCAAAGCACCAGCCCGGGGTTCGACCGCTGGATGGTTTTGATAACGAGGTCGTCGGCAGTGTAAAACGGATAGGCGCTCTGCGTGGCGTGGCGGAAGTCTTCGATAACGTCTTTTGAACCTGCCGTTATGGCAAAGACCTTGATGCCTGCCTTTTCGGCCTCGCTTACCACGGGGTTGATGATTTCAGAAAACCGCTTTTTATAGCCCTCGTCTTCGGGCTCCATTTTATAGGCCGTCACCATGAGCGAGTAACCGGGGTAGTTGAGTATTTCTTCGGTCACATGGTCCCCTTCGAGGTTGCTCAGGTCGAAGTCGCTGATCTTGGTCGTTTCAAAGGGAGGGTTGTCCTTTACCTGCTCCAGTTTCCATTCTTCTTTCGGGTAGTTTTTGTACTCTTTCATGTACTCGGCCATCGGTAAAATGACCTCTTTGCCAGAGCTTTTGTTGGTCATTTTGTAAGCGGTCACTTTGTTGGCCAGTTCCGATTGTTCCATTTCATAAACTTGCTGCGCACGCACGTTTACCCCGGCCTTGAAAGGCCGGAAATCAACGATAGGCTCGTTCCAGACATAGTTCCTGAAACAGAAAACCAAAGAAGCGATGCCCGCTGCCCAAAGGATGATCGAGCGGGTTTTGCTGCTGAAAAGCTGGTGCATGTCTTTGTGCCTGAACACAAAGTACAAAGCTGGTACCATCAAAAGAACATCTTTGGTAAAGGTCACTTTTGGTTTCAGTTTCATAAAATCGCCGAAGCAGCCGCAGTCCGTTACCTTCATGTTGGTCTCCACCCAGGGCCCCCATTTTCCGAATTCAAAAAAGTTGACATCGGAAGGCACATGCCCCGTAAAATAGGTGAAACCCGTCAGCACCGTAAAAAAAGCGACCAGCGCAAGGAAGGCCCATGCCGTGAATTTCGGCTTTGCCCCAAGTACCAGCATCAGCCCCAGTATCATTTCAAAAACGATCATCGCTACCGAAAATGCGACCGAATGCTCGGACATCCACGGGAATATGGGGGCAATGAACTTCACCGCCGTTTCACTGAAAGTAAAATAGAATTCGGAAAAATAATCCTCCATTTTAAAGGCAGTCCCCAGCGGGTCAATGGCCTTTACGAAGCCGGAAACAAAGAAGAACGAACCGCAAAAATTTTGCACAAAGGTCATCAGCCAGTTCTTTTTGCCTTTGTGGAAAAAGCCGATCAAAGCAGTGAGGAAAACGGCAGCAATGCCGATGCGGAGGACAAAAATATCAATAGTCATGTTTGATTGTTTCTTTTCAGAAATTGAAGTTTGGGCAGCAAGTGGATAATGCTCTGATCCAAAATGCTGCACCGGTTTTTTTTTAATTCAAGTGCGAATGTAAGAAGGGCAAGGGAATTAGTTCAACATCTGTTTTTCTTTGAACGGAAACGGAAAAAATGCGCTCCGGTTACTCATATGTTTTGCAAATTTCTCAAACTTGCGGCCGCATTTGCTGTTAACAAACCTGTAATGCCTGTTAATCTAAATCCACAAATAGCGCAATGTTCTGGCTACTGAAAAAGATATTGATCCTTCCCGTTTTGTTTTACCAAAAAGCGATCTCCCCCTTCACCCCGCCGAGCTGCCGGTACCACCCTACATGCTCGCAATATATGGTGGAATCCATTGAAGAATGGGGCCCTTTCAAAGGGCTGTGGATGGGGGCAAAAAGGTTTTTCCGCTGCCACCCCTGGTCGGAAGGAGGAGAGGATCCGGTGCCGAGAAAATTAAAATCAAAATTAAAATGAAAATTAAAATGAAAATTAAAATGAAAAACTCCGCCCGTTGCATGGCTTGGAAGTCGTTTCTTTGAGAACTCAAAACCAGTCTCAAGCTATGCAACGGATGGAGTTTTTCATTTTAATTTTCATTTTAATTTTCATTTTCATCCCTCTTTACTGCTCAAAAACAAACTGCACCAAATTGGCGCCCATCTGCAGGGCAGCCCGGCGTTTTTCCGGGGGGTCTTTGTGTACTTCCGGGTCTTCCCATCCATCGCCGAGGTCGCATTCATAAGAATAAAAGCAGACCAGCCGCCCTTCCCAGATCAGGCCGAAGCCTTGTGCGGGCTTGCCGTCGTGTTCGTGGATTTTGGGCAGGCCGTTTTTGAACTCAAACTGCTGCCGGTAAATTTCGTGCTCAAAGGGCAGTTCCACAAAATCGAGTTCGGGAAACACCTTTTTCATGGCAGGGCGCACATATGGGTCCATGCCGTAATTGTCGTCAATGTGCAGGAAGCCGCCGCCGATGAGGTAGTTCCGCAAATTCTCCGCTTCGGCATCAGAATAGACCACGTTGCCATGCCCGGTCATGTGCACAAAAGGATAGTTGAACAGCTCCGCACTGCCCACCTCGACCGTTGCGTAATCGGGGTCGAATTCGGTGCCGAGTTCTTTGTTGCAAAACTTGGCGAGGTTGGTCAGGGAGGTCGGGTTGGCGTACCAATCGCCGCCGCCGTTGTATTTCAACAGTGCCAGTTTCAACGGCGCATTTTCATTTTTTAAAGGGAAAAGAAAAGCAAGGAGCAGTAAAAATCTCATTTTTATTTTGTTTTAAATAACTGGTTATTAGCGGGTTAAGGCTTCAGTGGTTTGCCAGGTTTATGATATGCACGGCTGCGATGCCCGCCGTCTCCGTCCTCAGCCGGGCATTGCCCAAACTGACCGGCGAATACCCTTTTTGCGCAGCGAGGCTTATTTCTTCTTTCGAAAAATCGCCTTCCGGGCCGACCAGTACCACAACGTCATTTCCCGCGAGGTAGTTGTCTTTCAGGTGCGGCAATTGCCCGTTGCGGCAGTGGGCGATGAAACGGTTGGCCGGGCTATCGGTTGCAGTTTTTTCCATAAAACCTTCAAAGCTGCACAGCTCGTTCAGCTTCGGCAGATAGGCTTTCAGCGACTGCTTCATGGCTGCGAGCAAAACCTTTTCCAGCCGCTCCGGCCTGATCCTTTTCCGCTCCGAGTTGGAGCAGTGCAGCGGCGTGATTTCCGAAATGCCAAACTCGGTCGCCTTCTCCAAAAACCACTCAAAACGGTCTATGTTTTTGGTGGGCGCAATGCCGACGTGGAGGTGGAAGGCAGGCCTCCCGTATTCCAGTTTTTGGGAAATGATTTTGGCTGAAAAACCTTTTTTGTTCGCCCGCAAAATCACGCCAACATACCAGCCACCTTTGCCGTCGGTAAAATGGACTTCATCGCCCGCCCCTTTGCGCAGCACATGGATGCAATGCCTGCTTTCCGCTTCGCCAAAAGTGGCCGTCGTACCGTTGATCTCATTTGCAAAAAACAAAAACATGCGGCAAAAGTATAAATTGTAAACGGAAGGCCTGTCCCGAATCCCCAGGGGAAACTTCCGTTTGTTGGCCGTTTTGGCGCACTGCGATTGTTATTGTTTTTTTTCGAGAGACTCGCACTCCTTGTTATTTTTATATTAAAGCCTCCTTTCTTTCCCGCCAAAATTATTTCATACTATAAAACTAACGTACTTTTGCGGCCAATTTTGAAAAATAGGAATGTAGTGGCCAATAGAATCACCTGCCGCTATTCATTGAAAATTAGTAACTATTTACCTCCCCTTAAAATCCCGGAGGGATTGAATGTGAATAGCCCCGGATGCCTGCCTGTCGGTAGGCAGGCAATCCGGGGGAAAGGAGGGGATGGCTAACAACCCCGGAGGGGTTGAATGTCCGCTATATGGATACAACATTCAACCCCTTCAGGGTTGTCAGCCGCCTTATGCACTCTCCCCGGATTGCCTGCCTACCGACAGGCAGGCATCCGGGGTTATTCACATTCAATCCCTCCGGGATTTTAAGGGGTGGTAATCAGTTACGAAAAATAAATAAATGGAAATATTGATAAAAGTAGGGCAACTGGTTTTGAGCCTGTCCATCTTGATTGTCCTGCACGAGCTGGGGCATTTTTTGCCCGCCAAATGGTTCAAGACGCGGGTAGAAAAATTCTACCTTTTTTTTGACCCCTGGTTCGAGCTTTTTAAAAAGAAAATCGGCGAAACGGAGTACGGCATCGGCTGGCTGCCATTGGGCGGCTACGTAAAAATATCGGGGATGATAGACGAGAGCTTCGATACGGAGGCCCTGAAAGAAGAACCGAAGCCCTGGGAGTTCCGCTCCAAGCCAGCATGGCAACGGCTCATCATCATGCTCGGCGGCGTTACCGTAAATTTCATTTTGGGCTTCTTTATTTACGCCATGATTTTTTGGAGCTATGGCCGCGACTTCCTGCCAAACGACCAATTGGTAAACGGTATCACCCCCGATAGCCTCGGCTTGGTGATGGGCTTTCAAAAAGGGGACAAAATACTCGCCGTTGGCGGCAAAGAGATGAAAGAATTCAATGCCGGAGCGATTAAAATGGGGGTTATCATTGACGAGGCGCGTACCATAGACATTGAGCGGAACGGGCAAAAAATGACGCTGAAACTGAGCGACGAAGTGGCGGAGGGTTTGTCGAAATACGAGAACAAAGGTTACAGCCTCGTAAGCCCACGGCTGCCTTTTGAAATAGGCGGTTTTGTGAAATCTTGCACCGGAAAGTTTTTTAACAAAAAATGCGAAGACGCGCCAGCGGAAAAAGCAGGGATGAAAGTAGGCGATAAAGTCATCGCCCTGAACGGACAGCCGACCGCTTTTTTTGACGAATTTTATGACCTGATGAAAGCAGGCGATTTCAAAGGGAAAAAGGTGGCCGTTACGGTACTCCGCAAAGATACCTTGAGCCAACGGTTGGATACCCTCGTGCTCAACGTTTTGGTCAATAAAAACGGACTGATCGGGGCTGGCCCATTTGGCTACGACCACTTTTTCAAGTTTGGCCACCAAGAATATTCGCTTGCCGAAGCCTTCCCCGCAGGCATCAAAGAAGGCATCAATTTCCTCGGCAGCCAGATCAGTGCCTTTGGCCAGATGTTCCGCGGAAAGATCAAGGCCAGCGACAGCCTCGGCAGCTTCCTGACCATCGGCGCCATGTTCTCGCCCGTTTGGGACTGGCACCGCTTCTGGCAGATGACGGCTTTCCTTTCCCTGATACTTGGGTTTATCAACCTCCTGCCCATTCCCGCACTCGACGGCGGCCATGTATTGTTCCTCCTTTGGGAAGTGCTGACCGGCAAAAAACCCAGCGACAAGGTACTCGAATACTCAACCATGGCCGGCTTCGTCCTTTTGATCGGCCTCATGGTCTATGCCCTCGGCCTCGATATTTCAAGGTTGTTTTAAATGGCTGAATGGCTGAATGGTTGAATGGCTGAATGGTTAAATGGTTGTTTCCACCCGTGAGAAACAACCATTTAACCATTCAGCCATTTAGCCATTTAACCATTCAGCCATTTAGCCATTCAGCCATTCAGCCATTCAACATGAACCACTTCGACTTTTACGGCATTCCCGTTTCCTTTTATTTGGACCAAGCTGACCTGAAGCGCCGCTTCTTGCAGATGAGCAAAAAGTACCACCCCGATTTTTTTACAATGAAACCGGAGGAAGAGCAGGTGAAAGCGCTGGAAATGTCTTCCATCAACAACAAGGCATACAAGACGCTTTCCGACTTTGACCTCCGCATGGCCTATATTTTAAAGGAAAAAGGCATTTTAGGGGAAGAAGGCAAAAACGAAATCCCGCAGTCGTTCCTGATGGAGGTCATGGACATCAACGAGGCGATCATGGAACTGGAATTCGGTTTTGAGGAAGCAGCATTTAAAAATGCCACCGAAAAGGTAAATGCGCTGGAAAACGAGCTTTTGAACGGAGTGAAAGATTTGCTGGAAAATTACGAGGATGGAAAAACCCCGGAAGGGGAACTAAAAAAGATCAAAGAATTTTATTTGAAGAAAAAATACCTTTGGAGAATTAGGGAAAATTTGAATAGATTTGCGCCCGCTTCGCCCAAAGGGTAAAAAAGCCGCCCATTAGTATAGACGCCGACGTGGCGGAATTGGTAGACGCGCTGGATTCAAAATCCAGTTCCCGCAAGGGAGTGAGGGTTCGATTCCCTCCGTCGGTACTAAAAGCTCAGCATGATCCTGCTGGGCTTTTTTTTGTTCCTTTTTGGTTTACAAAAAATCCATAGCACCCAGCAAGGCGTGCCCCCCCGACAATTCCCGCATTCTTTGCCGACAATTTTTTTTTCCTTCGTACATTACGCCCATAAAAT
>DROJ01000091.1 GCA_011321935.1 Bacteroidota bacterium | reverse complement strand
CACAAAACCTAAAGTGGTGCAGTATATACGCGGAGAACGCAGAGTTTTGTGGAGCCGTCTCCAGTCAACTCTGCGTTACTCCGCGCATAACACTGCGTACTTTGCGGGAAACAAAAACCTCGCGGGAAATATTTTTCAATCTAAATAACGGATCACATATTCCAAATTATGCAAATGGAATTTAACGCTAAATCCCGCAAATTTAACCCGCACATCTGGATTGGTTTTTTTTGACATTCCTTTTTTGTCAAAATCTATATTTGGATGGGCAGCAATAAATTTTTCCAGACTTGTATTTATCACAAATTCGACATGCTCAAAACCTGCGGGATAATGGCTGCCTTTTTTTGGCGACGGCAATTCCAATAAATATATTTCCCTGTTTTTATAAATATACTGAACCATAATAGGTTTTGTGCATTTGCCCCCGCCAGCCCCCAGCCCCAGAAGGGGAGAACCTGCCCTCAATGCACAAAACCTATTATGCTTCAGTATAATTGGTTGATGTAATTTATAGGTTGCAATAGGGCGTCCATTGATTTTACTTTCGGTCAATAATTCGCCGATATTGTTTAATTCTTTTTTTAGAAAATAATATTGCGCTATATTTTTTGTTCGGTAGCAGATGTGGTCGAGTTCGTAATTAGTGACGTTGATGTTTATTTTTTCCAGTGCATGGAATATATTTTTTAAAAAAGAATTTGGGTCGGTCAATATTTTGGAAAGAGGGTTCATTTGTTTTTTTGCTCTGTCTTTTTTATTTTATATGCAATTAAAAATTAAACAAAAACATAACGGGATATCATTAAATAGGACTCCGCTCTTTTGTCATCTTGAAAAGAGCGGAGTCCTATTTAATGATATGTTGTTTTATTTTTGCCCAAAGCCAAACTGAATTCTCTACACGCCGCGTAGAGAATTCAGTGCAGATGTAAGGCAGTGCTATTTATCATTTATCATTTATCATTTATAATTTATAATTCACAATTCACATTTTCACCTCCTTCAAATTATCTTTCGGGCTCCGGTCAATCAACAAAAGAAACGGGTCAATCCCCGCCTTTTGCGGCTTTTCGTCCACCACAAAAGAGAAAGTATTTTCCGGCGAATCTATTTTCACCCGCTTCCGGTAAAGCGTCTTTCCATAAACCCGGTCGCCCTCCGGTTTTGCGAAAGCGCCGATGTCCATGTAATCGCCCACGGGCACTTCCGACTCCTTGCCCATTTCGTCCGATTTGAATTTTTTGGAGGTGACCTTGATGGTCACTTTGTATTTCCCGTTGTCCAGTTCTTCCGCCGTTGCCTCCTCACATCGGTTTTCGAAAAGAGTAATATCTTCAAATAAATCTTTGACAATATAATCGAGCGAATCAGGAGTGACTGCATAAAATTCATCAATCACATCGAGGCTCACGGGGAAGGGTGCGTCCTTGTATTTGAACTTGTTGAGGAAGCGGCGCAGGGCCATGTTCACGCTGTCTTCCGAGATCATTTCTTTCAGGTAGTACATCACCACCGAGCCTTTGTTGTAGTGCGTGTAGCCCTGCCCTTCGCAGCGGGCGAGCGGCCTTTCCTTTTCCGATTCGCGGCCCCTGCCGCGCAGGTATTTGTCCATTTCATATTTCATGAACTTGCGCATTTGGTCGCGGCCGTATTCCTTTTCCATCACCATGAGGGCGCTGTACTGGGCGAAGGTTTCGGTGGTCATTTCGGCGCCCTGCATGTTTGCGCCGCATTCTTGGTGCGCCCACCATTGGTGGCCTATTTCGTGCGCCGCCACATAAAACACCATGTCGAGGTCGTCCTCTTCCTCTTTGTAATCTTGGACAAAACCAATGCCCTCGGAATAGGGCATGGTGCCGGGAAACGCTTGCGCAAAACTGGAAAACCGAGGAAACTCAATGATGCGGCATTGCTTGTGGTAATAGGGGCCAAAATTGGTGGTGTAATATTCGAGCGCTTTTTGCATCGCGTACAACATGCGCTCCACGTTCTGCGTATGCCCCGGGTGGTGGTAAACCTCCAGTTTGATGCCGTTCCACTCCTTCCTCGCCACCTCGTAACGGGCCGACATAAAGCTGTAAAAATTCCATGACTTGTGGTCGAGTTTGTACCTAAAACAGCGGCGGCCATCCTCTTGCCATTCCTCCAACAGCGAGCCGGGCGCTATCGCAATTTGGTCGGGTGCGGTGCGGATCACCGTTTCCACCATCAACCATTCGGCATCCGAACCGATGTAGGTTCTGCTGCGGGAAAGGGTGTCGCTGCGGTCGAGTTCGGGCATGCGCGTGCGTTCGGGAAGGTCGTATTTTTTGCGGTCGTTTTTGCTGGTCAATTCTCCGCTTGCGGAGTAGCCAAAAGAAGGTGCGATGTCGGTGTTGTTGAAAAAAGCACCGTTCTGCACAAACTTGGAAAAGGTGACTTCGTTCTCAAAACCCTTTGGCACAAAACGGGTGGCAAAAGCGATCTGCATCGAGTCGCCGGGCAGCAGGGGCGGGCTGATGCTGTATATCCTGAAATACACGGCGGAGTCGTTTTTCAACAATTTCAGGCGCTCGCAATCAAAGCTGAAACGGCCGTTGTTGGGCACGTTTACGAGCAGCGAATCCACTGTTTTGTCCGTCCCGTTTTTCACCCAATATTTGCCATTGGCCAGTAACTTCCTTTTTTCAGGAAAAAGGCTGATGTCGTAGCTCACGTCATAGATGCGCGGCTGCGGCGTATTGGTCAGTTTTTTATAATCCTTTTCGTACCTCACCTGCAAGAGTTCCCCCTCTTTGTCATTTTTAAAAGAATTGATGTTGAATGTGTTGTGATAGACCCAGCCAGCGACCAGCACAAAAGCGGCGATGGCGCCGATGCCAAAATACCGGTAGCCGCCCCACCCTTGCCGGGCGATGGAAAAGCGTTTTTGCAGCCCTGCCTCCTTGCCCCTGTTCCACAACAAAAACGCCCCCAATGCCAGCAAAGCACAGAAGGCCGCCCAGTAAGCATTGAACCAGCTCAGCCCTTTGAAAAAGGGTTCGTAGCCGTAAAAATCGGAGAGGGTATAATCGGGCCGCCCGCCAAAATCGAGCATATTGGTAGCAATGTGCATCGCCGAAAGGCCAATGTCGAGGGCAAACAAAAAGACGATGACGATGCCAAAACCGAGGTACATGTTTTTGGACAAAGAATGCACGAGCATGGACAGCGCCATCACAAAGGCAAAGCCCAACATGTCCATCACCAGCAGTTCGCGCACATAAGTACCGAGGTGGTACTGCCCGTAGCCCAGCGACTTCTGCGCAAGCACCGCCACCCCGATCAACAGTACCGAGAGCAAGAACAGGACGCTGAGGATGGCCAAATATTTACCCAGATAGACCGTCCAGTTTTTGACGGGCAGGGAGTCGAATATCTCGTCCATCTTGGCCTTGCGTTCCTTCCAGACCAAATAGCCGCTGAAATAGACCATGATGATGACGGCAAACAAATTGAAGGCCCCCCGGATGGTCATTATCATGGAGTAGGTGGTCGGCAGTTCGTGGGTGCCGTAGCTATCGTTGACCGTGAACAGGTTGGGGGCCGTGTTGAGCAGCCCGAGGAAGGCCAAAATGATGAAAGCGGCGCTCGTGACAATGCCGAGGGTTTCGGTTTTGTACTGGCTCCAGAGCTGCGAAAGCTGCACCCCAAACCCTCTTTTCGGGGCATATTTTTTTAAAATGCCCAAGTGCTGAAAAGCTGGCCCCCCGGGTTCTTTGGCGGCCTGCTTTTTCTTGCTTTTTTTCCTGCTTTTTTCTTCAAAAGAAAATGCCTTGTAACCAGCAAACAACGCAACCAAGCCAAGGGCTACCCAGATGAGCCGGTTGAGCAGCAAGATGCCCGTCAGCCCCGGCACCATCGTGTTCTTTTCACTGACCGTCCAGTATTTGGTCATCACCCCGAAAGGCTTTGTACCAAAGGGGTCAATCAACGAAGCGATGGTTTCGTACTCAATGTCGCGCAGCCAGTTTTGCGTCAGGCCATAGGCCACCAAGAGGGCTGCCGCGGCCACAAAGGGGTAAATGGTATTCCTCGTTTTGGCCGCTACCGCAAACAAAATACCGCCGATAAAAATGGAATTTGGAATAACAAAAATGACCCATGCCATCAGGTGGCTTTGTATTTCAAAAGGCCCGTAACGCACGGCGTCCGTCCATTCAAAAATACTGTTCAATGTCACGCCAACCCACATGCCGAGCGATACCCCCAGCAAGGGGATCATGGACACCAAAACCGCCCCCCAGAAATGCCCGAAATAATAGGAAGCCTTGCTGATGGGCTTGGAAAAAACGATCTGGCTGGTCTTCCGCTCAAAATCGCGGATGGCCGCCGAGTTGACAAAAGCAGCCACCAACAGCACCGTGATAATGGAAAAAGTAACGTACCAGCGCATGGTCACAAATGGCGCGTTTTTATAGATATTGCCGAAGCTGCCGCCGATGCTCACATTGCTGGAAACCGTTCCCAAACAGGCCAACAGGCCGATGATAAACATAAAAATCCACGGCATCGGCGCTTTGAGCCAAGTCTTTATTTCAAATTTGAAGAAGGTTTTGAACATTGGAAATGAAAATTAAAATGAAAATAAAAATGAAAAAACGGTACGCTCGAAAATCCTGTTTTTAAAAAACAAATGGCGTGTCCGTCAGCTTCAGCCGAGGATTTTTGAGAAGAACACATCTTCCAAGTCGGGAGAAGTGGCCACAAAACCATCGCCCGGGTTTTCGTCATTTAAGATGTGGATGATAGGTTTGCCCGCCACCAGTTTGTTGGAAATGACGTGAAAGCGGTTTTGGTAGTCCAGTATTTCTGCTTTGCTGATGGACTTCCTCCACACCTTGCCATCGAGGGCAGAAGTGGCGGCATGGGGCTCGCCCTGATACTGCACCCGGCCTTGATGGATGATGGCCATGTTGGAGCAGAGTTCCCGCACATCCTCCACGATGTGGGTGCTGAGGATGACGATCACGTTTTCGCCGATTTCGGAAAGCAGGTTGTAAAAACGGTTGCGCTCGCCGGGGTCGAGGCCTGCCGTGGGCTCGTCCACGATGATGAGCTTGGGGTCGCCGAGCAGTGCCTGCGCAATGCCAAAACGTTGGCGCATACCGCCGGAGTAGGACGACACTGCTTTCTTTTTATGGTCCCATAAATTGACGCGCTGCAGCAGGGCGTCCACCATTTCTTTTCGCTCGCGGTTGTTGGAAAATCCTTTCAGCACAGCCAAGTGGTCGAGCATTTTTTGGGCAGAGATACGGGCATATACACCAAACTCCTGCGGCAGGTAACCGAGCAACCGGCGTACTTCGTCCTTTTGTTGCAGCACGTCTATTTCGTCCAAAAAAGCGGTGCCGCTGTCGGCTTCTTGCAATGTGGCGAGGGTGCGCATGAGGGTACTTTTGCCGGCGCCGTTTGGGCCGAGCAGTCCGTACATACCGGTCGGTATGTCGAGCGAAACGTCGTCGAGGGCTTTTACGCCGTTGGGATAGGTTTTGGAAAGGTTGCGGATGGTGAGTTGCATATATTGGTTGGTTTAATTCGTAATAAAAAATGTGGGACAATGATAATGAATGGTTCGTTAAATTAATATATTTTTTAGACGAACACAGCGATAAAACATGCTTTGCTTCCGCAAACCTTTTTGCCGAACTTTGTCTTTGGTTTGTCGAGAAAAACCAAGTCGCTTATATTCTAACAATAAATTGCAGGTATATTTTTTCACCTTTTAACACCTTTACTATGTCTTTCGCAGGCCATGCATATTCAGCAATGAAGACGATCAAAGCCAACAGGGCTTTACTGAAAAAAAAGTCTTATTATAAAGACAAAATATTCGAACCTAAATGGGGGGCTTCTGGCAAAATAAAAATGATAGCCCCTTCGGAAAATGAGATCCGGAAAAACCGCGCACAAACCGAATTGTATATTGAAAATGAAAAACAAAAAAGCAGGGTAGCGATGGTAAAAGCTGTGTTGTTGACGGGGTTGATATTTGCGCTACTTTATTGGTTTTTTGTGAAATAGATATTCATTTATACTGAACCATAATAGGTTTTGTGCATTTGCCCTCGCCAGCCCCCAGCCCCAGAAGGGGAGAATCTGCGCTCGAAGCACAAAACCTATTGTGGTTCAGTATATTTAACACCGCCTCCTTTGTTCCCGATTTTCGGGAACAAAGGGGCAATCATATCCAAATATTGAGAGGGTACAATTATTTAAAAAAAAATAAAAGCCCAGCTTTCCTACCTTTGCCCAAATCATCAAAACTCAAAACAATGAAATACACCGCCTTATTATTCCTTTTTTCTTTTTCCATTTGCCCAATATTTTCCCAAAATATAAGCAGCAAAAAACTCCTGCAAAAAAGCATTGCCTATCACGACCCTTCCAATCAATGGCCTACTTTCAATGGCGAATTAAATTTAAAAGAAACCCGCCCCAACGGCTCCGACAGGCATACCCAACTCCAGATCAACAACAATAACGGATTTTTTAAAATGGAACAGGACAGGGACGGAAACCACCTCACCCATATTTTAGAAAATGGAGAGTGCAGCTATATGTTGAACAATTCAAAAACAATTGCCGAAGAAGATATAAAAAAACATAAACTCAATTGCAAGCGCACCCAGTTCATGCGCAATTATTATGTCTATTTATATGGCTTGCCCATGAAACTCAATGACCCCGGCACCATTGTCCACGATAATATTGAAAAAACAAAATTCCAAGATCAGGACTGCTTCGCCATGAAAGTAACTTATGAAGAAGGAGTCGGAAATGATATTTGGTATTTTTATTTTCACCCGAAAACATATGCCATGATCGGCTACCGTTTTTACCACGACGAGGAAAAAAATGACGGCGAGTATATTACATTGGAAGGAGTAAAAACAATCAACAATATGCGCCTGCCCATGACGCGCAAATGGTACGTGAATAAAGACGGTAAATTTTTGGGAGCGGATATATTGGAATGATTATACTGCACCACTTTAGGTTTTGTGCATTTGCCCCCGCCAGCCCCCAGCCCCAAAAGGGGAGAGTCTGCCCTCAATGCACAAAACCTAAAGTGATGCAGTATAATTATGAATGATTAATGGTTAATTATATTTCCGTTCATTGCTATTCGTCTTCGCTCTTTTGTCATCTTGTAAAGACCTGTTCACGTTAAAATTGCTGCATAAACAGCCGCTCTAACGTGAACAGGTCTTTACAAGATGACAAAAAAAACGTGCTAACTTTTTGATTTTTGTGTTTTGTTTTTTTCCCGCCTTTAATTCAACTTTTTATTTGAAAAATCAATAATAAATATAGAACGCCTTCTTTATTTTCCTTTTTTCTTTTTCTTCAATTTCAATTTTTCGAGCGGCAATTCAAATCCGGGCATTATATCTTCCCCGCTCAGTATATTCCCTGAAAAACCTTCCACTATATCGCTGCTCCCGTCTTCCCGATAGATATAAACTTTCTCTTTATAAGGGTCTATCAACCAGCCCAAGCGGACTCCATTTTTCATCCAAATATCTTTCATCTTGTTTTTCATCTTCGCCAAGCGGTCGCTTGAGGAGCGCAGTTCCACCACAAAATCGGGGACGACGGGAATGAAGTTGTTTTCTTCTTCTTCGGGCGACATATCGGCCAGCCGCTCATCCGAAATCCATGCCGCATCGGGGGCGCGTGTAGAGCCGTCCGGCAAATCAAAACCAGTGGTGGAGCCATATACCTCGCCCATTTCGGACTGCATTTGCCACATGCCGAGATATGCGATAATTTTCGCTTCTCTTTTGCCAGAACCGCCGAGGACTAGGGGCATAATGATAACGGTGCCGTCGCTTTCCCGCTCCATCTGCAAGTCTCCATGTTTTTGGGAAAATTTCAGGAATTGCTTTTTCGACATTTTGTGCGTGGCCTGCACGGTACCTATTTCCCGGAACATGCGTTCAAGTGGCAGGAGCTTTCTGCGGGGTGTATTTTTTATTTCGGCCTTCTTTTTTACGATTGCCGTTGCTGTTTCTGCTATTGCCATGTTATTTTGATTTGCAATAATAAACGCAATTTACGGCTTTTTGGGCATGATGAAAAACCTATTTGTTTTTAATATAAATGGTTTGTTGTCCGTGGGGCCAATTTCGGTAGCACAGCCTTTCCCAAAGGGACTCCTGTGGAGTAGGCTGTCCCGGCCGCCGACGTTTACGTCGGCTATTGCAACGGCGTGAACGCCGTTGACCGGGACAGCGTGAACGCTGTGCTACCGAAAGGCTGTGCTACCAATCTATCCCTCTTCCAACAATCCGCCCAGCACCCGCCACACATTTTCCACCAAAATCAACTGTCCTTTTTCATTTGGATGCACCCGGTCTTTTTGGTTCAGTTCGGGGATACCCGCAATGTTTTCGAGGAAAAAAGGGATGAGCGCTGTGCCGTGTTTTTTGGCCAGTTTGGGGTACATTTCCCGAAATTGGGAAGTGAAGCGTTCGCCCATATTTGGAGGTGCTTCCATGCCTGCGAGGATGATTTTTGCCTGCGGGTATTTCGTTTTTACGGCAGTGATGATGGCGTCGAGGTTTTCAAAAGAAGAAGCGGGTTCGATGCCGCGCAGGCCGTCGTTGCCGCCGAGTTCCAGCACAAAAATATCAACGGGCTGACGGAGTACCCAGGCCAGCCGTTCCTTGCCCCCGGCGGTGGTTTCGCCGCTCAGTCCGGCATTGACGGCGCGGTAAGGCAGGCCGAGCGAATCGAGCCGCTGCTGTATCAGCGAGACGAAACCTTTGGAGGGGTCGAGGCCATAAGCGGCGGTGAGGCTGTTGCCAAAAAAGAGGATGGTTTTTTCTTTTTTGGTTTTGGCTTTTTGCTCCGTCGGAGCGGTATTTTTTGAGGCTTTATTAGTGCCTTGTTTTGCTTGTTCATTGCCGCAGGCGACAAAAATGAAGGCCAATAAGAACAGGTTGATTATTTTAAAATTCATGTTCGGTGTTTTATTTTTTGCGCAGCAAAGAAATGGGATTGCGAGCCTGTCCCGATTTCTCGGGGAAACAATTTCATTGCAGCTCCGAAGCATTGAGTTGACGCCTTTCCGCCCGCCGTCCATACGCAAAGAGCCTGTCCCGAACCCTCGGGGCATCACCTCAAAGGCGCCTGCTGAACAGTTGCCCTTATGTTAAGCCCCGATAATTTTTCCTGCAAAATCACGGAAAAACAGCGCTGCCGCCAATGCCTCAAGCACGTCGTTTTCACTGGGATCGCCCGAAGGCCCGGGGTAGCGGATCAGGATTCCATAATCATTCAAGATACGGGCCTGGTCATAAAACGGGGCAGCAATGGAAGGTTCGGAAGGTGCCAAGAGGTCGAGCAGGTTTTCGAGGTCGTGCGTCCTGCGCAGTGGCAGGCCAAAGTGGATGGCCAATGCTTTCAGGCATTTTTCGGCGGCTTGTTGGCAATGGTAACAGATCAGGTCGGGACATTCCAGCGCGTGCTTGTGGGCATGCGAGGCCAGCCCGAAGTCCCGGTCAGCTTTGAGCAGCCAATCGGACGGGTTGTTCGGATTCATATAAAATTTTACCGGTGGCTAATATTTCATGAACGAGGGAATAGGGGTCACCGCTGAGGTCTGCCATTTCATCGGGCGTAAAAACAAGGATGTCCATCGGGAAAGCCCAGCGCCTCCCTCCTGAACGCAAGGCACGGCGGATTTCCCGGCCGCGCTTGAAGCGGGGCAGGTCTGTTTGTTTTACAATGGCCAGATCAAGGTCGCTGTCTTCATTGGCATGGCCGGAGGCATGAGAGCCGAACAGGATGATTTTTTCAGGCCTGCATTCAGCGGCCAAAATGCGGACGATTTCGTCAATTTGAGATTGTTGGACCATGGTGCAAAGGTAAGCTAAAATTTTTAGAGGAACCGGCATCGGCTATTCTTTGCGGTGCTTTGGCGGGCAATTCAAATTTGCCATCACCCCGTTATTTCAAAAACTCCAAATTCCTTTTCAGCCCTGCAAACTTCGTCCTTTTCACTGCCGATTTTTTGAATATTTTCCTGAAAACCTCCTCCGTGATCTCCTCCCATTCGCGCCTGCCCATGCCCAACAGATCAGGGTGCGGCTCAAAGGCAGGCTCGTTGTGCGGCACCGAAAAGCGATTCCACGGACACACCTCTTGGCAGATGTCGCAGCCGAACATCCAGTTTTCCATTTTGCCGCGGAAGGCTTCCGGGATGGCTTCCCGCAACTCGATGGTCAGGTAGGAGATGCACTTGCTGCTGTCCATGAGGTAGCCTTGCGGCGAAATGGCGCCGGTGGGGCAGGCATCAATGCAGCGGGTGCAGGTGCCGCAGTGGTCTTTCATCGGGCTGTCGGCTTCGAGTTCGAGGTCGGTGATGAGTTCGGCGATGAAAAAATAGGAGCCGGCACGGGGGTGGATGAGCAGGGTGTTTTTGCCCGTCCAGCCGGTGCCGGCGTGCTTGGCCCAGTCGCGTTCCATGACGGGCGCGGAGTCGGTAAAGCAGCGGCCGTCCACCTCGCCGATGTTTTCGCGGATGAACCGGAGGAGGTCTTTGAGTTTTCTTTTTATGACAAAATGGTAGTCCTCGCCATAGGCATAGCGGGCGAGTTTGGGGGCTTCTTTATTTTGTTCCCCTTCCGGGAAATAATTGTGGAGCAGCACGATGACCGATTTTGCGCCGGGCACTAGCTTGCCCGGGTCGGTGCGTTTTTCAAAATGGTTTTCCATGTACTTCATCTTTCCGTGGAAACCCTGGTTGAGCCATTGTTCGAGGCGCTTGGCCTCCGCTTCCAATGGTTTTGATTTGGCGAAGCCGACAAAAGAGAAACCGAGGCGAAGGGCTTCGTTGCGGATGAGGCGGGTATGTGCGGCAGCTTTCATTGGGTGATGCGGGATAGGTTTTTCCACGAAATCACATTGGTGCCCAAACGCTGTTGGGACTGGGCGCCGCCATATACGAGCCAACTTTGGGTCACGTCCTTGTCCAGTTTTTTGTATTTTTCCAAATTACTGAAAAAGGATTTGTTGACCGTTTTCCCTGCTTTGATTTCGATGATTTCCCTGCTTGTGATTTTGTCCACCAACAGGTCAATTTCATTGCTGTTGTTGTCTTGCCAAAAATAAAAGGAAGGGCGTTCGTGCCTGTTGAACAGGTTTTTGGACAGTTCGTTGATGGCCATGTTTTCAAAAAGGGCGCCTTTGGCAAAATGCACATCAAGGTCTTTTTCGGAGCGGATGCCGAGCAGGTGGGCAGCCAGGCCCACATCGTAAAAATAAAGTTTTGGAGTTTTGACAATGCGTTTGCTGAAATTTTTGTGGTATGGCTGCAAGCGGTAAACAATGAAGCTCGTTTCCAAAATAGACAGCCACTTGCGGATGGTTTTGGCATCCACCCCGATCTCGTTCCCGATCTGTGCGGCCTTGAACAACTGCCCGCAGCGGCCTGCACAAGAAGCGATAAAACTCTTGAAAAGATTGAGGTCGGAGACATTGACTATTTGCCTGACATCTCGCTCGACATAGGTCTGCAAATAATCGGGATAAAAATCGTTGGGCAAAATCCCGGCCTCATAAATCCTTGGGTAAAAACCCGTCCAAGCGTATTGCTGCCAAGCATCCAGTTCCCAATCGGTGCCTTTGAGCTCCTCCAAAGAAAAGGGTAAAAGGTTAAAAAGCGCAACCCTGCCTGCCAGCGATTGAGTGATTTTTTCCAGCAACAAAAAATGCTGCGAACCCGATAAGATGTACTCGCCCTGCCGCCGCCTTTCATCAGTGTAAAATTGGATGTAAGGGAACAGTTCCGGCACGTTTTGCACCTCATCCAGAATGACACCTCCCTGAAAGGCATCCATGAACCCGTGCGGGTCTTGCCGGGCATATTCTTGGTTGTCGGCCAGTTCCATGTTCAGGTATTGATAGTTCGGACAGAGCTGTTTGCAGAAGGTTGTCTTGCCCGATTGGCGGGGGCCGGTAATGGCGAGCACCGGGTATTTTGTGAGCAGGTCGCTTGCTTTTTCCAGTAATAAACGTTTAAGTATCATCTTGCAAATCTATACAAATCGGGAATCAAATTCCTGATTATCATAACTTTTTAAAGGACTTTCTGATAAAAATCAAAAAGAGTATTTTTAATTGCCCCCAGTTTTTTCCCCCAAGGCCCCAGAGCGGCGGCGTTTTGAACGCCGCACTCCACTCAAATTTAAAATTGGAGAAAGTGCGGCGTTCAAAACGCCGCCGCTCTGGAATACTAAGAAAAAAAACAGGTAGAAACAGGCAAAACTAAGGTTATCATTTTTAGTAGGAAAGCCCTTCTTGGGATAATAGGAAGTAAGTTCAGACCAGCATTTTATCCTTGACAAAGCACTAACAAAATTTCAACTCCCAACCAAACACCTTATCTTTGGACACTGAATTTTAAAAACTTATCAAATGGATATTCTCGAAATAAAATTAGACCTCATCCAATGGCTGGCGAGTATCGAAGACCCAAAGCTGGTCAAAAAACTGTTGGCCTTCCGAAAAAAGGAGACCGGGAACGGTCATGTGCCTGAACTGAAACCCATGACGAAGGAAGAACTCGTCGCCCGTGCTTTGGAATCGGAAAAAGATATTCGGGAAGGAAATATTGTTCCCATTGAAGAACTTGAAAAAGAATACGGAATAAAATGAACGTCTATTTTTCGGCCACCGCAATCAGAGCATTGGACAAAATTTACCTTTGGTACAAACTCCAAAGACTAACCAAAATTGGAAAAAATAAAAGAGCCGCTATCATAAAGAAATCCAAGCTGTTGAAAGACAACCCATATATTGGACAAATGGAAGAGCAGTTAGAACATTTGAATCAAGACCACAGATATTTAGTGGAAGGAGAACATAAGATAATCTACCGCATTGAAAACCAGAACGTTATAATCACCGATGTGTTCGATACCCGTCAAGACCCCGAAAAAATGAAGCCCTAGCCCACCACCTGCAATTTCGCAAACCGCAACATAATCCGCTTCTCCTTCTCCGTAGCCAGCCCGTCAAAAAAGATGGTTGCCACCCGTTTGTCCCTTGTGCCGTCTATCGAAGTCACCTTTCCTTCGCCAAATTTCAGGTGCAGCACCTTCGTCCCTGCCTGTATCTCGCTTGCCGGGCTGGGCTTAAAATCTTTTGGGTCAACATGGAAAGAAGGCTGCGGGGCCCGCCTTTTGAAATGGCCTTTTACGCCCGAAGATTGCCGCTCTTGCGGGCCGCCCATCATCTGCTCGATGCGCCCGAAAGCCGCCCTCGACTTGCTGCCGATGGGCGAGGCGGTATCCAAATGCTCCATTTCGATTTCGTTCAAAAAGCGGCTCGGTGAGTTGAAACGTTGCTTGCCATATTGGTAGCGGCTGTTGGCGTAGCTGAGGGTGAGCAACTGCTCCGCCCGCGTGATGGCCACATAAAAAAGCCGCCGTTCTTCGTCCAGTCCCTCCGGTGTGTCCATTGACATAAAAGAGGGGAAAAGCTGCTCCTCCAGCCCCGTCACAAATATACTTTTGAACTCCAGGCCTTTCGCGGCGTGGACCGACATCAGGGTCACATAATCGTCCTTGCTGTCCGATTCGTCGAGGTCGGTCATCAGGGCGATGTTTTGCAGATAACCGGACAGCGAGCGGTCGAATTGGTCAATTGGGCCCCCGTCCACCGTCTCCCGTCCACCCCCGAGGTTTCGGGGCAGGCTGTCAACCGTCCCTTCCACCACGTCGTTGTCCACGAAGGTTTTGATGCCGTCGAGGAGGCTGCGCACGTTTTCGGCGCGGTTCATCCCTTCCACTGTTTTGTCCTTGTTCAGCTCCCTCATGATGCCCGTTTCCCTTGCGATGTGTTCGGCGACGGCGTGGGCGTCTTCGGTCTGTGATTTTAGCATAAAACCCTGCACCATGCGGACAAAATTGCCGATGGAATTTTTGGTGCGGGGAGGCAGGTCAACGGCAAAAAGCGCTTCCCACAAGGTCTTGCCCGATTGGTCGGCAAAGGCGCTGATTTTCTCGATGCTCGTTTTTCCGATGCCCCGGCGGGGGTAGTTGATGACCCGCCGCAGCGCTTCCTCGTCGCGTTGGTTGATGCAGAGGCGCATGTAGGCGATGAGGTCTTTGATCTCTTTTCGTTGGTAAAACGACTGGCCGCCGAACACTTTGTAAGCGATGTTGTAATTGCGCAGGTACTCCTCAAAAACCCTCGATTGGGAATTGGTGCGGTAGAGGATGGCAATGTCGCGGTTGGAGAGGTGGTTGCGGTTTTTTTGTTCCACGATGAAACTCGCCACCCGTTTGCCCTCCTCGGTGTCGGTCATGGCCTTGATGAGCTTGATTTTATGCCCCTCGCCTTTGCTGGAAAAAATGGTCTTTTGAATCTGCTTCGTGTTGTAAGAAATGACCTCGTTGGCCGCTTTTACGATGTGGTCGGTGGAGCGGTAGTTCTGCTCCAGTTTGAAGGTTTTGATGCCGTAGGTTTTGAAGTCCTGCCCATAGTCGAGGATGTTCTGAATGGTCGCCCCACGGAAGGCATAAATACTTTGGGCGTCGTCGCCCACCACGCAGATATTGCGGGGGCTGCCGGGGTAGTTCACAAATTTTTTGACAATGGCATATTGCAGATAATTGGTGTCCTGAAACTCGTCCACCATCAGGTACTTGAAGCGCCTGCGGTACTTGTCGGCCACTTCGGGGTGGTTCTGGAAAAGCTCGTACAGCCGGAACAGCAGGTCGTCGAAATCCATGGCCCCGGAACGCTTGCAGCGGGCCGTGTATTTTTTATAAATTTCATAAAAATAAGGCCGCCGGGCAACCCGGTCTTCCTCCCGAAGGTCTGCTTTTGTTTCGTACAATTTTGGGGTCACGAGGTTGCTCTTGCAGGAAGAAATGCGGGAGCGGATGTTGTTCACGGTGTACTGTTCCTTGTTCAGGTTCATCTCTTTGATGATGGTGCCGATCACGGATTTGGTGTCGTCGGAGTCGTAAATGGTAAAGTTGCTGGGGTAGCCGATGTGCTGCGCCTCGTAGCGCAAAATACGGGCAAAGATGCTGTGGAAGGTCCCCGCCCAAACCCGCTGCGCCCGCGGGCCGATCACCTTTTCGATGCGCTCTTTCATCTCCCTCGCCGCTTTGTTGGTAAATGTCAGGGTGAGTATTTCCCAGGGCGCCACGCCTTTTTCGATGAGGTAGGCGATGCGGTAGGTGAGCACCCGCGTCTTGCCCGAACCGGGGCCGGCCACTACCAGCACGGGGCCTTCGGTAGTGGTGACCGCTTGCCGCTGCACGTCGTTGAGGTCTTGGAGGTAGGATGATTGTGTTTGTGTTTTTTGTAAATCCAGCATTTATAAAAAGGTATTAAGATATTGGGGTATTGGGGTATTGTAAAGGCGAGCCAGTTTTTATTTTAAAACCTTCAATTTGCCGCCTATTTTTTTATTTAAAAAACCGATGCCGAACAGGAGTATTTTTTTGCCCGTGGCAATATATGGTTCGTAATATTTTTTTTCCTCGATCTGCTTGATGGCCTGCTTGGCCAGGGTGTCCACGTTTTTCACCCGTTTGGAGGCAGCAAATTTGAACTCGATGACATACACCTTGTCGGGCAGTTCCATCACCCCGTCAATTTGGCCTTTGTCGGTCGGTTTTTCCAAGTCCATTTTCAGCCCAACGAGGGTCAGAATCATATAAACCAGCGAGTGGTAATAGGCTTCTTTGGGGATGTGCAGCCGGGAGGGGATGTTGGCGAAATAAGCCCTGATAATGTCGAGGAACATGTCGGGGTCTTCCTTTCTTAAGGCCGACCGAAGGTTGATGGCATCGGGCTGTATCTTAAACTTGTCCTTTCGTGCAAAAGCAACCATTAAATAAGTAACAAAAGACCTCCTGACTTCTTCGTTTGGATAGCCGAGAATATATTCTTGTCCATATGCGTCTCTTGTTTTTTTCAAAATGGTGAGGTATCCCGTTTGGAACAGCAGTGCATGGAGGGATATGTCGGCTGGGTTGTTGGAACTGCTTGACAGGTCGGTCACTTCCACATTTTCCATATGCTCCGGCAGTTCTTTTTGTTGCACGAACAGGTCTATCAAAAAACTCGGCGTTCCCGTTTCGAACCAATAATTCTCGAACCTGTTTTTGTTGAACAAATTGAGGATGGAAAAGGGGTTGTAAACCCTTTCCTCACCGCCCCAAGAATAGCCGTTGTACCACTTGGCCATTTCTTGCAAAACTTCCTTTTCGCTCACTTCAAACTCAGCGGCGAGGGCTGCGAGGTGTTCTTTAAAATAGTGCCTCAGTTCTTCTTCCGTAAAACCGACGAGCGATTGGTAGCGCTTGTCCATGGTAATGTCCTCCAAATTGTTCAGCCCAGAAAAGACCGATACTTTGGCAAAGCGGCTCACCCCGGTCAGCATCACAAAACGCAGCTTATCGTCCAGCCCTTTCAGCACGCCGTAGAAGCCGTTTAGGACATCCCGGTTTTCATCGAATTTCTCTTGCTCGGTCAGTACATCCACCAGCGGCTTGTCGTATTCGTCCACCAAAATGACAACGGGGCCGTATTTTTCAAACAAAGCAATTATGAGTTCCTGAAAAAAGTTTTTCACAATGTTCCCCTCGACCTCGACCCCCAGCCCTTTGGACAGTGTTTGCAGATAACGCAGTAGTGACGCATGGAAAACTTCCTTTCCAGAGCGGTATTCCACCAGCGAATAGTCCAGCAACAGCACCGGATGGGACTGCCATTTTTTTTCCAACCTGCTGATGGCCAGCCCTTTGAACAATTCTTTTTTTCCCTGAAAATAAGATTTCAAAGTAGAAAGGGTCAGCGATTTCCCAAAGCGGCGGGGGCGGGAAAAAAAATAGTATTTGCCCCCGTTGGCAAGCTGGTCCAAGTACTTCGTCTTGTCCACGTACAGCAAGCCGTTGCCGACGATGTCGCTGAATGTCTGCCGTCCTATCGGGAGTATTTTCATTGAAAAATATTTGGCTGCAAGTTAGAAAATATTTGGCCGTTGGGTTCTCTCTCTCTCAAACTCTCAAACTCTCAAACTCTCAAACTCTCATCCTCTCATCCTCTCAAACTCTCAAACTCTCAAACTCTCGATTCTCTCATTCTCTCAAACTCTCCCAATACTCCACCGCCCGCCGCGTGTGCGGAATACAGATAGACCCGCCCACCAAATTGGCGATGGAAAAAACCTCGAACACCTCCTCCGTGGTCACCCCTAGCTCGTAGCAAGTGCCGAGGTGGTAGCGGATGCAGTCGTCGCAGCGCAGCACCATGGAGGCTGTGAGGCCGAGCAGTTCTTTGGTCTTCACGTCGAGGGCACCGGCTTGGTATGTGGTTTTGTCCAAAGCAAAAAAGCGGTTGAGGGCTTTGTTTTTTTGGGCGAAGATCTTTTCGTTCATCTTCGTTCGGTAGTCGTTGAATTCTTTTACTTGGGACATGCTTGTAGTGTTTGTGGCCGCCCTCCCGATGGCATCGGGAATGGGCAGGCTCATTCAAATATAGCGGCAAATGTAAGTATTTCACAAAAGGAAAAATGCCCGTTTCCCGCCCGCGCCCAAAAGAAACCAATCTTATTTTTGGCAACGAAAACCTCCTCCTGCCAAGCCCCCACCTTACTGGCATTTTTTTTGAAAAAACAGCCTATCCAGTGATTAGTAATCAGTTGATTAGTGATTAGTCGGCCAAAGCATTGAGCCTGAAGTATTCCTGCCTGTCCATACGGACGTACCGGTACGTCCGTATGGACAGGCAGGTGGCCAAAAATAAATACTCAACCAATTGCGATAGTTATACATAGCCCCATTTAGCCTTTCCTCCCCCTGATTTTTCAACCACAACAAAGGGCTGCATTTAGCCGCACTTGTTCCAACCAATCAATTTTATGAAATCAAAAAGCCTGCAATGCACCTCGCTGAATTCCCTCAAAATGTCGCTCCGGCAAACCATCCACCAAGAGTTCAGACCGACCTTGGCCATCGTTTTTACTTCGTTAAAATACGACCTGAAAGAGCTGAACAAGCTGTTTGTCGAAAACGGCATTGACCTCTTGGGCTGCACCACTGCGGGCGAAATAGTGGACAACCAATTGGTCGAAGACTCCATCGCCGTGCTGCTGATGGACATGCCCCGCGACCACTATTCCATCCAGTTAAAAGAATACGGAAGCGACGAAGTTTATAAGCGCTCACGGGAGGTCGGCAGCTTCGCAAAAAACAAATTCGGGAAGCCCGGCATGGTCGTCCTCTCCGGCGGCATCAAGGTGGATGCAGACCAAATCATTTCGGGCATAAAATCAGGCATCGGCACAGAAATCCCACTTTACGGAGGCTTGGCAGCCGATGACCTTGCCATGACCCAAACCACCGTTTTTTCCAATAATTTTATCTCCGACAACGGCCTTGCCGCTTTGATAATCGACACCGGTAAAATCGAAATGCAGGGCTTGGCGGCAAGCGGTTGGGAAGCGCTCGGCGGGGTGAAAACCATCACCAAATCAGCCGGCAACATCGTTTATGCGATCAACGGCGAACCCGCACTCGACGTGTTCTTAAAGCATTTTGGTTTTGATGAAAACCCCGGAACAAAAAGGGAACAATTGATGTCCATCCAGACCAATTACCCTTTGCAGATCATGCGGGAAGACGGGGAGGCCGTGCTCCGTTCGCCGCTGATGATAGACGACAAAAACCGCTCGCTCATCTTGGCGGGAGGGGTGCGGCAGGGCGCTAAATTCCGTTTCTCGAACTCGCCCGGTTTTGAAGTGCTGCAACAGACCATCAATGAATTCCAGCATTTGAAAAATGGCTTTGCGGAGGCCGATGCCTTATTGATGTTCTCCTGCGTCGGCAGGCACGGCGCATTCGGGCCGGTACTGGAAGAGGAGGTGGAAGGGCTTTATAATTATTGGAAAAAACCGATGATCGGCTTTTTGAGCTACGGCGAAATCGGCAACACCAAAAACGGCACCTGCGAATTTCATAATGAAACCTGCTCGCTGATGCTTTTTAAAGAAAAAAATAAATGAGCAAGGGCCGCACAAAAAAACTCCTCGCATTGATTGATTCTTTGGAACAAATAAGTCCCGAAAAAAAAGAACAATTATATATTGAAGTCAATGCGATCAAAAAAGAATTCGAGAAAAGCGAGTTCAAATTTGTGCGTACCAGCCTGGACCGCAAAATAGCAGAGAAGGCGCTCAAGGCATCTATTGAAGAACTGGAAAATCACCAGCAACAATTAGAGGAGGCCAACCATGAACTTTCCAAACAAAAAAATGAACTGAAACTGAAAAACCAGATCATCCAAGAAAAATCATTGGAACTGGCGGAAAACCTGAAAAAGATGGAACTGTCTTTTAAGGAGATGGAACACTTTGCCTACATCGCCTCGCACGACCTGAAAAGCCCGCTCCGCACCATCGGCAATTTTGCCCAACTGCTGAAAAGGCGCAACTTTTCCCAGCTCGACGAGGAGAGCAAAGAGTTTGTTGATTTTATTGTTTCCGGCGCAAAGCAGATGCACGACGTCATCCGCAATTCGCTGGAATATTCGAGGGTCGGGATGGACGACGGCTCGTTCCGAAAAACGAACCTCAACAATACATTGGAAATCGTCCGTTTTAATTTAAAAAAAGAAATAGAAAAAAGCGGCGCACAAATTATTTGCGAGGCCCTGCCCATTTTAAAAGTAAATAAAACGGGCATATTGCAATTGTTCCAAAACCTCCTCAGCAACGCTATTAAATTCCGTGGAGACGCCGCGCCGATCATTAAAATCACCCACGAAAAAAAAGAGGGATATTATGAATTTAATGTTTCAGATAACGGGATAGGTTTGGACGAACAATTTCAGGAAAAAGCGTTCCTGCCTTTCCAGCGCCTCGGCAACCTACATAAACCCGGCTCGGGCATAGGCCTCGCTATATGTAAAAAAATAGCCAGGATGCACGGCGGCGATATTTGGTTTAAATCAAATGAAAAAGGAGGCACTACTTTTACTTTTACCCTTTCCTGTAAAATAGACGGCCAAAGTATCCTTTCAAAAAAAACAGTTGAATTTCAAAACTCATAAGCCTTCTCCGGCATCCTCTTTTTCCACCATTTTTTTACTGTCTTTAATCAAGCCATAGGTCATCACCAAACTGGAAATAAGGATAACATATAAAAGGATGCCCGAATCAAATTCCTCGATCATATAAGTGGCCGGAATGGCAAAAAACAAAAGAATAGTAATCAATCCCCTCGGAGCAATATACAGTTCGGGGTAAATATCTTTTTTCATAAATAATTTTAATAAAATAAAACGGACAATATACAGGCAGGCCAATATGCCAAAGCTAATAAAAAATACATTTAAATTGACCAGCGAAGAAAGCGCAATGGTCATCCCGAATATAACAAAAAAGAAAGTGCGGACTACAAAAGCTGTTTCGAGGGTAATCAAATGGAATTCTTTTTCTATTTTTTCAATCGGGTCTTCGGCATCGTTGGCCCAATATTTTTTGAACACCCTGAATACTGTTTGGTGGTTGGAAAGGGACAGCCCGAATATCAAAATAATAAGCAGCGGCGATAGGTGCATCAGTTTTCCGAGTGCATATAAAATCAACAATATGGCGATCAACAAAAACAAACGGGTATGGCCTTTTAAATCTTTAAATATAAATACCAAAACATAGCTCGCTATTATGGCAACAATTATCGTCACAAAAAAACTAATTAAAAAACCAGAGATAGCGGCGCTGCCCCCAGCCTCCATTAAGCTCAATAAAAAATAAAATTGCATAATGCCCAATATGTCGGAAAATGCACTTTCGTAAATCATGAATTCTTTTTTGTGCCCCGTTAGTTTTCCGACACTCGGTATAATAATAGCGCTCGACATAATGCAGAGCGGTGTGGCATATAATAGGGCGTGCATAAAGTCCATTGGAAGGGAGCCCATCAATAGTGCGGCTACCGCAAAAGTAGAAAGCAACAAAGCCAATAAAGCAATTAAAAAAGACTTTCCGATCAGCGGCAGCGTTTCTTTTGTCACCCGTAAATCAAGTGCTGCCTCCAATACGATCATTATCAAGCCGACGATGCCCAATACTTCCAAAGACGGCATCAGGTCGGGGCTTCCTACCCCTGCTTTGTCCAATCCAAGTTTGATTAAAACACCCGTTATGATGAGCATCAAAACAGAAGGGATGCTTGTTTTTTCGGCCAGCAGGCCATATAAATAGGAGAGGACAATAATGACCGACGCAGCAATTATCAGTACATATGGGCTGGAAAAATCAAGGTTGAGGAGGATCAGGTTTTGTGTCATTTTTTAAATAATTAATTACTGTTTTGATATTCTAAATAAATTGCAAACTTTCAGCGGGTGTCCCTCCTCAATATTCGGGTGCCCAAATTCGCCCACCTTTTTCATCCCTATTTTTTTCATGACGTTCACCGATTTTAAATTGGGCAAAGGTGTCACGGAATATATTTCTTCCAATTTTATTTTATTAAAACCAAAATCCAAACATGCCTTTGCACCTTCGGTTGCATATCCCTTTCCCCATGCTTCCCGCCGCAGCCGCCAGCCAATGTCAACGCAGGGCGTAAAATGGGCCTCATATGTTTGATAGGCCAGGCCAATAAAGCCGATAAATTTTTTATCTGAAATTGTTTCTGCCGCAAAATAAGTATAGCCGTGTTTTTCAAAATGTTCTTTCAGCCTGTTATATAGATCAAGGGACTCTTCTTTGGAAAGTGTTTTTGGAAAATATTCCATCACGGCTTCGTCGCTGTTCATTTCGGCAAAAGGTTCGAGGTCGGAAGGCTGCCAATTGCGCAGTCCGAGGCGGGGTGTTTTTATTATATATCCGGGCATGGGTTTATTTTTATTTTGGGCAAACATATGAAAAAAGAAATCGGCAATTTTTCAGCGCAGGCCGGTGTATTTCAAAAATACCGGGCAAGCTCTATATAAAAAGCCCCAATTGGAGTTTTTAGAAATAAACATTTTTTGGCGGTGTATCAAATGTTATGTTTTTTTCGAGGGATGTGAATTCCTCGAAAAAAATCCCGGACCTTGCCAAAAGCAAAATCCGGGATAAGCAAAATCCGGTTTATTTATTTATCGAAATAAATAATTATTCAATCGTAAATGCGATCCTTGCAAACAAGAAGCGCCCGTTCATGCTGAACTGTGGCGACCTCCTTGAATACCTGAACCGGCCACTTGACCAGAAGGTATGGTCTGACTCGTCGGGATAGATATCCAGCAAGTTGTTGGCACCGATGGTCAAAGAAAAGCTGGGCGTGAAGTTATAGCCCACGCTCAGGTCAGTAATGACTTTGGCCGAATTGTACGGGTCAATTGACTTGTCCGTCAGGTTCAGGTCTTTGTCGAAAATAGCCTCATTGGTAGCTTCTGTGGTTTCACCAAACAAGGTGTTGCGCAGGTAGATCGTCGTCTTGTCCAAGGTCAAAGTATGGCTCAAGGTCAACTTGGTGCGCGGCACTGCCTGCTCCAGGTAGATACGGCTTTGCTGGTCAAAGTAAGTACCGACAAGCCCTTTTTCCGCCAACAGTTTTGAAGCCTTCACCCCATTGACAACGATGCGGTCGTCGTCGCTGTCCAGGTCGCCCTGGCTGATGCCCTGGTCCCATTCGGTCTGCGAGAAGGTAGCGGCAAAATCGTTGGTCAAAGTATTCTTTTGCCCCAAAATGGTGCGGTGCGAAATAACGATGTCAAGTCCTTTTGATTTGGTATCAATTGCATTGGCAAAGAAAGTGGCCTGCGTCGCACCTGCCTGCTGGAAGATGGACTGCAGTTCCTCGTCGTCGCCCGCAGAGAAGCCGCCTGTAAGCACGACCCGGTCGTCAATGTTCACCTGATAGGCATCCACGGTGAGGCGCACGCCGAGTTCCGGCATTTTGGCAGTGAAGCCGAGGCTGTAGTTGACAGAGGTCTCTTCTTTGAGTTCGGGGATGCCGAGCAGCTTGGCTGCGCGCGAAGTATTGGCAAAAGTACCCCGCTCCTGTGCCACCGAAACACCGTTCACCAATTCAAAGATGGTAGAAGTACGGCTGAAGTTGATCTGGTGCAGGGAAGGTGCGCGGAAGCCCGTGCTGAACGCGCCCCTCAAAGACACGTTGTCGGTTACTTTATAGCGGGAAGCCAGCTTGTAGTTGAAGGTGGAGCCGAAGTCGGGGTAGTTCTCGAAGCGCACTGCTGCGGTCACCAAGAAGGCATCGCTGAGGTCGAATTCAGTATCAATATAGCCGGCTGCACTTGAGCGGTTGGCGTCCACGTCGTTGGTTGGCAGGAAGCCCGCAAAGCACTGCGCGCCGGAAGGCCGGTTTCTTCCCAGAAAATCCCTCGACAGGAGTTCGCTCGGAGTGACCGAGTTCACGAGGTTGCCGTTGATGTCGTAGTTGCCCCAGGAAAGCTCGGTGCCCGGTATTTCCCTGAAATTTTCAAAGCGGTACTCCGCACCAAAAGCGATGTTGATGCCTTTGATCGAACCGATATTGTCGAAATATTGGGACATGTCGAAGTTGGCCGTGTTCTGTGTGAACGAGTGGCCGCCCGAGTCGAAAGTGGTCGGGGTAGATGGCCCGAGGGTCGCATTGTGGGTGTTGGTCATGAAAAAGTTGAATGAGTTCGAGCCCCAAGTGTTGCTCAAATCAACATTCCAGTTGCCTACCATGCCGCGTATGCCCGTAGCAATAGAGCGGTCAACGATATTGGAATTGATACGTGGCACCGTACCGTTCGGATAGACCGAGGTGGTCGTCCTGCTCTGGCTTGGCAGCCTGTAAAAACAGCCCGACTCGCCCCTGCGGTAACCAATGCCGCCGAAGCTGTAAAACTCCATGTTTTCTCCCACGGGCAGTTTCATGTTCGCAAAGAACTTGCCGCCGCGCAGGGCCGATTGGCCGACGCGCATGTTGTAGTCGCTGCGCACTTGGCCCCTTGCGGCCAGTTCGGCATCGGTCACATCAGTGCCCAGCAAGTCCTGCAATGTTTCGAGGTCGGGAGCATTTGCGATCTGCTGCATCAAGTCGCCAGAGTGCGAAACGTTGAGCGCCATGGCCTGCACATCCTGCATGCCCCAGCTACTGATGTCCACCTTGTTTTGCAATGCCACGTTTTCAACGGCGTTGAGGGCATTGAAAATGCCGCCCTGGAACTCCTGCATCCGGTTGGTAGAGCCGCGGTAGTTGAACTCTCCGGTAAAGTTGATGAAGCCGCCGTTGTTGCCCATCGGCAGGCCGTAGTTGATGCCGAGGTTGACCACTTCTCCGTCCTGGTTTTTCTTCTCGCCCCCAAATGGCCCGATCTCACTAGTGAAATTGGCGCCCGAGGTAAGGTTGAAAGACAGCTTGTTGACGTCTTCTTTCATCCTCACGTTGATGACTCCCGCAATGGCATCCGAGCCGTATTGCGCAGCAGCCCCGTCCCGCAAGACTTCGATTGCTTGGATGGCAGCCGCAGGGATGGCGTTGAGGTCGGTGCCCACATTGCCGCGCCCGAAAGTACCGTTGACGTTCACCAGCGAAGTGGTGTGCCTCCTTTTTCCGTTCAACAAAACCAGCACTTGGTCTGGGCCGAGGCCGCGCAGCGAAGCGGGGTCAATGTGGTCCGTACCGTCCGAGATGGTCTGGGTGTTGGAAGAAAAGGAAGGGGCCGTGTTTTGCAGCAGTTGGTTGATGCTGGTCTGCGGTGCTACTGCCGATAGCTTTGACACATTGATGACATCAACCGGAACGGGCGCGTCGGTATTGGTGCGGTTGGAAGCCCTCGTGCCTGTCACCACGATGTCGTCGAGCGAGATGCCTGCCGACAAGAGGAAGCTCGCAGCAGTTGTTTCCCCTGCTTTTACGGTGACCGTCAAGCGTTGCGATCCATAACCTGTGTAGCTTGCCTCAAGGTCGTAAGTGCCCGGGTCGAGCTTGATGGAATAGCTGCCGTCAATGTCAGTGACAGCTCCCGTGGAAGTGCCCACCACCACCACCGAAGCGCCGATCAATGGCCCGTCGGCATCGGTCAAAGTGCCCGAAACGGTCCCTTTTTGCGCAAAGCCAAAAGAAACCAGCCCCATAAAAAACAGGGTGAGCAGGCCGGGTAAAAATGAGTGAAATTGTTGCTTCATAATCAAAATTTGTTTAGTGAGAAAATTAATAGTATTTGTTGAGCCTTAGGTTTCTGAAGCATATAGTGCAGTGATCAGTAATTAGTTGATTAGTGATTAGTCCGCCAAATCCCTGATAATGTGGCATTTAACCAAAAACTAAATGGTTGGCTAATTACGATTTGTACCACTTAGGATGGCGCACAGGTCGAACTGATTTGACTGGTAAGAACTGATTTGTCGGACAATCAGTGCAGGTCAGTTTGATCCCTTCGATCCGTGTGCAGTACGGTCTAATCTTGGTCGAGCCATGCCGCCAGCACATCCATCGCCTCGTATATTTTAGGGCAATTGTTTTTCACAAATATTTCGCCTTCCGGCAAATCAACGTTCTGGGCGGAGGCCAGCAATGCCGCCTTTCCATCAAAATCAACAAAGGACAGGCGGCAGCTCAGTTCGCCGGGCGGCCTGCCGAACACCTCCCCCGGCAGCAGGGCAATGCCCGTTTCCTCCAATAAGGCTTCACAAAAAGCCGCACTTCCGTAAATGTCCTTTTTGGCCAGCCCCGGCCGGTGTTTTTCAAAATTTGGGAAAAGGTAAAAACCGCCCTCCGGTGCAGGCATGGTCACGCCCATTTTTTTTAATCTTTGATAAACAAAACGGCCCACCGTTTTCAGCACCCTCCGCGAGCGGAACACATAGCGGTCGGTGCCGGGGCTGCCCTTGAAAGCCGTGATGGCCGCAAACTGAACCGGGGCAGACACAGCGCTGAAAGTCTCGCTGGCGATGCCCGCCATTGCGTCCAGCACGTAGCGCAGTTCTTTTGGAAAAACAAAAGTGCCCAGCCGCCATCCGCCCGCCCCGCACCACTTGCTCAGCCCGCTGCTCACGATGGTGCCTTCCGGGTAATGGGCCGCATGGGAGCATTGCCCCCCCTCGTGGTGGACCATGCTGTAAATTTCGTCGGCCAAAACAATGACCCCGTACCGCCGGGCCACCTCGGCCAAAGCCTTTAGCTGCGCCCCGTCATAACTGTTGCCAACGGGATTGTTCGGATAATTGAGGATCAGGAGTTTGCTCCTCGCTGGGCTGGCCGCACATGCCCTGTCCAAGGTAGCTGCTTGCAGGCGCCAGCCATCTTCTTCGCGGGTTTCCAGCCAATGTGTTTTTTTTTGTAAAATATGCGCCTGCGGCTCGTAAGACACCCAGCTTGGGGAGGGCAAAAGCAGGTCGGCATCGAGTGCCATCTGCAGGCTGAACATCAGTTCCTTGCTGCCCGGCCCGATCATCACGTCCTCTGCCGAGCAGGCCAGCCCTTTTGTTTTTTGGGTGAAACCGGCCACCGCTTCCCGCAGGGCGTACAAGCCCCTGCCCGGCAGGTAATCCTTTTCGCTTGCGTGGTCGCGGAGGGCTTGCACCACCTCTCCAGGCACAGGGAAAGGGGACTGCCCGAAGCCCAGCCGGTAAACCTTTTTTCCCGCAGCAGCCAGTGTTTTAGAACGCTCATTGATGAGCAGGGTCGCCGACGGCTTTAAATCCGCAACGGAAGGAGATAGTTTATGAGCAAGTGTCAAGACCATTGGACAACAGTGTTTGTGGACAGTGCAACGCATGGCCAGATGCCATGTGCTTTACGGGTTTTTAATAGTCAAACCCCAAAAATTGGGGGTCGAATATGCCGGGAAATGTTTAGTTTAAGTAGCGTTTAATGGACCGGTATGCAGGGATTGCAGGTAAATTGAGTTGGCAAACATATATAATATGTGCCTGCCAGCAAAATTTTCAGCCCATTTATGGCAAGTTGTTGAAAGGGGGGCAAAAGGCAATGTTGCACCGGCGCACTTGTACCGGCCCATATTCCTAAGCACCTGCCCGTTTCTCTTCCAGGGCCTCCTTGTGCTTTATTATTTTTTCATAAAAGGCAGCCGTCTTTTCACCAAAAATGCCCGGCTCAAACTCCAGTGTGTCCAATATGTCGAGCAGTACATTGATGCGGCCCTCGGCATCGTAAAACCTGTTGATGACGGCAATCTTCCGGTCCTCGACAAGGCAGTAGCCAGAAGTGAAATTGCCCTTTTCATAGCGGACGACATAGCCCAGTTCCTCGAACAAGACTTCCAGTTTTTGCAGGGAATGTTTAGTGAATGTAATCATATTTCAGTGCTGTTGGCAGGGTGCATTTCAAAATCTCGGTCTTTCCCTCGCTTGGCCCCTCAGTCCCCAGTAGGGGAAGCCATCCCTCACCGAAATTTTGAAATGCACCCTGTTGGCATTTAGTGATTGGCTTTCCGGGCGGCAAATATCGGATAAAGGGAGTTGGTACGGCAAGGCACCGGTTGTGGAACATGGTTTGCCAAAACGTGTTTTACGAAGCATGAAATTTGTTTGTTTTTTATTTTTACAAAATAAAAAGCTGTTTAATTTATTTTTTCCGGTATAAATCGTTATTTTTGGACGTTCATTATTTCTTTCATTAAAATCCGGTTTATATGAAAACCCATCAACGCGAGATCTTGATTTATTACAATCCCGAATCGAGCAACGACAAAAAGACAGTGGCCCATGCCCAGGGCTTGGCCGCTCACGTAAGGACTTTTGCCTTTGACAAGGCGCCCTCCAATGGCACCAGTTGGAAGCAGATCGTACACTCTTTGGACATGCACCCGAAAGAGCTGTTGAACAAGGCCCACCCTTATTATCAGGAGCATATCAGGGGGCGGGAGTTCAACGACGAAGACTGGCTCAATATCCTAAAGTTCAACCCCGGCATCCTCAAGGCGCCCATTGCGATGAGGGGCAAAAAAGCGGTGCTTTGCCAGTCGGCTACCGATATTTACAAGTTGCACGATGCCAGTACCGCTGTTGCTTTTTTTTGAAAAAATTAATTGAAAATATGATTGTTGAATTGTTCGATTGTTGCTTATTTTGCGGAAATGGCTTCGCCATGCACCGATCATCAATTAATAAACCAACAATCACTTTATGCCTAATTTTGAAATAGAAGGTAAGCTGCTTAGAAAGTACGATACCGAGAGCAAGACGGCCAATTTCCAGGCCCGTGAATTTGTGCTCGAAATCCAAGACGGGAACTACCCGCAATATGTAAAATTCCAACTCACACAAGACCGCTGCCCCCTGCTCGACCCTTGCGAGGAAGGCGAGCAGCTCAAAGTCCACTTCGACCTGCGGGGAAGGGAATGGCAAGGGAAATATTTCACCAACCTCAATGCCTGGCGCATCGAAAAACCTGCTCCCGTAGCGGCTGTAAATACAAGCCCTGCACCGGCTTCTGTTCCAGCCCCGCCGGCTACTGGAGACAGCTTCCCCTCTGTTAATGACGAGCCTGTTACTCAAGCAAACGAAGACCTGCCGTTTTGAACAAAAGGGTTGACTCTCCGGCAGGTCCCAAAATCCTTTCGGGGTTTCGGCACCTGCCGGAGAGTTACTTTTTTTGTAAAAATTGCCTCACCCATTCCGCTATTCTCTTTTGACCCACCTCTTTTTTCAGGCTTTCGGTACCTTGCCGGACGACCTCCTTTCCCATCCTTTCTGTCCGCATTTCCATCAAGGCCCGGTCGTATTCTTTTGAAAATTCGGGGTGCGCCTGAATGCCCAGCATCTGCGCCCCGACCCTGAATATGCCGACGGGGCATTTTTCCGTTTTGGCTAAAACGACGCCGCCGGGAGGCAAGCGGAGTACCTGGTCTTGGCACATCATGAGCAGGTTGAGGCTGGGCCGGAAAGGCAACATCCACCCCTCCCGTTTTACTATTTCAAATTCGTGTGCCCCCACGCACCAGCCATGTTCCGATTTGGCCACTTTGCCCCCCAATGCCTCGGCCAACATTTGGTGCCCAAAACACACGCCCACGTATTTTTTTTTCGCTTCGCAAATGGATTTTACAAAATTTTTCAACTGGACGATCCAAGCTGTCTCGTCATAAACAGAGCGGTGCGAGCCATTGACAAAATAGGCGTCAAAGTCATTTGCGTTCTTTGGGAAATGCCCTTCGCAAACAGTGAATATTTCAAAATGAAGGTCTGGGAAAAGGGAAGAAAACATCTCCGGGTAGTCGCCGTGGATAGGCCGCAGGGCATAGTCCACATGGTCGCAAAGGAGGAAAGCTATTTTCATTTCCATTGATAGGGTTTTCAAAAAAGTGTACGGTACTGAATAAAAATTTTAACGTATTATTTTAATATGCCAAGGCAAAAGATCTAACCTGCCGCCCCGTCTCCGTGCCCTTCCGAAAGAGGGGGGATTTCCCCGCAGGGATGCCTTTGGCAAAATCCCCCTCTTTCGGAAGGGCACGGAAACGGGGCAAACATACCGTACCTTGAATATCTAAATGATAGGGTTTCTTTCTTAATGCGAATAACGGGTTAAAAAAAACTACTGATTTTCAGGACGTTACGTTTACTTCCCGAAGTGAATTCGGGATAAAGTTTAGTAAACGTGGAGCCTAAACCATTGAAAATCAATGCTCGCAAAATTTAACCCGTTATCCGCATTCTTATTTCGTAACTATTTCACCAAAACGACATCCCCTTTGAACAGTTGGACCACTCCGTCCACAAATTCGATTTCGGCGAAATAGGCAAAAACGGCGGGGTTCAATTCTTCCCCTTTGTGCTTGCCGTCCCAGCCAAATGCCGGGTTGTTGGGCTGGAAGTCGTGGTATTGGAAAACGGTTTCGCCCCACCTTGAAAAGACGAAAAACGAGTTT
>DROJ01000090.1 GCA_011321935.1 Bacteroidota bacterium | reverse complement strand
GGATCAAGTTCAATTTCCAATTCTACTGTTATCCTGTTACCAGCCTTTTTTATTAGTTTGCTATTCATGATGTTTTTTCCGCCAAAATACTAATTTTGTTTACATCACGCAGCGGTCACACCCAACTAAATGGTTAGCTAATTACGATTTGTACCAGTAGAGTAGTGATTAGTGATTAGTAGAGTAGTGATTAGCTGTCAATTGTATGAGGTTTAGGTTTATATAGCCCCCCATCATCAATGTTTAGATAGTGGTAATCACTACTTTACTACTCCACTAATCACTACTCTACTAATCACTAATCACTACTCTACTAATCACTGCTCCACTAATCACTGATCAATTTCCCATTTCTTCTTTCCGCATTTTCTGCACTTTTTTTATCACCCGTAGGGTGTAGCTCAGGGCGGCGTCCCGTTTTGCCACGAGGTCTTGGATGGAGGGTTTTGCGGTGAGGTCGGGCTGGATGCCCTCGTCTTCTTCGTGGAAGCAGGCCGTGTAAAGGCGGGTAGTGGCCATGCCGCAGGAGATGCCGGTGTGCTTCATTTTTTTCCACATGCTGTTGGCGTGGAAGACCTTGGTGCCGCCCGTTTCCGAGCCGATTATCACGCCCAGTTGGTAGCAGCGGAAGGTAGCGGCAAAAGAGGAGGAAGCCGAAAAAGAGCGGCGGTCAATGAGCAGGTAGAGGTCGCCCGAATACTCGTTGTTTTTCTGTTGCGGTGGCTCGTTGAATATTTTGTCCTCCACCACGAACGTCCCCGTCTTTTTGGCAAAAAGGGAATTGAGGTCAATGGAATGGAGCGGGCGGAAGAACTGCCTCCTCGAAAGGTCAACGGAAGGCGCCATTTCGTTGAAATAATTTTTATAGGCATCGCTGACTTTCATTTCCGAGCGGGCCATCGTTTTGAAATATTTTTCGGAAATACAGTGCAGCAGGTCGGACACTACTTTTGGGAAGCCGCCCGTGTTGCCGCGCACATCTATGATCAATGACTGCACGCTGTCCTTTTTTATTTTTCGCAACATTTTCCGCAGGAAAAAATCATATTTGTCCTGCTGGTAAATAGCGAAGGAATATATTTTCAGGAAGCCCACGCCGTCCTTTATTTTGGTATATTCATAGGGTTCGCCTGCGGCAATTTTTTTGCGGCGGTGCTCTTCTTCCTCCGCCATTTTTTTCTTCCATTCGCCGGGCTGAATATATTTTACCACATGGCTGTGCAGGGCATCGCTGAGGTAATCGAGCTTTATTTCTTTTGTTTTTCCAAAATATAGCAGCAAATAAAAATCAAAACCTTTTTCGATAATTGTGTTCCTGAATATTTCCTGCTCATAAGAAATATAGCGGCTTATGTTTTTTATAAAATCGGCCACCGGAATGTCATTCAGTTTCAGTATTTCTGCCCCCAGCGCGATGCTGCTGTCCTGCCCGTGGTTTTCGATGATATACATCCGGTCTTCCTCCGTGATATATATTTTATATGGGAACACCCCGTTTTCTTTCCAATGTTTTTTCAATATATAGGATGGCATGGACATGGAGGTATGCCCGTCTTTTATGGCCGCATATATCGGGCTTGCCAATTTATAAAAACCAACGGCGTCCATCGGTTGGTTGAGCAGCTTGCGGGTGCTGTCTATAAGTGCCTTGAATTCTTTTTCGGACTTGTGCCGGTAGGGGGCGGGGTGGGCTTCTATCATTTCGGTAAGCGCGTCGAAGTCTTTTAGCAGCTTTTTTGGAGGTATCAGTTTTCCTTCTTGCGCATATAGGGAGCAACAAATAAATAGGGAAATGAATATGGAGAAAGTGTTTTTGACTTGCATGTTTTTGTGGTTTTAATTTTTTGTTTGGCAGTGCAAATATAGCCAACTCCACTCGTCTTTGTATTTTTCATCAATTATTTCAAAGCCGTTGTCAAGGATGGCCTTTTTAATATCTTCGGCAGCCATTATTTCATCGCAGTCAAAATCATGTCCGGTGCATAAATAAGGGTCGGCGATATATAGGTCGCCGCCGGGCTTCAGCGATTGTTTGATAGAGGCGAGCATTTCGGGCCGCCGGGAAAAATGATGGAATGCGTTGCGGATGATTATTTTGTCCAGTTTAATGTTTTCAAGTTGTGTGCTTTTCTTTTTCCCCTCCACAAAAAAATATTCATTGCCGCTGTTTTTGCTCCCGCACCCGGTTATTTTTTCCTTCGCATATCTGACAGAAAAAAAATCCAGATCGTTCACATATATGGTAAGGCTGTCATAAGCCAAGCCCAGCATAAGGCTGAACACGCCGTTGCCGGCGCCTATTTCGCCGATGGTCATACCGTCCTTTATTCCATAAAAATCCAGTTCCTCGAAAATATAGGTTTCGGGGTCAATTTGGAAAGGCGGGTCGGGCTTTAAAATACCGTTGGTGAGCAGGTCTATTAAATGTTTGTTTTTTAAAATGATATTGATGTTGTCTTCCGTCAGCAAATATAGCAGCGGGTAATCGGGGAGTTTTTTGTTGACACGCTTGACGATTTTTTTGGGTTTCAATAAATACATCTCGCTGCCGTAAATGACGTTGAACAATAAGTCCTCGGCCTCTTCTTTCATTGCTTCGGGCTGTTTCCACAGCGTGTCCAGGTGTATCAAGGTTTTGTAATTGTCGAAATTCCCGGCGATGAGTTCGTTGCGGTACCGGGCAAGGTTGGCAATGAAACGGGTGCTTGGCGAAGTCTCGGTCTGCGCGCTTATATTGAAAGAAAAAAATAAAAAGATTAGGGGGATGTGCTTTTTCATTTTTTATTTGTCCGGTTGTTGTGGCAAAGGTATTGGGCTTTTGTAGAACTACCCAATTGCTGAAGCCCTGTTTAGGGTCGTTTAAATAAATCAACTTATAGATTTCAATAATTCAATTTCTATATCTCGCTGCTCATAACTCCTTTTCTTTTTAAAATCATCAATTGTCCAATCAAGTTTGAAATAAAAGCTATATTCATATATGTCAGAAAGGTGAAAAAAGAACCTTCTGTCATCTTCTAATTCAAAAACGATAAATTCTAATAAAGCATTGTCAAACTGTAATATGTTATCTACGTTTTCATTTAACTGATGTACAAGTGCATTCTTCTTCGCTTGCCTTTCTTCCGTAGAAATCAATTGAATTGATCTTTAATGATTTCTCTGCAAGCGCAACCATGACATTGTACCCTGTGGGTGTCATCCTCAAAATAGGCAGGCAATTCTTTTAGCTCAACTTTCAGGAATTTGGGATTTTCTATTCCTTTTCCATAAGTGCCCGTTACCGATAATATCAGATGGCCTACCTACTTATTCTCTCTGTTAGAGGCTTTCAATCTGCACTTGGATTGGCCTTGGAATAAATAAAACAGGTCGGGGAAATAATAGAGCCTCCCTTTTTCAACTCTTAATTCGCCAAGACGGCCAAGAACAAATTTTTCAAATAACTTTAATATTTCCATTTTTGTTTATTTTGACAGGTCGGCTGTTTTTTGACAGCCGACCTGTAATTTTTTATTATCCTGGTAAGCAGAACCTGACTTTAAAAACAAAGCCACTTCTTGATTTGAACTCGATTGTTAAACAATCAGGATCATGAGGAGTGCTGTTTGCATCGTAATAAGCTTTTATATACTGCAAGTAAGGAAACAAGGGCATTTATTTTTTCACCGTTCCTAAGCCACTTTTGAAAAATTAAACTTACTGTAACTGCTCAGGATGCGTGTGTGTCGGTAGCACAGCGTTCACGCTGTCCTGGTAAACGACGTTTACGTCGTTTTATTTATGCACAGACGTAAACGTCTGTGACCAGGACAGCGTGAACGCTGTGCTACCGACACACACGCATCCTGAGCAGTTACAATTTACTTTGTTTAGTAAAGCACTTATTTTGTAACTACTTACCACCCCCTCAAGGCTGTTGAATTCACTAACCCCCGACTTCAGTCGGGGGTTAGTGAATTCAATGGTTTTGAGGGGAGTGGTAAGTAGTTACCTTATTTTAAGTAAAAAAACAGATTTACTAAAATTGGTACTGTTCGACAATATTAGGGTGACTCAATTTTCCAGATTTTAGAAATCTGGAAAATTTGTGCTTGCCCAAAATAATGGAATTAAATTTTCCAAATTTTAAAAATTTGAAAAATTGGCTGCTACCCTAATATTGTCGAACAGTACCCTAAAAATTCAAAAATTTATTAAATCCCGATTTATGAGACAGCCTCAAAAGCATTACATCTGAGTTCACTTCTCTCCACTCCAACGCACAATGCCACATGCCACCTCACTCCACCTCGAACACCGTAGTCCCATAAAAAGGCCGCCCGTCCTGCCGCAGGCCCTGGGCAATAATAATGAACCTGCCGTTTTGGTCGGAGGTCGTAAATGCGTCCACGACCGAGCCGGCTGTTCCGATCCTCAGGTCGGCATTCCAATAAACAGTTGTCCGGAGGTCGGGCCTGTTTTGGTTGCCGGGTGCGGAAGGGTCAAAGACCGGGAACCTGCGGGCTTTGTGAAAGCCGTAAATATTTGTTTGGAGCAGCCCTGGCCTGCTTTGGGCGACGGCGGCATCGGGGCCTTGTTTGGTATATATGAGCAGAGCGCCGTTGGTGCCGCCCGAGCCCAAAAATGCCGCCCGGTTGCCGCGTATGACATCAATGAAATCAATGCTCAGGGTCTGCATGGTTCGTACATAATTGATGTCCACTTGGTTGCCGTCCACAAAAAAAGAGGGCGTACTGGAAAGGTTGATGCTGGTTTGCCCGCGTATTTCGACCCATTCATGCCCTATCCCGCCGCTTACCCGCACGCCCGGTATTTTTCTCAATAAATCAAAAACAGAAAGGGAAGTGACGCCGGGAATATCGGCGAGGTCGAGCCTGGAATCGGGCCTTCCGCCATACATGAAGGTGCGTTCTTTGCGCTCTTTTTCTTTGGCCAAAATACGTTTTGCGGTAATGTCCACCACGTCCAGATTGATGACGAGCGAGTCGTAGTTCCGGGCGACGGTCAGGGCTTTTTGGCTCATCTCGGCATATTCTTTTTCTGGTTCGGCCAAATAGCCGGCCGCTGCCTGCAAAGGTGGCGGGGGGAGTTTTGGGCTATCGTAGGGCAATATTTCGAGGTGGACAAAAGGCTTGCTTTTGGCCTTTTCATCCTTCTTTTTGTTTTTGGTATATCGTCCCTGCAGCAGCACGTCAATGGTGTTGTGGAAGGTATATGGCCCGAAAATAAAATGCCCGTTTTCGTCCGTTTTTGTTTCCTCCGCATAGGCTATTTTTGGCCGGGTCAATATGACGGTGCCCTGCCGGGCCTTCTCGTGCGAACTGTATCTGCCCATCCGCCCCCGCAGGAATATGCCTTTTTCCAAAAGGTATTCCGGCGTAAATTTTTCGGGCAGGGCGCACATCTCCCAACGGAACTGGCGCCAGCCGCGGGTCAATAAAAAGAGGTCTATCTTTTGGTCGCGCACCAGCGAAGCATTGTTGAAAATCAATTCCCCCGCATTGGGGACGAGCGCGCTCAGGTCGCTGTTCAGCAAAAGCCAAGTGCGGATATCGTCGGAGGGAGGCCCGCCCGTGGCACTTTCGGGGAGCACGCTTATACTCGCCCGGCATTTGGCCAAACTGTCGTGCTGTATATTGGCCATGTTCATGCTGACCCGGAATTCTACCTTCTCCCTCGCCGCATATTTTTTCTTCCTTGTGGAAACCATAAACTTATGCCCGCCCTTTTTTGGTGAAATAAAAAACAGCCGTTCGGCGACGGGCTGATCTTTTCCGTTGAACAAGGTGGCAACATATACCCCCGGTTCCAGATCGGCCTTCGGCAACTTCAAAACAGCCTCTTTCTTTTTATTGGAAAGGGCCTGGTCTATTAAAACGCGCCCCCGTAAATGTACCGTTATGCGCGCGCCTGCCAAGCCTTTCGGGCGG
>DROJ01000089.1 GCA_011321935.1 Bacteroidota bacterium | reverse complement strand
GACGCCAGAGGTGAAAGATATTTTTTCATCAAGGGTGGCCTTAATTCATACCAAAATTACCCATGGTTAGTGATTAGTGATTAGTGATTAGTGATTAGTGATTAGTGATCAGTGATTAGTGATTAGTGATCAGTGATCAGTGATTAGTAGAGCAGTGATTAGTGATTAGTGATCAGTAGAGCAGTAGAGCAGTGATTAGTATCCTGTTATGCTAATAACTAATCACTGCTCTACTAATCACTAATCACTGATCACTAATCACTGATCACTAATCACTAATCACTAATCACTGATCACTGACTTTACAAAATCATAAAGTTCGGTTCTTCGCATGGGCAGTCCCTGTATTTTGTTGTACTGGATGACCTCGACGAGGAACTCATCGCGGATCACTTTGCAGAGCTGCCCGTTGTTGATTTCGGGGATGATTATTTTATCGAAATTTTTCAAAATAGCGCCCAAGTTGCGGGGAAACGGGTTGAGGTAGCGCAGGTGGACATGGCCGACCTTGTGCCCTTCCTTGACCAGCATTTCCGTTACCGTTTGGCAGATGCCGTGGGTAGAACCCCAGCCCAGAATCAGCAGTTCGCCGCTTTCAGTGCCCTTGTCCATTTTCAGTTCGGGGATGTCATTGGCGATCAGGGCGACCTTTGCTTCCCTCGTTTTTACCATGTGCTCGTGGTTGGCGGGATTGTACGAAACATTGCCCGTGAGGTCTTCTTTTTCGAGGCCGCCCACGCGGTGCATGAGGCCGGGAGTGCCGGGCAGCGCCCATTTCCGCACCCTGTTTTCGTCGCGCTCATAAGGCATGAACCCGCTGCCGCTTTCATTTGCTTCCGCAAATTTTGCTTCGATAACGGGCAGGTCTTTCTCCTTCGGAAAACGCCAGGGCTCGGACCCGTTGGCAATGTAGCCATCGCTCAAAAGAACGACCGGGGTCATATGTTCCACCGCAATACGGCAAGCCTCGAAGGCCGCCCCGAAACAGTCGGAAGGCGACTTGGCAGCGATGACGGGCAGCGGGCATTCGCCGTTGCGTCCGTACAGTGCCTGCAGCAGGTCGGCCTGCTCTGTTTTGGTCGGCAGGCCGGTGGACGGCCCTCCCCGCTGCACGTTCACAATGACCAAGGGCAGCTCCAGCATGGCCGCCAAACCGATGGCCTCTCCTTTCAGCGCCATGCCCGGGCCAGAGGTGCCGGTGACCGCAAGGTTGCCGCCGTAGCTCGCCCCGATGGCCGAACAGACCGCCGCTATTTCGTCTTCCGCCTGAAAAGTTTTCACCCCAAAATTTTTCAGTTTGGCCAAGCCGTTCAGGATGCTCGACGCTGGCGTGATCGGATAGGAGCCGTAAAAAAGCGGCAGTTTGGATTTTTTGGCGGCAGCCACCAGGCCGAGCACGAGCGCGTCGTTGCCCATGATGTTGCGGTAAGTCCCTTTGGCCAGTTTGGCGGGTTTCACCACATACCGGGAAGTGAACTGCTCCACTGTATCGGCCAAGTGATAGCCCGCTTTCAATACCTTTTCGTTGGACTCGATGAGTTCCGGTTTCTTCTGGAACTTGGTTTTCAAAAAGCGCAAAACCACGTCGAGCGAACGGCTGTAACGCCAGAGGAGGAAGCCCAGCACGAACATGTTTTTGCTGCGGTCTTTCTCTTTGTTGCCGAGCTTTGTTTCTTTGAGCGCCTCGCGGGTCAGCTTGGTGATCGGCAGTTTTATGACCTCGTAGCCATCCAAAGTATGGTCTTCCAAAGGGTTGGCGTCGCCGTATTTTGCCAGTCGCAGGTTTTTGGAATCAAAGCCGTCTTCGTTGACGATGACCGTTGCACCTTTGCGGAGGAAAGGCAGGTTGGCCTTCAAAGCGGCTGCGTTCAGGGCTACCAGCACATCGTAAAAATCGCCCGGGGAGCGGATCTCGCGGCTGCCAAAGTGGATCTGAAAACCCGACACCCCGGCCACCGTGCCAATGGGGGCGCGTATTTCTGCGGGGAAGTCGGGGAAGGTGGCCAGGTCGTTGCCGGCCAGTGCGGTGTCGCCGGTGAAGAAGCTGCCGGTGAGCTGCATGCCGTCGCCGGAGTCTCCGGCAAATTTCACGACGACATCTATTTTTTCTATTGTTTGAGTCATTGAAAAGTTGGAGGGAGGAAGGTCTGGGAAATTTAAAATTTAAAATAATAAATTTAAAATTTAAAATGCCAACAGGCTGCAGAAAGCGGGGCGGTTGGCAGCTTCGGTTTTAAACCATTATCGCAAAAAAGAATTTCCGGTTTTTTCCTTCGGCAAATAATTGGGCGCAAAAGTGCGCATTTCTGCGGCAAAACAACAAAAATGGCCAAAGGTTGATTGTACCGGGAATCACAGAGGGGACTGACTTTTGTCACCTTCACAAACAGGATTGGACACAGATTGAACAGATCGAACTGATTAAAACTGATTTTATAACTGCTTACCACCCCCAGTTAACTTATTGATTTCACTAACCCCGGGTACCCGGGGTTAGTGAAATCAGCAGTTTAATGGAGGGTGCTAAATAGTTATCTGATTTTTAACAAGAAGCGGAGAAACCTGTTTAAATCTGTTCAATCTGTTCAATCTGTGTCCAGTCCTGTTTTGCGCAGCAAGAACCAATATGTGTGCTACATTTGCCGCCTGCTTTTGCGCAGCAATAACCAAACAAAACCAAAAGCAAAGCGTATCATTACCGGATAATGGGGATCATCAAACGTCAAGGCATCAAGAACAGCATCGTCAATTATTTTGGCGTGGCCATCGGTGCGTTCAACGTGCTCCTCATCTACCCCAATGCCCGGGAAGCCTATGGCCTGATCCGGTTTTTGATGGACACGGCCCTGCTGCTCACACCTTTTATATTATTGGGCGTCAGCTCTTTGACCATCCGTTTTTTCCCAATATTCAAGAACGAAGAAAACGGGCACAACGGCTTCCTGTTCAATCTTCTGGGCATGGCAGCCATCGGTATGGCCTTGTTCTCCTTTGGTTTTTTCTTATTGCAAGATAAAATAACGGAACTGTACAAAGACAAAATTTTAATCCGTCAATTTATTTTTTATATAGTCCCATTTACCTGCATGGTCGGGCTGATCGAATTATTGACGCTTTATATATCCAATTTCCATCGCATTGTTGTGCCCGCCCTGCTCAATATCTTGATAAAAATAACATTGCCGGTATTGATATGGCTCTATTACCACGATAAAATCGGGATGATGACCATCGTTCAGGGCGTAGCCGCCAACTTTCTGGCGGTGCTGGTTTTGTTGCTCGCTTATTTGAAATATTTAGGCGAATTAAATTTACGCCCCAATTTTAGTTTCCTGAAAAAGCCTTTGTTCAGGGACATGAGGACATATGCCATGTATGGCATACTCGGCCTGCTCGGCACCATGCTTGCCATTAAGATAGATACGATCATGATCGGCACCCTGCTTGGCGAAATAGATACGGGGACCTATGCTATATTGCTGTTCATTGCCAACGTAATAGACATACCGCGGGTCGCGCTGATGAAAATAACTTCGCCCATCGTTTCCGATGCTTCCAACAATAACGACTTCGCACATTTGGAGGGCCTATATAAAAAGTCATCTATCAATTTGTTGATGATCGGTATATTTTTATTTATCGGCATATTTTCCAACCTTGATTCTTTATTGGATATAATGCCGAACGGGGATGCTTTTAAGCCTTATACCAATATTGTCCTTTTTGTGTCACTGGCCAAATTGGTGGACATGGCGACCAGTATCAACAACCAAATAATCGGTTATTCCAAATATTTCAGGTTCAATTTTTATGCTGTATTATTTATGGCTGTTTTCAATATAATAACCAACCTCATTTTTATCCCCAAATTCAACATTGTCGGCGCGGCAATGGCAACCTTCGCTTCCATTACTTTATACAATTTAGCAAAAGGGGCTTATGTAATGTATAAATTCAAAATGCACCCCTTTACCTGGAACACTTTATGGGCGACCGCCCTGGGCATTTCCGTATTTTTCTTGGCACTCCTGACGCCAGCTTTCGGCAACCCTTTTGCAGATATCATAGTACGTTCATTGTTTATTTTATTGGTTTACGGAGGCACTGCTTTTTATTTCCGTTTATCAACTGATATCAATGACATAATAACCGGGTTTATAAAAAAAATAAATACCAAAATAAAATGACCAACTCTACAAATAGCTACAAATGGGTCGGGATGCCTTTTCTGAACATTTGGCGCCAGATAAAAGACATGCCCTGGTTTTATACCGAAGGGAAAAGGTTGCGGAAATTTAAAAACTGCCACCACGGCGAGGACTGTTTTATTATTGGCAACGGCCCTTCCCTTAATAAAATGGACCTCGAACTGCTGAACGGTTTCCATACCATCGGCATGAACAAAATATTCCTGATATTCAAAAGGGTAAAACTTGACCTGAGCTATATTGTATCGGTCAATTCATTGGTCATTGAGCAGAGCAAGCAAGAATTCGAGGGCTTGGGGATTCCTGTTTTTTTAGCAAAAAACGCGGCCAAAAATGTCATTGCCAAAATGCCCCATATATACCGATTAAATACGGCCGGCGGCATTTCCTGGCCATTCAGCACAGACATCCACCAACAGATATACGAGGGCGTCACGGTTACTTTTATTGCTTTGCAATTGGCTTATTACATGGGCTTTAAAAGGGTTTTTTTAGTTGGTGTTGACCACAATTTTGTCCAGACGGGAAAACCCCACGAAAAACAGAAAATGAAAGGTGCCGACCCCAACCATTTCGACCCCGACTATTTCAGCGGCAACGAATGGCATTTGGCCGACCTAAAAGGTTCGGAGCTTTCCTACCACCTTTCCGATTATGCCTATAACCGCAGCGGACGGAAAATATATGACGCCACCGTGGGCGGGAAGCTCGATATTTTTGATAAATTGAATTATAAAGACGCACTCAAGATGGCAAAAAGGAAAAGCGGCCAATAGACCTTATTCGGATTTGTGCGCGGCAGCACACAAACCGTCCAAATTCAATGCTTTTGAAAAGGCTTCGTACAAAAAATTTCAGAATAAAGTCTAATGAACAAAGAAATAAAAATAGCCATTTTGTCCATGACCAATATCAGCTTCCACAATGCCACCGGAAGCCTTTTGTACCGTTTGTTCTGCAATTTTAAAAATGAAAATATTATCCAAATCTGCAAATACCGGCACCAGGACGAGGCGGCTTCACAATACAACCATGTAATCCCTTTTTATGATTTCCTCGAAAAACAACGGGCTTCCGATAATTTGTTTTCAAAAATACCGGCCGCTATATTGAGGAGGCTTCTCTTTTTCCTGCGGCCGTTTATTGGAAATAAAAAAGAAGTATTGAAAAGGCTGCAAATATCCAAGCCGGACATATTGTACTTGAGGGTGGTCGGCGAGCCTATTTATTTTTTGACAATGGCCTGTTTTCTAAAATCTAAATTGGGCATCCCGCTCGTTTGCCATTTTATGGACGACTATGATGCCCAGTTTGAATTTGAAAGCAAAAAAAATATTATCAAAAAAATAAAAAAAAACATTTACCAAAATAAATTAAAAAAAACCATCAACATATCTTCCCACAATTTCGCCATCAGCAGCTCCATGAAAACTGCATTCGAAAAAAGGTACGGGGTGCCTTTTTCAATAGCGCACAACGGCATCGAAAAAGGGCAAATCGGATTTTACAAAAACCACAAAAAAAACAGGAACAAAAATATATTCCAAATAGTATGGGCAGGGAGCATTGACCCCGCTAAGGATGACAATATCATCAAAAAAATAGCGCAGTCAATTGAAAGCATCAATTCAAAACAATCTTTGGAAAAGAAAATAGAACTGCTTTTGAATGTCCCCGGTTACAATATGGCCACTGCAAAAAAAATAGCCGCAAAATATAACTCAATGCGCTATCAGGCATATCAGCCCATCGAAGAATACCGGAAATTGTTGGCCGACGCCCACCTGTTGTTGATCGCCAGGAATTTTGACAAAAGAAGCAAGGCATACACCCAATATTCCTTCCACAACAAGCTCCCCGATTTTCTGGCATCGGGCACCCCCATCTTGAGTATCGGGCCAGCTTGGGACAACACCTCCCGCCTCTTCAACAAATTTGACTTTGGCCATAATGTGGGCAGCGACGACCCCGCTGCCATCACAAAGGCGCTCCTAAATATTTTCAACCGCTACCCTGCCTCGGCAGAGCTTGCCAAAACAGCCCAATTGAAGGCCGCTGACCTTTTCAGCATGGAATTGATCCGCAAACAGTTTCAGCAAAAAATGTTGGAGACGGCCATTTTTCAAAATAAATAAAATACATTTATTTAAATATGTTAAAATAATATTCAAAAACTACCCCTTTTTTTCTTTGCACATTCCCCAAACAATCTATCTTTGCGCATAAGTGAAAATTCTAATAAGAGACAGGAATATCTGTCCGTTCTACCAAAAACTTGCAGTCCCATGAACGAACATTACACCACAAGAATACACACACCTACCTTAGGACCCTCCACACTCTACATAGACCGATTTCCCGAAATTTCAATGTTCCAATCTGCAAAATCAAAACTAAACCTTTGATTTTCAAGTAGTTGTTGGCAATATTTTTTGCCTTTGACGGAATCATTTTTTACCATCAACCGATAACACTCGTCCCATGAAGCGACAGCTTTACACCTATTGCCCAAGCTGGCACCCTGTTCTTGATTTTACAAGAACCAACTTAAAACACCTTTTCAATGCCTTAGCTTTTAAGGCCAAAAACACCTACTTCCCGCTGCTTTTTGCAGCCTGTTTGCTTCTACCAAACTTTGTTGAAGGACAATGCAACGAGCTCATTTGCAAGCAGAATGTCGAGGTCAAACTCGATTCTGACTGCGAAGGAGAGGCCAACCCCTATTTCATGCTGGACAATTACTGGTCTTGTACCGGCCCGGCCACCGTGGAATATTTTGCCGCCGACGGCACCCAACTGCCCCCCGTTCTCGATGCCAGCCACATCGGCCAGACCATCACCGTGCACATGACCCACGACTGGTCGGGGCATGATTGCTGGGGAACGATATATGTGGTGGACAGGAAAAAACCAAAAATAGAAATTGACCATGTTACGCTGAACTGTACCGAAGACACCAGCGTGAGTGCCGTCGGAACGCCAACGGTAACTGACAACTGCAGCAGCAACATCACCGTCACCCACCGGGACACCACGCTTGATTTTGGCTGCGGTTACACCGGGTTTGCAGGTTATTTTGATCCAAGCAATTGGAATATATGCTTACCGAACAATGGGGATGGTGGGGTAGATGTCACTGGAGCTCCCAATTCAATACTAGTCGAAGGGGCTGGTAACTCTCCGCAAGGCGCTTACTTGAGGTACGTCACGAGGTTCAAAATCGTGGTGCCCACCGAAGGTTTTGTCAGCTTTGATTGGAGTAGTTTTGGGGGCTCCTCTTTCAACTCGGAAGGATTCTACCTCACCATCAACAACTGGTGCGTCCAGATCACCAACGACACCGTGCAGGGCGGCTCTTATACCACGGGGCTGCTCCAGCCCGGCGACATCCTTTCCTTTGAGCAGGCCTCCGATGGAGGCCCTGATTTCATCAGTTCGCTGGTCTCCAATTTCCATTTCCACACCCTCGCCTGGAGGGTCATCAACCGCGAGTGGTCGGCCACCGACGAGTCCGGCAACACCCGCCATTATACCCAGGTCATCACCCAGAACAGGGCGCAGCTTTCGCAAGTTGTTTTCCCGCCCGACAGGGACGGCACCGCCTCCCCCATGCTCAGCTGCGGCGCAATGGCCGACCTCTCGCTGACCGGCCAGCCATATATTGACGAAGACGGAGACCCCGGTACCACCAACGACCAATACACCCTCGACAACGGGGAATGCGCCTTCAACCTCGGCTTCACCGATCAAGAAATAGCCACTTGCGAGGGCAGCTCTTTGGTGCTGCGCAAATGGTCGGTCGTGGATGAATGCACCAGCCAAGTACTCGAACACACGCAGATCATCAAGCTCTTCGACACCACCGCACCGACCATCAACTGCCCCGCTCCGCAAGAGGCCAGCACCAGCGCTTTTGGCTGCTTCAGCAATATCAATTTGCCCGCAGCAACGGCCACCGACGACTGCTCCTCTTCTATTTCCATAAACCCAAACTGGCAATTTGGCAGCGGCTACGGCCCATTCGGCAACATCCAGCCGGGCACTTACACCGTCACCTATGAAGCTACCGACGACTGCGGAAATACCTCCACCTGCAACACTTCCGTCACCGTGGTGGACGCCGTTGGCCCAACCGTCATCTGCGACGGGCAGACAGTGGCCTCCCTCGACAGCGACGGCAACGCCATGGTCTATGCCAACGTGGTGGACGACGGCAGCTACGACTGGTGCTGCGTCGAAAGTTTTGAAATAAAAAGGGCAGATATGCCCGACGACGACTATGCCCCTACCCTGCCCGTTGATTGCTCCGACATCGGTGCCGCGCTGATGGTCAAACTCCGGGTGACCGATTGCAGCGGCAACGCCAATACCTGCAATGTGGAAGTGACCGTAAAAGACGAGAACGACCCTGCCATTTTGGCGCCAGCCGATATAACGGTTGATTGCACGGCAGACCTGAGCGACCTCTCCGTTTTTGGCGTTCCGACGGTCTTTGACAACTGCAGCTACACCCTCGACGCCACTTACGACGAGGATTTTACCAGTTGTGGGCAGGGCAGCATCACCCGCCAATGGACGGCCACCGACCCAAGCGGCAACGCCTCTTCGGCAGAACAGACCATCCATCTCGCCAACCTCCAGCCCTGGAACCTCAACGGCGACCAGATCGTTTGGCCCGATGATTACTCCACCTCCGGCTGCATTGTCAACATTGAGCCTTTCGACCTTTTGCCGCCTTTTGCCGGGCCGTTTTTCACGGGCCAAACAGGCTGCGAATCAGTGGCCGTGAGCCACGAAGACGAGTATTTTTGGATTGCAGAACCAGCTTGTTATAAAATTTACAGGAAGTGGGCCGTCATTGACTGGTGCCAGTTCGAACCCAACAACGGCAACGCCGGGCGCTGGGAACACACCCAGGTTTTGGAAGTGCTCGACCTCGATGAACCCGTTTTTGTGAACCCGCCCCTTTCGGTGCAGGCCGAGGCCAACGGCGCCGATTGCAGCGGCAACGTCACCATCCCCTTTCCAGAAGTCGAAGACTGCAGCAACCACATCGTCATCACCGCCGACGGGGACCTCGGCAGCGGCTTCAGTTTTGAAGATGTGCCCGTGGGGACGTACCAAATGACCTACACCGCCGAAGACGGCTGCGGCAACTCCGCCACCCAGCCTTTTACCGTTTCCGTCGGCGACGACATGCCGCCTTCCGCACGCTGCATCAACGGCCTGACGGCAAATCTCGACAATACCGGAACGGCAACCGTCTGGGCTTCTACCTTCGACGGCGGCAGTACCGACAACTGCAGTTCCAGCCTGCTGTTCTGCTTCTCGCCCGACCCCAACGACGAGGTGCAAAATTTCACCTGCGGCGACCTCGGGCAAAACACCGTCGAACTGTTCGTTTTTGACGACGGCTTCAACGTCTCTTCCTGCCAGACCCTCCTCCTGATAATGGACAACACAGGTGCCTGCAACGTGCCGGGCTTCAATATTTCTGGCCACCTCACCGATCATGATGGCGAGATGACAGACGGCGTTTCACTGACACTGACCGGGGCCTCCACCCCGACGACCATCTCTTCCAACAACGGCGGTTACATTTTTGACGACCTTCCTCCGGGAAATGATTACGTCATAAAACCTTCCAAAACGGGTGATATTTACAACGGCGTGACAGCTTATGACCTGGCCAAGATCAACGAGCACATCCTCGGTTTCAATGTGTTCACACAGACCTGGCAGTACATCGCCGCCGATGCCAACGGCAGCAGTACCATCACCACTTTCGACATCGTGGCCATCCAGAACCTGATCCTCCACAACGTCAATTCCTTCCCCAACGGCACGCCTTCTTGGAAATTTGTGCCCGCCGACCACGTATTCGCCGACCCCCTCAACCCCTGGCCCTTCCCCAGCAGCATCACCATGAACAACCTCTCGGGCAACTATTCTGCCGCCGACTTCATGGCCATCAAAACGGGCGATGTGACCGGCAACGCCAACCCGCTTGCATTGGTAACGGGCGGCGCAACCCGGACGGAAGTCCGGCCAGCCACCGTAACCCGGACGGAAGTCCGGTCAGCCACCGTAACCCGGACGGAAGTCCGGTCAGCCACCGTAACCCGGACGGAAGTCCGGCCAGCCACCGTAACCCGGACGGAAGTCCGGCCAGGTGGAGTAGTACCCCGGACGAAAGTCCGGCCAGCACATGGCGCTCAGTTTTTAATAAAAACAAAAGACCAAGTTTTGAAAAAAGGCGAGCGGGTAGATGTGCATTTCACGAGCCCCAAAGCCCTCGCATGGCAGTTCACCCTAAACTTCGACAACGAATCTTTGACTTATATCGGCCAGCCCGGTGGCGCCGCCGCTTTTGGTTTTTCAAATAAAAACAACGGCGAGCTGAGCGCCATTTGGTATGGCAAAGGCGACGGGGATTTCACCCTCACCTTTCAGGCAAATAAGCAGCTCCGCTTGAGCGATGTTTTGAAAATAACCTCTTCCCAAACCGCTGCCATCGCATGGGATCAAAATGAAACAGCGCTCCCTGTCGAATTAGACTTCACGCCTCCTGACCACCAATCACCGACCACTGGTCACTTGCAGCTTTTCCAAAACAAACCCAACCCTTTCGCTTCGCAAACGGTGATCGGTTTCCAATTGCCCGAAGCAGGCGAGGTGCAGTTCAGCTTTTATTCCGCCTCCGGCAAATTGCTTTTCTCTGCAAAAGGCTTTTACGGAGCGGGCCACCAAGAAATTTTAGTAAAGAAGGAAGACCTGAATGCCAGCGGCCTCGTATTTTACAAAATACAAAACGGCAGGGAAGCAAAAGTCGGTAAGATGGTGGTTGATTAGTCTTCAGTCTTTCAGTCGGCAGTCTTCAGTCTCCGCCGTCTCCGGTCTTCAGTCCGCAGTCTTTCAGTCGGCAGTCTTCAGTCTCCGCCGTCTCCGGTCTTCAGTCCGCAGTCTTTCAGTCGGCAGTCTTCAGTCTCCGCCGTCTCCGATACTAAAAAACAGCGCCTAACTCAAATGAAAGTTAGGCGCTGTTTTTTTAACTGGGAAGACGACGGAGACTGTGGACTGAAGACTGAAAGACTGCGGACTGAGCTACCTTCCAAAGTCATCCTCCACCCGCACAATGTCCTCCTCATCGGAGGGATTGGCCGCATCCACATGCTGCCATATTTCAGCCAAAACGCCCCAGTCGTCGAGGCCCACCAAGCGGTGCCGTTCGCCGCATTCCAGCCGGACGAGTTCGCCCATTTTGAGTTTATGGACATCAGTTTGTTCGTCGGTGGGGCTTTTCACCACGCCAGCTTCGCCGTCAATCAGCCGCCAGATTTCGGAGCGGCGGTGGTGGTACTGCCAGGAGAGGCGCTTGCCCGGCCTGACCATCAAAATCTTTGGGCTGAGTTTTTCAAAACCCTTAAAATCTTCGATGGAAAGGGAGGGGAAAAAGGTTTCGATAAAGCGGGGCGCCTGCTTTTCATCAATCACAAAAAAGCCGCCCCAGGGGCGGGCTTCATCTTTGGCCACTATTTTAAAACCTTGTTTGTCAAGGGATTGGGCGGTTTTTTTGAAAATGTTTTGGTCAGGCATGGATGGCATTGTTTTATTTTCCAAACAAGAAGCTGCAATGTAGGCAACCAGAATAAAGAAGTCAAATCAATAAGGTTTCATAAAACTCCACATCAGCAAACAAGCAATTTTTTCACCAAAAGATGGAGGCAAGGTGTCGGACGCCTCGCAGGGCGTCCGACACCTACTGCCATGCTACCTCCGCTCCAAAAACTTCCGCCGAATCACTTCCTGAATGCTCGACCCTTCCATCTTCGCCTCCAGCCACGAAATAATGTCGAGGTACAAAAACGGCCTGCTCTCAAAGTGCATTTTTTCCAGCGGCAAAAGCTGCGCGTGCAATTTTTTGAACTCCCCCAAAATCTCCGACGGGGGCGTTTTCTGTGTCTGCCGGAGGAACTGGAAAATCGCCTTCTGCACCGCCTGCAGCTCCTCCACATGCAGCAAAAAGCGGTAAACCGACCTCGCCAGATACTCCACCAGTTCGCGGTTGCCGAGTTCAAAATGCGCGATCAGGCAAAGGATGCGGGCAAAACATTGAATGTCGCTGCGGTAGCTCGTCACCTTCTCGTTGATGATTTTGTTCAGGTATTCGATGGCATTCGGGTAGTCGGCATCGCCAAAATAAAGGCAGGCGATGCGGTAGTTGAAAACCATGATTCGGTGGCCGTCCCAGCGGTAGCGGTTGCTCTCGATGCACTCGGCCAACTGCGGGATGATTGCCACACCTTCGGTAAACGTGCCTTCGAGGTAGTGCTTGTTGATAAGGTGGACAAACCGGTAGAGGTGGAACAGGCCTTCCACATTGGCGTTCTGCTTAAACTCAACTTCGGCGGGGAATTTTCCGAGCAAAGCGAGGGCCTCCAAAAAGCGCTCGTAGTGCAGGTTATGGAACAAAGAAAAAAGCAGATTGTGCACACCTTTTAAGTACAGCGGCGCAAAAAGGGCTTTCATGCGCGGCGCTTCCGCAAACAGGCTGACCCATTTTTGGGAGTAGCGGAAGGAGGCCAAAAACTCTTGGCAGATGTGGTGCAGCCAAACATGCGACTGGCAGAAATAGACTTTGCCCAAAAAATCCAGCTCCTCGTACTTGATGTCCGGCAGGTGTTCGTCAAAATAGTTTTTCACCAGTTCCGAGTCCTTTTCATTTCTTGCAAATCCATTTTTCAGGTACAGCCCGTACATGCGGATCGAGAGGTTGGAAAAGCGGTTGGTCTTTGAAATGCGGGCGTTGAGTTCCAGCGTTTGCGCCGCCAGTTCCTCTGCCCTGCCCTCCAAACTCCGCGTGATAAACTGCCCCTCGATCAATTTTTCAAATTCCAAAATTTCCAGCCCCAGGGCAGTTGCGTGGTTGGCCAGCGCCCGTTCTTTTGCTTTTGCCAAAAGGTCGAGCGACTGCCGGTAGAGGCCCTTGTCGTACAGCACCCTCGCAAAGTCAACGGCTTCCCTGATCTGGATGTCCTCGTTTTTTTTGATGGACAACATGCGCAGGCTGGTCAGCAATTGGCGCATCAGGTGGGCTTTCAGGTTGGAGAGCTGCCCCTTTTTCAGCCCTTTTATTTTTTTCAATAAATAGGTCTCGTCGTACTCGCCTTTTTTGTCCAAAATATCAAAAACCTGCAAAAAGAGGATGTCCCCCGATGCTTGGTTGCGCTTCGCAAACAGCCGGAAATGCCGTTTTTCCGCCCTCGTCATGGTACGGATCAATTGGATCAAATCATCTGTTTTCT
>DROJ01000088.1 GCA_011321935.1 Bacteroidota bacterium | reverse complement strand
AAATCGAATCATTTGTCCATAAAAAAATAGCGGTACTGGAAATTGATAAAATGGATTATGAAAACACCATTCTTGATTCTGATGAAAAAAAATACAGCATCAAAGAAATGATGCAGGAAATAGAGAATTTGGATAAATATAAAAAGAAAAGGAAACCGCGCAAATAAAAGATTCTTCCGTTTTTATTTTCCAAAAAAAATATTTTAGAGAGGTCACAATAGGGGTGAACTTGTTCCTTTCTCATCCTTAGTTATAAAGTGCTTCCAGCGCTGGGAGCGCTAATGCTAACTGTAACAAATCCAACTTTCCAAGCGTCCTCAAATTACCGCATTTTCAAAAATCACAAATCTAAAGCGAATGAAATCCTTCTGCGCCCTGCTTCCCTTTATATTTCTTTTTGGCCACACCGGAACTGCCCAAGATTATTTCACCCTCACCGGAAAAGTATTGGACAAAAAAAACAATAAACCCGTTGCCTATGCGCACGTCGGTATTCCCGAAAAAGGGATCGGCACCACAACGGGGCACGACGGAGGCTTTGAATTTAAAGTGCCGAACAGGTATGCCGGTTCTGTGATGATCGTTTCTTTTATGGGCTACCGTACTTTTAAAAAACCAATAAAAGAAATAAAAAACGGCGGCACTATATATATCGAACAAGCGGCGAGCGACCTCGTGGAAGTAGTGGTGATGGGCGAAAATGCAGTCGAGGATATTATCCGAAAAGCAGTAAAAAACATCCCCGTTAATTACCCCTCCCACCCGACCACCGTTTTGGGTTTTTACCGCGAGTCCTTGACCGACGACAGCCTCCGCTACCGCTACCTTGCCGAAGGTGTTTTGAAAATATACAAAACCAAATATGCAAAAATATCGGAGGGGCAGGTCAGCTTGGTGCAGGGCCGGAAAATAAATTTAAAAAACCCATTGGACACGACGGTATATTCTGGCCTGAGCTCGGGGCATATGGCCGGCCACCGTTTTGATTTTGTGAAAAACAGGGAAGACTTTATTGATGAAAACTTTTTTCCGGTCTATAAATATTGGGTGGAAAAAATAACGACTTATAACGACCGGCCCGTTTATATAATCGGTTTTGATAAAGACGAAAACGCCAGCCCCAGAAATAGGAGGAGCAGTAAATGGAAAGCCCTGGCCCATGCCCTGACCGGCAAAAAGAAAAACAACGGGCGTATAGCGGGGCGGATGAAAGGCAAGATATATATCGAGCAAGGATCCTATGCTTTTATACGCGCAGAGTTTGAAATTTTGCCCGAAGGGCTGAATAAAATGAACGATTATCCATTATATGCCGGAAGCTGGCGAGGCAATAAATATGTGGTCAATTATAGGAAGGTGGGCGATAAATGGTATTTCAGCGATGCCCTCCGGGAAGGCATACGCCCCAACGGCGGGCTATATGCCAACGAAATAAAAATAACGGAAATAAATACCGAACGATCCTCGCCGATACCTTATTTAGAACGTATGGACAGGGGCTATCAATTTGTCAACCTGACGGGAAGCTATGACGAATCTTTTTGGAAAAGCTATAATACGACCCCATTAAATGAGGGCTTGGCAGAAAGTGTCCACCAATATAAAAACATACAAAAAGCGCAGGAAGTATTCGATGCCAAATATATGGCCGGCCTGCAGCGCCAAAGGGATTCGATACAGGCATTGGCCGTGATGGAAATGAAAGTTAAAATGGCGGAAGAAAAAGGGGTTGATATATCTGAAATTGATTACGTGCCGGAGGAGTTTAAAAAAATAAGCAAAATCCGTAAAAAATTCAGCCGCGTAAAATTCGGGATGGGAACCGGCATGCATTTATTGCCGACCAAACATGGGGACTTGGATATAGTATATTTAAATAAAGACGGAGAAACAATACTCAGTCTCACCGATGATATTCCCGACCGGGAAATGGAAATAATAGGCCAATGGGATTTCGATATATTTTTCAGCAATAATTTTTTCATGCGTTTTGGCTATGGTTTTGATTTTTCCAAAAACATATACAAAGAGCGCTCAATAGGGGCAGGGCTGCAATTGAACCTCTCCAAAGGAAGGCCCGTATATTTTCGGGCATTGGCGCAATATAGTTACCTGCGGCATGCAAGGGTAGTCGGGAATACCAAAAACGAAGATGGCGATTTCAAAGTAAAAGGAAAAAAATTCAAAGCCAATTCTATCCGCATAAGTTATGGCAGCCAATTGCACAATATTAAATTGTCGGCAGAGCTTGCGATTGAATTAAACCCCGGGAAAGAACTATATTTCAGGGGCGGCTATTTCTGGAACTTTGCCAACCAGGAACGGATATGGTTTAAAGAACGGAAGGAGGTTTTCCGAAAGGAAAAAAGTTTGAAGGTGAGCAGCGAAAGGATTTCCGTGAAAGATATGGGCCTGCCATTTAATGATAAAATAGTGCCGGACGAAACTATATCCATAACGGTCGGGCTGTTGTTTAAATGACAACTATGTTCTGGGGTATCCGCTCAAAACCACATTATCAAGGGTTTGGCGAACTAATCACTAATCAACTAATTACGAATCACTGCACTATTGCCTCTCCAAAAAGGCCAAAATTTCCTCCACAAATTTCCGCTCGTTCGACAGGCGGGGCACTTTGTTCTGGCCGCCGTATTTGCCTTTCATTTTTAGCCAATCATAAAATGTGCCGGATGGCATGGGTCGCAGTTGGAGAGGTTGGAGGGCCATATTGCGGTAGCGCTTGGCCTCGTAATCGGAGTTGATCTGTTGCAGGTTGAGGTCGAGTTGTCGGCGGAAGGCGGGGAGGTCGGCGGGCATTTTGTCGAACTCGACAAGCCACTCGTGGCCGCCTTTTTGGTTGCCGTTGAAATAGATCGGGGCGACGGTATATTCCAGCACGGAGACGCCCGTGGCGCGGCAGGTTTCGGCCAGTGCCCGGTCGGTATTTTCCACCATCACCTCCTCGCCGAAGGCGTTGACAAACTGCCGGGTTCGGCCGGTGATTTTTATTTTATAAGGAGCAGTAGAGGTAAAAGTGACCGTATCGCCGGGCACGTACCGCCACAGGCCGCTGTTGGTGCTGATGACGATGGCGTAGTTTTTTCCCAGCTCGACGGCCTCCAGGGGGATGGCCCGGGGCTGCTCTTTTTGCCACTCTTCCATCGGCAGGAATTCATAAAAAACACCGTTGTCGAGCAGTAGCAGCATGTCGTCGTTGCGCAGGTCGTTTTGGATGCCGAAGTAGCCTTCGCTGGCATTGTATATTTCTTGGTAGTCCGTATTTTCCGAAGGGAAAAATTTTTTGAACTGCTCTCTATATGGCGTAAAACTGACCCCTCCGTGGATGTAAAGCTGGAAGTTCGGCCATACTTCGAGCATGTTTTTTTTGCCCGTCACCTCCAATATTCGGCGGAAAAGCACGACCGTCCAAGTGGGCACCCCGCCGATCATCACCACGTCTTCTTGGCTGCACATGCGGGCCATGCGCTCTATTTTTTCTTCAAAATCGGGCAGCAGCGCGGTCTCAAAATCGGGGGTAAAAAAGGGCTTCGCAACGGCTGGCATCTGGTCTATCATCACTGCGGAGACATCGCCGAAATAGGTTTTGGGAAAGCCCTCGTACTGCTTGAGGTTGCCGCCCATCAGGATGGATTTTCGCTGGAACAGTTCGGCATCCGGGCGTTGGTCGTAATACATGGCGGTGGTGTCCCAGGTGCCTCCGATGTGGCAAAATTTGAGGTTCTGGCTGCTCACGGGGATGAGCTTGCTCTTGTCGTTGGTGGTGCCCGATGACTTTGAAAAATAGCTGACCCGCCCGCTCCAGAGCACGTCTTTTTCGCCCATCATCATGCGCTGGATGAAGGGCTTGAGGCTGTCGTAATCCTGAACGGGGACGCGCTTGGCAAACTGCCGGTAGGACTTGATGCTGCGGTACTGGTACCGCTCTCCCCACTCGGTGTCGCGCGCGGTGAGCAACAGGCGCTCGAACCAGTATTCCTGCACGGCATGGGGATCGGCCATATACCGGCGGATGTGCCTCATGCGGAAGCGGAGGTAACGGCGGAACAGGGTGTTGGCTGTTTTGCGCATAGGGTGCAATGTAGAAAGTTTGGGGGAAGTTTGGGGAAAATGTTGGTGGGATATTTCAGGCCGCCCGCCGGATGTGCTGGAGGACGGGGAGGCCTTTTTTGTTCTTTTTGATGTTGATAACCACTGCGTTGCCAACAAACAATTTGACGACCATATCGAGCATTTCGGCCGGAACGGAAATGAGATGGTAAGCGCGCTTGTCTATTTCCCTCAACCTGATGTTCCGCAGCTCCATATCCACCGAAGAGATAGTTCCCGTTAGTTGGTCAGGGCGCTTCCGGTCGGCTTTTTGCATTTTGGCGACTTCCCCAAGCACCTCCTCAAACTGTTTTTTTTCATGCTCATTGGGGTCATTGGCCAGGCCAAATTCCGCCCACATTTTTGCTGCCGCAAATTTGTTGCATTTGAAGGCCAGCCATGCAACGCTGCGGGTATATGCCGATTTTAATGTTCTGTCCCCATCTTCTTGCAACAGCTTCATCAGGGCTTCTTTATCAAGGCGGTATGCTTTTTCCATGCGTTCGCTATATTCGGCGGGCTGGCCTTTGGCTTTGGCCATGTTTGCCAAGTCAAAATGTTCCATCGCTATTTCGTGCAGATCCATTGCCAGGTTCATCTTCTTGATATTTTTGATTTAGGAGTACCGAATTCAGTTACTACAACAAAATTCTCGATACCTCTTTGATTGTTCTTGAGCAACCTTTTGAGTTTTTTGTTCACCCTCATATTTATTGAATTTTGCGGAGATTCGACCCAAATGCCCGATATTTCAAGATATGCTTTTTCCCGAATATTTTTTTTGCTTAAAATAAGATAATCAGCAGATTCGTTTTGCGGCAATTTTTGAAAATTAGAAAAAGAAGTCAGTTCCATTATTACCAAGACAGCTATTGCGGTAGCTCCATATTCAACAGATTCGTTGTTGTCGCTCCAAAACCGGAGCGCATTTTCATCTTCCAAAGCCGACCATTCCAATTCAAAAGCGGTCTCATGTTCACCGAAAACATTCAATCTGGCACCCGGCCGGTGCCCGTTCCCTTCGAGGCAGACCACCGCCGCTTCCCAGAGGAACTGGCCGACCGTTTTGGTAATGCCCGGCAGCCCGTATTTCAAGGTGTCCAAGTGCAGCTTTCTCATTTTGCAGGGTAAAGTTAATTCAAATCCCTCCCAAATCCAACAGCGCCAGCCAAAGCGCAAGGGCATGCGAGGCCGTGCCCGCCAGCACAAATACGTGCCAGATGGCATGGCTGTAAAGCAGTTTTTCCCGCACATAAAAAAGGACGCCAAATGTGTAAAAAAAACCGCCCGCCCCTATCCATACCAAAACGTCCCTTTCCATTATTGGCAACATATAGGGCAATACAAACACGGCCATCCAGCCCATAAAAATATAAGAGCTTGTTGGGAGTTTGTATTCCGGCGAAAAAGTGTCTCTTTTTTGATGATACGGCGTTTGAAAATCAGTCATGTAGCCCCACTATAATCCCGATTTCCTGCCTTGTCTCATCAAAAAATAGATACTTTTTCCCTCGAAATACAAACTCCCAATAAGCTCTAAAGCACCAACGAGAGACGCTCCCATTTTTCCAGCATGAATATTTTACCAAAAGTACCGATCAACAACAGCGACCAAAGTACGGCCAAATAAATATAGCCTTTCGTATTGTCGAGGTAGCGGACAATAAACGGCGTATGCGTACCGGCAATTAGAGGTTGTTAGGAATTTAGCTTCCGGCGAAAAACCGCCCCTTTTTTGATGATACTTCGTTAAAAAATTGGTCAAATAGAACCACTATGCTCTCAATTTTTCGCCTCATCTCATCAAAAAATTGACAATTTTTCACTCGAAACCTAAATTCCTAACAACCTCTTAAAAAATAAATGGCAACATGGTCGAATATGCGGAACTGTTTTTTCTTTTCCGGCTCATGCGCGCTGTGATAAAGCACGGAGGCGAGGTAGAGAATAAACATAGATATACCAAACAATACGATGCCCCATAATTGCAGGTCAGAAGCATTGTTTTTTTGGCCAATATAAAATAAATAGGGCGTTCCAAATATAGCCAACAAAATACCCGGCATATGGGTCAGGGCATTTGCCTTTTCTTCTTTTTGATAAGGTTCGGGTTTATATTCGGACATGTTTTTTATTTACGTTTTGCATTTTGCATTTTGCATTTTGCATTTTGCATTTAAAAAATCACGGCACCGGCCACATGCCGCAATGTTTTAAAATATATTTTTTCCGGGCTTTTGGGTTTTCCAATATTTCAAAAAAAGAGCGTATATATTTTCTGGAATATTTAATTGAATGTTTACTGAAATACGGGAACTCGTTTACTGCTTTTAATATAGCGTCTTTATTGTCCAAAAATAATTGGACCGTTTGCATTGTCTCTTCTTCCGTCCGGCAAAAGCCTTGGTAATAACGCTCCCCTACCGTGCTCAATTTCAGCTTGTCCAAAGGCACGGCATAAGGGGTTTTTACGAAGCCTGCATAATCAAAATCATAAGGGATGGGCACGAGTTTGTGTACCCCTTTTTTGCCGCATATTTCAACATTGTGGGAATTGCAATAAAACCAGTCCGTATTGCCGATCATAAACTGGAACATGGCAAATACTTCGCCCGCGTCATTGTCAAAAAACCTTGCTTTGACGTGGTTGCTTCCCACCACTTTCAGGCCACTTCTATCTGCCAGATTTTTTGCATGTTCTATAAAAAAAGCAAAACTTTCGTCGAAGCTTTTCTCGCCGTTTTCATCCACAAATTTGACCTTTGCCAACTGCACCCGGAAGCTGCAATCCGAAATTAAATTGTACATCCGGTAGGCCATATATTCGCGCAAAACCATTTGCTCAAAGCCTTCTCCGTTGCGGCATGAAATGACCATTTTCAAAGTACTCCTGTCGTCGAGCCCGCGTGCCGATAATTGCTGTTCCGAAAAACGCATTTTTAAGGGGGGGATGTCACAGACAGTGCGGCGCATATTGCCGCGCGGCCTTATATCCACTGCCCATGTTTCTTCGCTGCCGTCTGCCCTCGATACTTTCATGGTGGCAGGCTGGTAATCGTTTTTCCTTTTATTTTTGACCAGGTTTTTAAAATCAGATTGGAGGACGATATTGAGGTGGCTGTCCTGTTGCAGGTGTTCGAATATGGTGAGGGAGTCGGCAATGCCGAGGGTGTCGGGAAATGCTTTTGGGGCAGGTATAAAACCGAATATAAAAAGCATTAAAAAGGAGGTGGTTGTTTTCATTGTTT
>DROJ01000087.1 GCA_011321935.1 Bacteroidota bacterium | reverse complement strand
TTGCATTGATGAAAGGGGTTTTTCCCGTTTCCTTGGATTTTCTTTGTTATTGCCCCGACAAAGACCTGTTCTACTACTACCATTGTGGGGGGTTATTTATTTTTTTGGGGAAAATTATAAATTTTGGAAATTTAAAACGGTTGAAAATATTCGGCAACAACAAATATTGGCTTACCTATTGTTTTGGGAAAATGGGCTTTCCACTCCAATTTAAAGTATTCGCAATCAAACATTGCTTTATTCTCCGTTATTACTGATCCAATGTTTTTCTTTGAACCAAGTCTTTATTCTAAACAAAACCAGCCGTTGTGCGGCTCATCCAAAAACCTCCACAGGGTTGTTTTTGGCACTGTCGAACAGTTGCTGACATCAAAAGAATCGAAATGATAAAAACTCGAACGCCTAACTGGTTGATCCTCCTCATTGTCTTGATCAGCGGCTCTGCCATTGCACAAAGACAATCCCCGCTTTCGGTCGCATTGAACTATCTGGACAAGAACCGGGAATCTTTGGGACTGACCGAAACTGACCTGAAAAACTACCGGGTCAGCGACCTTTACCAAACCAAGCACAACGGGGTGACCCACGTGTACCTGAACCAACAGCACGAAGGTATAGATGTGCGGAATGCCATTACCAACGTCAATGTTTTGCCAACCGGGAAAGTGCTGAGTTACGGCAACCGCTTTGTCAGCAATTTGGCAGCAAGGGCCAACTCAAAACAACCCGGAATAAGTGCCCGCACAGCGCTAAAAACAGTCATCAACGATTTTGATTTAGCCGAAGGCTACCCAATAAAATTGCAGGAAAAAATAAGCGAAAGGCATTTCATTTTTGACCCGGAGGGCATTGCACTCGAACCCGTTACTGTAAAATTGGCCTATGAGGCCACCAAGTCCAAAGCGGTCAGGTTGGTCTGGAACGTGGTACTTTACGAACTCGGTGCCCAGCATTGGTGGAACGTGCGGGTAGATGCCCAAACAGGGAAAGTACTAAGCCATGACGACCAAGTCATCCATTGCGATTTTGGCGGCAATGATAACTGCGCAAGCCGTACAACTTTCCACAAAAACAATTCAAAAGCCGATTTCAAAAAAACGGCAAGCCCTGTCAATTCAATGCTCATGGGCGGCACTTATAATGTGTACCCCATGCCCATCGAAAGCCCGAACCACGGCGGCCAATCATTGGTCATGAACCCCGCTGACCCGACGGCCTCCCCTTTTGGCTGGCACGACATCAATGGAGAGGACGGGGCAGAATATACCATCACGAGGGGCAACAACGTCCACGCATACCACGACATTTTCAACCAAAACGGGTCAATGGGGGACGAGCCAGACGGCGGGGACGATTTGATTTTTGACTTTCCCCACGATGAAGCTATCGGTACCCCTTTTGCGCAGGTTGACCCGGCAGTTGTCAACCTTTTTTATTGGAACAACACCGTCCACGATGTGTGGTACGGCTATGGCTTCGACGAGGTGGCCGGTAATTTCCAGGCCAATAACTATGGCAACGGCGGTGCTGCCGGCGACTATGTGCGTGCCGAGGCACTCGATGGCGGAGGAACGAACAACGCCAACTTTGCCGCCCAAGGCGACGGCAGCAACAGCCGCATGCAAATGTTCATGTGGACAAATGAAGAATTGCCCTCTGTCGAACTGATCACAATAAGCGAACCCGCATCGCTTGCCGGAGAATACGCCATTGACCTTGCGGCCTTTGGAGGCTCTTTGCCTGCCGATCCCACGGCCAGCGAAGTGGTAATGGTGGACGATGGAACAGGTACCACTTCCGATGCCTGCGAGGCTTTGGTCAACGGAGCAGACCTGACCGGCAAAACGGCCCTGATTGACCGGGGCGATTGCGAATTTGGTTCAAAAGCATTGAAAGCACAAAACGAGGGGGCCATTGCGGTCATCATCTGCAACAATGAACCTGGCCTGATGAATATGGGGCCAGGGGCAGATGGCGCTTCGGTAAACATTCCCGTTTTTATGGTTTCACTGGCCAACTGCAACCAACTGAAAATGGGCCTCCCCGGCCTGACCGTTGTTTTGCAAGAGGTTGATTTTTCCATTCCCCAACCCGGCCCCACCGGAAAGGACGGCGATTTTGACAACGGCATCATTGTCCATGAATATGCCCACGGAATTTCGATCAGGTTGACGGGCGGCCCTTCTAATGGCGGATGCCTTACCGATTTTGAACAGGCCGGAGAGGGATGGAGCGATTGGTTTGCCCTCGTGATGCAGACCACCTCTGCCAACAGCCCCAACCAACGCCGTGGCATAGGCACTTATGCCATTGACCAAAACCCCCTTGGTGGGGGTATCCGTGACTTTCCTTACAGCCGCAGCATGAACGTTGACCCGCATACCTATGCGGACATCAATTCCGTTTCGGTCCCGCATGGGGTCGGTTCGGTCTGGGCTGCCATGATCTGGGACCTTTATTGGAACTTGGTTGACCTGTATGGTTTCGATGATGACCTTTCCAATGGGACGGGCGGCAACAACATTGCCATGCAGCTCGTTCTGGACGGCCTGAAGATGCAGCCCTGCAACCCTAATTTCTTGGACGCAAGGGATGCCATCTTGGCTGCCGACCAAGCAAACAACGGGGGCGCCAACCAATGCCTGATCTGGGAAACATTTGCCCGGAGGGGGCTTGGGTTCAGTGCAATGGCCGGTGGCCTGGAATCTTTTGACATGCCCGATTTTTGCATCCGTACCTTAAAAATAAAAAAGACGGCCTCGCTCCGGGCAGAGGCAGGAGAGCTTATCAGCTACTCCCTTTCCATCAGGAACGACTCGGAAGAAGCACTCACCGGCGTGGTCGTTACCGACATGCTGCCAACGGGGACAACTTACCTGCCCGGCTCTTCCGACTGCCCCAACACCTCCGTTGACAACGGGGTTTTGACCATCGAAATAGGCGATCTGGAAGTTGGCGCAAGCATCTCTTGCGGCTATGAGCTGAAAGTCGGCACCGACCTTTTTTCCCGAATCATCTTAGACGACGACATTGAAAATGGAACGGCAGACTGGACTTCCACTGCCGACCAAGGCCTCGCCATGTGGAGCCTTAACTCCAATAGTTTTGAAGGTAATTTTGCTTGGTTCGCCCCTGATGTCGAACCAATATCAGACCAGCTACTCACCACTTCAGCCATTCATTTGCTCGACACAGGCAACCCCGCACTGACATTCTGGCACCGGTACTTAACAGAAAGGGAATGGGACGGGGGCGTCGTTGAAATCTCTACCGATGACGGGGCGAGCTGGACAGACCTCGGCAATCAAATGGTTTTAAATGGTTACAACGGAGACATAAGGGTAAACCCCGCCAGCCCGATCAGCGGCCGCCCTGCCTTCAACGGCAGCAGCGGGGGCTACCTCCAGACCATTATTGATTTGAGCGATTTTGCGGGGCAAGAAGTCAGGATAAGGTTCAGGATGGCCTGCGACGAATTTGTAGATGCCGACGGGTGGTACATTGACAATGTACTGATGGTGAACGATTTTCATACTATCTCCAATTCTGCCTGCATTACCTCAAATAACTCCCCGGACGAAGTCTGCTCGGAAATCACCTCCATCGTAACCGGGACGGTCACTTCGACTTCGGACGTTGACGGGCAATCGGGAATGACTGTTTTTCCGAACCCGGCACAGGACAGGGTTTACCTGAATTTCAAAAACCCCTTGATCGGCTCCGCCAAAATCAACCTTTTGGGCATTGACGGGCGAATGATCGCTAATTTCAAATTGGCAAATGCAGCTTCTTCGCTTGAAATGGACGTATCCAAATTCCCAGCGGGAGTGTATATGGTGCAGGTAATTACAGAGGAAGGTATCAGTGTCCAAAAAGTGGTGGTGCAATAGGATTGCAAGGCTGATTTATTGAGCAAAAAGAAACCCCGAACAGTAATAACTGTTCGGGGCTTTTTTTTAAACCGACCCAAACACGGGCGGTTGAAGTAGCGTGAGAGTGACTTGAACACTCGACCTCCGGATTATGAATCCGACGCTCTAACCAGCTGAGCTACCACGCCATTTCATTCGCTTTCCCCGCAGGGGATTTGAAATGCGGGCGCAAATATAGATTAATTAGTTTTTCAAAAAAAAAGTTTCGCCCTTAATTTTTCAATCTCCTCAAACCTGCTTTTGCCTGTTGGTGCAGCCCCTGTTTGTGCTCGTCGGGCGAAATATCCAGGCACTCTTTAAAAGCAGCAACGGCCAATTTTTTTTGCTCCGTTTTTTCATAAATATGCCCCTTTTCAAGTGCGGCGCGGCAGGCAAAATACCAAGGTTTGCCCCTGCCCTTGTCAATTGTTTTTTGGTAATAATCCAGGGCGGCCCCGTATTGGCCCAAGAGGTGGGTGAGCCTTCCCAAGCGGTAGTTCAGTTCAAGTTTATTTTTTTCAGGTTCAAAATCGCTTTCCTTTTTGTCCTTTAAAATATCAAATGCCCGCTGAAACCTCCCCCCGTCGAACAAAAGCCTTGCTTTCAATAAACCGACATCGGGCACCTCTCCCCTTTTTGCTGCGTTGTTAGCGCTCTGGTCGCTCTCCACCACCGTGTAACCATTTGATTTGCAGCGCTCCATGTAAGTATGGTAGCCTTTTTCATTTCCCCGCAGCAACTCCGACCAGGCCAATTTCTGGTAAGCATCTTTTATAAAATTCCTTCCTTTAAAATTATTTACATAATTCAACAAATATTGCGGAGCATCATAATCAAGCCGCTGCAGCTTTGCAATCCCAGTCATATAATCGAGATAATAAAAAGGGTGGAATTCTTCTCCCTGCGGCCGGTTTTCCAAAATAGAAATAGCCTCGTCGCCATTGTCCGTCCGCATGGCCAGATTTGCTTTTATAAAACAAGCAATCGGATCGTTTTTGGCATCCAGGTTCGAGGCATTGACAATGCGCCAGGCCTCCTCTTTTTCATTGCCCAGGTGCAATAATAAATAGGCATAATA
>DROJ01000086.1 GCA_011321935.1 Bacteroidota bacterium | reverse complement strand
GCGACGTCTTGAGGGAAGCCGCGCGCACCAGACATCGCAGTTCCGCTAAAGCGGATAGCCTGTCCCGAAAATCGGGAACAAAAAAACAGCGGAGTCGAGTGAGCATTTTGTTCATTTACCTCGGCTGATTAAAAAGGTACAATAAAAATAAAAATAAAAAACAGGGCAGAGGGAGGGGGTGCGGCGTGTTTTTTCACAAAAAAAAATGAACTATATACCGGTCGGCAGTGCATTATACTTTTATCTTCTTATTTGATTTTTGCCATTTTTTTAGAAATGTATTTGGCCGTGTGTCAGATGTAATGCTTTTTTTTCGAGTGTCGTGAGACCCTCGAAAAAAAAGAAAAAAAGCATTACATCTGATACACCGCCATGTATTTTATTTATCCCCGGGGCTGAAATTTTATCATACTTATTATTTTATTTTAGCCGGGGAGGTAAAATTTCCCGGCTGTTTTTTTGTTTTTTGGCAACGCCCTGAGCAGTCACAAAATTTTTATTTCCCCCGCCTCATTAATATGGCACCTGGTTTTTACTATTTTTGAAAAAAAAACAAAGCATGGATACGCCACCGCCTCTATCAAATACCGACGGGTACCGGGAAAAGAACAGGAACAGTACAGCCCTTTTAACAGCCTGCTTTTTGGCTGTTTTTATTGCTTGCTGCTTTTGTTTTTGTAAAACAGACCGCATCCGTCCGGCCCCGCCGAATTACCTGAACTTGGAAGACAGCGTCGGTTACACGGGCATGGCCACCTGCCGTACCTGCCACAACAACGTCCACGAGACCTTTATCAAAACGGGCATGGGGCGCTCCTTCGGCCATGCCACCCCTGAAAGATCGGACGCAGTTTTTGGCCCCGGGGCACTCGTTTACGATACCTTGAACGACTTTTATTATTTCCCTTATTTTGATAAAAAAGATCGGCTGAAGGTACTTGAGTTCCGGCTGGAAAATGGCGACACCGTACACCAAAGGACCGAAACGGTCAGCTACATCGTCGGTTCGGGGCAGCACACCAATTCGCACATCATCAGCATCAACGGCTACCTCTACCAAGCCCCCGTCACTTGGTACGCACAGCAGCAACGCTGGGACATGGCGCCCGGCTTCCGCCAAAACAACAGCCGTTTTGGCCGGTGGCTGACCGATGAGTGCATCACCTGCCACAACCATTACCCGACCCTGGTGCCTGGCTCGATGAACAGGTTCGCGGACATGCCCACCGGCATCGAATGCGAGCGCTGCCACGGGCCGGGGGAACTCCACGTAGCCGAAAAACGGGCCGGGAACATTGTTGATACAGCAAGGGCCATTGACTATACCATCGTCAACCCGGGCAAGCTGCCGCGCAGCCTGCAAATGGACATCTGCCAGCGCTGCCACCTGCAGGGCGTCGCGGTGACAGCGCCAGGAAAAACCTTTTTCGACTTCAGGCCGGGCATGAAACTCAGCGACGTGATGAACGTCTTCCTGCCCCGCTACACCGACAGCCACGAGCGCTTTATCATGGCATCGCAGGCCGATAGGCTGCGGCTGAGCAAGTGTTTCAAAAAGGCCCCCTCGCTTACTTGCCTCAGTTGCCATGACCCCCACCGCAGCGTAGAAACGACGCCGAGGGACCGGTTCAACGCTGCTTGCCGGAGTTGCCACGCCCCGCCCCGGCAGCCCGCCAAAGACCCGGGGACAAATATAAAATGCAGCGCCCCCCCGGCCGAACGGGCAAGCAACGGCGACGACTGCGCAGCCTGCCACATGCCCAAGTCCGGCAGCACCGACATCCCCCACGTCCGCATCACCGACCACTTTATCGCTGTCCGTCCCACGGCAAATGCGGCGCAGCCCGCAGCAGGCAGGAAGGAGGAAAAATTCTTGGGCCTCGAAATTTTGACGAAGGAAAACCCCGCCCCGCTCGACATGGCGAGGGGCTATTTGGCCACTTTCGATAAATATACCCCCTCGCCCCTGATGCTCGACAGCGCGGCCTATTATTTGGGAAAATCAGTGGCCGGAGACGAGGGCCGGCTGCCCGTTCTCATCCATTATTTATTTGCAAAAAAGGATTTTGGGAAAATAATCGAAGAGCTGTCCAAACCGGCTGCCCCGCCATCTTTGGACGCATGGACGGCCTACCGGGCAGGGGAGGCATTTTTGCAGAACAATGATTTCCAGAACGCACTGAAATATTTTAGCGAAGCGGAAAAAGAACTGCCGCTGCACCTTGATTTTTTGGAAAAAAAAGGAGTCGCGCTGTTGTCCTTAAAGCGGCTGAAAGAAGCTAAAACGGTTTTTGAAAAAGTGCTTTCCCTAAACCCCAAACGCCCCGTTGCCCTGTGCAACCTCGGCTTTGCCCACGTACTGACGGGCAACCTCGTGGCAGGCGAAAAACTGTACGACAAGGCCATCGCGCTCGACCCCGACTACGCACAGGCATTGGTAAACAAAGCGGCACTATTGGCATTGCAAAAAAAGAAGGACGAGGCGAGGGGGCTGTTGCTGAAAGTTTTAAAAAAAGACCCCGCAAACAGGCAGGCAATGGAGGGCTTGAAGCATTTGTAAAGTAGGGAAAATCAAAAGCGGGCAATCACTTTTTCCGTTTTTTCAGGTGTTCCACAAAATTTTCGACCTCTCGGTCGGTACGCATCCGGTGGTAAAGGCCGGCGCCGAGCATGACCATCACCGAGAGGAACAAAGTGCTGTTCCTCGACGCCACGACCAAGTCCGTATAAATTGGGTAATGCCTCCTGACCAGCAATACTTCCACGCAGATCAACAGGGCGCTCATGAGCAGCAAAAACAGGGAAACGGCCCTCGCCTTCTTCACTATGTCCGAGCGCATTTTGCGCAGGCAGCTTTTCAAAAACAGCGCCCCGTCTTCGTCGTAAGGGTCAATGCGGAGCAGTTCCCGGAGGAGGTAGTCGGCTTTTTCCAATTGGTGGGTCTGAAAGCAAGAAGCCGCTTTTTTGAAAAGGGTATTTTGCAGAACATCGTCCCCGTTGAAAAATTTCACGTTGTTCATCATCGAGGTCTCGATCACTTCGTCGGCGGCTTTGAGGTGTTCTCTGTGTGCGCCGGTTTCAAAAAGGGCATTGGTGTAGGCAAGCAATATTTCAAAATATTCCTCAAATTCCAGCCCTTTCAACTTGCCTTCGTATTCTTTGTAAAACCGGATGACCGTCCTCCATTCCGAAGCCTCGATGGATCGGAACTCCCGGTAAAGTTTGGAATGATATGTCGAACGGGACTGGTTCAAGCTTGAATTTTAAAACAGTTGAGTTATTGAAAATCTGGGCACTTCAGACCTAACAAATGAAAGGACAAAATTGATTGTGGCCTGGAGGTAAATCCAACAAAAATATTAAATTTTATTTTTGTGCGGTCAGCAATGCGACGAAAATCCATGCTCTTGTCTCGGGTGTTTACTTTAAACGTTTGGTAAACATGGGCTGAACTCATTTTTTTTGCCTGCCAAGCCCGTCCTTGTTTGTGTATTGCAGCAAGCTGCAGGCCAGATCGTTGAGCGGGGTCTTGATACCGTACAATGCCCCCAACCTTGAGATGGCCCCGTTTTTTGCCCCCAGTTCGACCGGCCTGCCGTTCCGCCTGTCCGTCAGCATGGAGCTGCCTTTTTCCGGCGGGTACTCCTTTAATCTGGCGAGCATTTTTCCGATAAAATTTCCGGGTATTATTGCCCCGTCGGCTATGGCCACTTCCACGGCTTCCGTGAGTATGTTTTTATATATTTCCCTTATTTTTTTATCATTAAAAATCCAGCACGTTTCTCCGCTCAGACAAAGTATAGCGCCCAATGCCGCACTCCCGCACAATTTTTCCCAAGCCGCTGTTTTGAAATCCGCAACTATATTTACCGAAATATATTTTTTATCAAATAACTGCAAAAACGGGGCAGATATACCGCTTTTCGGAATTGTTATTTTAGGCATTTTATATTGTTCGTAAAACCCGTCGCCCACCGGCTGCACCGGGCAATCAACCATACATTCGACAATATTTTTTTCTTCGCAAAATTCCAGAACAGGTTCTTTCAGCCGCAGCCCGTTTCGGATGACGGCGACTTTAGTTGAGGCACCGATTAATTTCCCCAACCATTCTTTAGCATTTTCAAAATGATATTCTTTCAGGCAGATGATGAGCCAGTCCAATTGTTGTCCGGCGGCAATATTGGTTTGGCAATCAATGGGATATATATATTCTGCGCCCGCTATTTTTATTTTAATAAAATCACGTGGGGAGCGGTTATAATATTTTAGTTCAATATTTTTATTTTTATATAAAGCCGCTGCGAGGGCCGAGCCGATTGCGCCTATTCCCAATATTCCGGTTATTGTTTTTTTCATTTTGTTGGATATAGTAATTGTTTTTTACTCCCCCAGCCCCGGCGCCTTCCGGTGCCCCGTCCCCTGCTCATAGCTATAAGCGATTTTAATCACCCGCCCCTCGTC
>DROJ01000085.1 GCA_011321935.1 Bacteroidota bacterium | reverse complement strand
ATTTCCGGCCAGTTCTTTTGCCGCATTTGTGCCTTCTGTATCAAAGGCCCATATCGAACTTGTACTTGTGCCGCATTCATTGGTTGAAACAATGCGCCAAAAATATTGCGTGGCCGCATCCAGCGAAATATCCAAGGTATAAAAAACAGCCTCGGTTTGAGCATCAAAAACAACCGTATTGCCGAAGTCCAAAGCATCCGTCGCTATTTCTAATTTATAAGCATCCGCACCAATTGTTTCGTCCCAATTAAAATATATATTATCAACCGCAACGGTACTGTTTTCAGCGGGCGAATTAATTGCCGCAACGGGGGCAGGCACGTTGTCAACCAATACCGAAACAGGTTCCGATATATTATTTATCCCATCATCGGCAAGGATGACTATTTCCTCCGGCGTGTCAGTATTGCTTGTTATATCAGCGATGGTAACGGTAATTATATCGCCGGGCATAGCAGGGTTTTCGCTGAATGTTATATTTGCTTGCAAGTCGGTATTGCCGATTTCCAAAGTGACCCCATCCGGTGAAAATCCGCTCCCGACCGTCATTTCAAAAGAAATAGAAGCGCCGTTGCAAACGGAAAAAAAACTTTTTTTCAGGTCTAAATATACGGTCGCTGTTTCGGGCAATTTTTCAATTACAAAAAGCCCGGACTGCATATCCGACAAAAGGATATTTCCCGAAGGGAGAAAAGGATAGATGCCCCAATTGCCAGCATACCACGGGACATTGGTGCCCGGGTAGGTATCGTATTTGGCGACCCTTACGGGGTTCAATGGATTGCTCACATCATATACCTGCATACCATCATAATAATAGGACAGATATAGTAGGTTGCCTTTTACGGCGCAATTGTGGGGTATTTCATTTGCCCAGTTGCCGGGGCTAAAAAGCGCATCTACTTTCAGGTCAGAGGGGTCGGTCACATTTACGGATTTGACCTGCGAGCCATGATTTTCATCGCAAAGAAAATAATGCCCCCCATCTTCCGACAACCACCCAGAATGGTTATAGCCGGCGTCCTCATAATCCGTCATTGTACCCAATATAATTGGAGCATCGGGGTCGGTAAAATCCACCACCCACAAGCCATCGTGGGCACAGTTCATATATCCGATATTGTTTTCGATATAGGCATCGTGGACATATGGCAAAGGGAAACCAGCTTGTGGATAAGTGGCCAGAAAGGCCGGCATTTCCGGGTCCGATATATCGAGCACTGTTGTTTTATCCCCTTTTCCAACGATATACAACCTCGCCTGCGAAGAGTCGATGAATATATTATGGCAGGTCACCACATATTCATTGGAATTATAAACTTCGGCAGCCGTGTCGGGCAATGTTGACAGATCAATTATTTGCAGAGTGCTGCCGCTGCCTTCGTCGGCCACGCAATACAAATAATCTTGGTAAACCTTCATGTCCCGGTGTACCAGAAAAAACCCGCCATCGGCACCTTCGATCCGCTGCACCTCGGCAAGGTCGGAAGGGTCGGTAACATCAATAATATGGATGGCCTCGGTAGATCCGATGATCGCATATTCGCGCCCATTGTTGGCATAGCCCCAAACATCGTTGTAGCGGCTGTCGAACGAAGACCCTACCACAAGGCCGTCGTCCTGCCAATTGCCCAGCATATTAGCTTGGATCTGAGCGTGGCCATTGGCCAAATAAAAAAATAAAAAAACGGTGCCAGAGATTATCGCTTTCATATGTGCTGCATTATTTGATGAGTAAAAGTGCAAGGTCGGAAATTAATTGCTTATAAAAGGCAGTGCCCACGGCAAAAACAGAAAGGCAGGCCTTTCAGCCTGCCTTTTTGTTTTTGCCGTTCCGAAAATGTTTTTTTGTTATAAACCCAAAACCGAAGGGTTCAGGCCCATGTTCGAGAAGCCCCCGTCGTGATATAAATTCTGCATCGTTACCATTTTCGACAGGTCGGAAAAAAGGAAAACGCAGTAGTCCGCACATGCTTCTGCCGAGGCATTTCCGAGCGGCGACATTTTATCGGCATAATCAAAAAACTCTTGGAAACCTTTCACCCCGCTGCCCGCTGTCGTCCAGGTAGGCGACTGGGATACGGTGTTTACGCGCACCTTGTTCTTGACGCCAAAATGATAGCCGAAACTGCGGGCAAAACTTTCGAGCAATGCTTTCGACTCGGCCATTTCGTTGTAATCGGGGAAGGTGCGCTGCGCAGCAATATAGGTCAAAGCGGCAATGCTGCCCCATTCTTTCATATGTTCTTTTTGAAAAAGCTCTTGCATGACGCGGTGGAAAGACATGGCGCTGATGTCAAAGGTTTTGTGCATCCAATCGTATTTGATGTTGGTGTAGCTCCGTTTTTTCCGCACGTTGAGCGACATGCCGATGGAGTGCAGCACGAAGTCTATTTTGTCCCCGAAATGCTCGGTGGACTGCTGAAAAAGGTTTTCGAGGTCTTCGCCGGAAGTAGCGTCAGCGGGAATAACGGGAGCGTTGAGCTTTTCGCCCAGCTCGTTTATTTTCCCAAAACGCAGGGCAACGGGCGCATTGGTAAGCACCAGTTTAGCGCCTTCTTCGTGGCAGCGTTCGGCCACTTTCCATGCGATGGATTGATTGTCCAATGCGCCGAAGATGACGCCTGTTTTTCCTTGCAATAAGTTGTTCGCCATAAATGTTTTCTAAAAATTTTACAGACTTAAAAATAAAACACAGGTGCAAAGGAAGGGAAAAAATCCCTTAATTTGCAACATGCGAAACCTCTATCTCACCAATCGCTTTTTCGGGCTGTTCGGCGGCGTGGCATTTTTCTTTGTGCTGGCCTATATAGTGCCGGTGTGGTTTCCCGTGGCATTGACTTTTTTCATGCTGGCCGCTGCGCTTTCGCTTGCCGATATATTGCTGCTTTTTCAAAAAAACATTTCTTTGGAGGCCGAAAGGAAATTGCCAAAACTGCTCTCCCTCGGCGACGCCAACCGCATCTATTTGGAAATAAAAAACAATGCCCCCAGGCCATTGGACCTGAGCATTATTGACGAACTGCCCGTGCAGTTCCAGCAGCGGGATTTTAAAATGGAAATAAAATTAGGGGCAGGCCAAGAAAAAACAATCAGTTACGAACTGACCCCCGTTGTGCGCGGGGAATATAGTTTTGGGCTGGTCAATATTTTTGCTTCCACCAAATTCAACCTGGCCCAGCGCCGCTTCCGTTTAGCTGCGCAAATGCCGGTGCCCGTTTACCCTTCGGTACTGCAAATGAAAGAATACGAGATGCTCGCTTTCAACCGCCAAACCCCGCAGGACGGGCTGCGGAAAATACGCCGCATCGGCCACAGTTATGAGTTTGACCAAATAAAAAACTATGTGCGGGGCGATGATTACCGCAGTGTCAACTGGAAAGCCACCGGGCGTTTCAGCAAGCTCATGGTCAACCAGTACGAGGACGAACGCTCGCAGCAGGTCTATTGCCTGATAGACAAAAGCCGGGCGATGAAAATGCCTTTCAATGGCCTTGGCCTGATGGATTATGCCATCAACACCAGCCTCGCCATCTCCAATATTGTTTTAAAAAAACATGACAAAGCGGGGCTGATTACTTTTTCGGACAAAATAGGCGCCACCATCAAAGCCGACCGCCGGGCAGGCCAATTAAACAAAATATTGCACGCCTTATATAAAGAAAAAGAACGCCCCCTCGAAGCCAATTACGAGCTGCTCTACCATATCGCCCGCAAATTGATAAACGGCCGCAGCCTGATCCTTTTGTTCACCAATTTTGAAAGTATGTACGCACTCGACCGCGTGCTGCCCCTGCTCCGGCGGATCAATAAATTCCACTTATTGGTGGTCGTTTTTTTTAAAAACACGGAAATACAAAACTTCGTGAAAAAAGAAGCGCAAACGGTCCAAGATATTTACACCAATACTATCGCACAAAAATTCCTGTCCGAAAAAAGGGCGATGGCACAAAAGCTGAAACAGCACGGCATACAGACTATACTCACCCGCCCCGAAGACCTTTCCATGAACACCATCAATAAATACCTGGAATTAAAATCGAGGGGGATGATATAGGCCCCGGCACCAATAGTGCAGTGATTCGTAATTAGTTGATTAGTGATTAGTTCGCCAAATCCTTGATAATGTGGCATTTACCAAAAAATAAATAGTCCGCTAATTACGAATCGAACCAATAGGTTATCACCTCCGGTCCACCACCGCAATCGTTATCCTGCTCACGCAGACCAACCTTCCCTCGTCGTCCCTGATTTCAATGTTCCAGACATGGATGTTTCTGCCCACCCTTACGGGCCTCGCTTTTCCGTGCACAAAAGGCGTGGTGCCGGGGCGCAGGTGGTTGGCATTGATTTCCACTCCGACGGCCATTTTTTTTGTCAAATCTCCGATGCAGAGGGTCGAGGCGATGCTGCCCAACGACTCGGCCAAACAAACCGACGCTCCGCCGTGGAGTATCCGGTATGGCTGAACGGTGCGCTTGTCAACGGGCATGCGGGCGGTGAGATAATCGGCCCCTATCTCGGTCATTTCTATTCCCAGGGCTTCGTTCAGGGTGTCCCCGTGCATGGCATTGAGGCCCTCCAAGGTTGCTTCCTGTTTCCAGATCATATCCGATTTTTATTTTTATGAAAAAATAAGCACCGGCCGTATGGAAAAATCATTTCTCCTTCTTCTATCATATGTATTTACTTATTCCAAATTTTGGAACGTTGACATGAAAGAAGAAAACAATCGGCCGGGAGTGCGATCAACTATCCTTGTTTTTCACTCTCCCGTGTTTTTCCCATAAAGCCTGTTTATTTAAAAGGGCGGCCATTTTTGGCCGCCTTTTTTATTGTATGGTTTTGAGCTAAAGCCGCCGCAACTGCTCGGCCCCCACCTTATCGTTTCCTCAATCCAACAGCTTGACTTCCCCTTCTGAAATATGGATGACTTTCAGCTCTTCCGCCCGGCTTCCCACATCGCTGCCGGCATTTTCCAAACGCAGCACGCCGCGCGGACAGACCGCTGCACAAACACCACATCCCACGCAACTCGAACGCAGTACATCTTGCCCGCGCTGTGCATAGTGCCGCACGTCAATGCCCATCTCGCAGTAAGTGGAACAGTTGCCGCAGGAGATGCACTGCCCGCCGTTGACAGTGATGCGGAAACGGGACTTGAACCGCTGCACCAAGCCGAGGTAGGCCGCCAAAGGGCAGCCAAAACGGCACCACATCCGGTTGCCCATGAGCGGGTAAAAACCCGTGCCCACTATCCCCGCAAAAGCAGACCCGACGAAAAAGCCGTACCACGAGCGGATGGAATAACTGTCGAGGAACAGCACTTTGGCATTTCCAGAAAAATAGGTGTACAGCACCATCGCCGTCATCACCACGGCAAAGGCCAGCACGCCGTGGATGGTCCAGCGCTCGAAACGCCATGCCTTCAGGCTTTTGTCGGAAAGCTGCCGGAACGGGTCGCCCATCGTTTCGGCAAGGCCACCACAGCCACAGACCCAGGAACAGTACCAGCGTTTACCAAAAAAATAAGTGATGACGGGCACGCCGACCACCGTCAGTACGATGCCCCACACGAGCATGAAAATGCCGAGGCCACCGCTTGCCAAAAGGTTGTCCAAATTCCAATCGAAGAAAAAAGAATAATTGAGCGGCCATATATTTTTGAAATCATAATAAGGTTGGTTGAGCCGCACGAGTATTTCCGGCAGGAGGAAGGCAATGCACGCCTGGAAAAACATGACCGAAAAAGTACGCAGCACCTGATAGCGGTTGTGCCGGTATTTGGCGATCATGCGCACGCCCATGACCAGCACGATGAAGGTGTAGAGCAGCCCGTACAAAAACCACCGGCTGGCCGGCTGGCCGCTCAACGCCTCGCTGATGGGGCTGACCATGGTCACCCACGGCGCCACATGCTGCGGCAGCCAATAGAGCAAAACGTAAAAACCGATGAGGTACAGGCCTGCAAAAACACCCAGCCACCCGGTCACTTTGGGAGAAGCCGAGCGGTCGCCGTGGAGTTCTTTTTGCTTTTGATAAAACAGTACCAAGCCGACAATGACAGCGGCCATTACTGCCGTGACGAGCGGCCAGAACAAATCCCCGTTCTGATAGAAAAAACCATAAACCAGCACAGATAGGAAGACCGCTCCGAGAAAGAAACCCCGCACCCCGACTTTCAATCCACGGGTAAGCGGGCGGTGGTAAATACGGTCGTTTTTGATGCCGGGAACAGTCTGGAATTTTGGCAAAATATAAAGCAGCCCGCCGAGAATGGCCAGCCCAAACGTGAGAAAGAAAAACAGCACCGGATGCTGCGACACCGACCCCGCCCCAGACTTCAGGAGGGTAGCGGAAGCATATTCTTTCTTCTTCCAATCGCCGATCTTGAAGTCCCATTCGCCCATACCTTCGGGAACGGGCTGCCCGTTTAGCGAAGCCTGCGCATCTTTCAGCACCTGCATAAAACCAGCACAAAAACCAAAGGTGGAGCTATATTCCTTGCCCATCATTCCCGCTTTTTCGGCTTGCGCCAAAATTTCTTTTCTGTGAAAACCATTGTCCACCGCTAGGCTCTCCGGCGTGAGGACGTAGCTGTCCATTCCGAGCATCAAGGTGAAAATGAGCAGCGCTAGGAGGAAGAGGCCGAGGCCGGTTTTTTGTAACATGTTTTTTTATTTTCGGAAAATAAATTCAGTAAAACGGGTGCAGGCCAAAATAGTGATGAATGGTACAAACCGTAATCAGCTACAATTCAATTACCAGTTAAATGCCGCATTATCAAGGATTTGCAGAACTAATCACTAATCAACTAATCACCAACAACTGAGCTATCCTTTCAGAAATTGCAGCACACCCGCCAATCCCCGTTTCCGTTTCAACTGCAAATCCTTCCCCGTCTGGCGGTTATATATTTTGACCACTTCTTCGTCGTATTCTTTGTAAAATTCCGGGTCGAAATTGGCGAGGCCGAGGTTTTGCAGCACCTCCTCGACGTGGTTTTTTTCCCGCAGCCATTTTTCACAGACCTCGTGGCGGTAGCGCACCCCCATCAGGTTGAAGCCGATGACGTGGCCGCCGTCGCGTTCGTAAACGATGCGGATGCTGTTGCGCCCGTCGGGGTGTTCCCAATAAACGGAAAGGTGGTTTTCCGGCGGCGAAGCCAATACAGTGCCGTAAACTTGGTATTCGATGTCGAGGAATTTGGCGGAGTTGAACCAGATGCCGGGATCGTATTTTGTGGGTTTGCCACAAATGGTATGGGCCACCGTTTCGCCCATCATCCGCCCGGTGTACCAGACGGCTTCGATGGGTCGGCGGCCCGGTTTCGGCGCCCGTAATTCGGCGCAATCGCCGATGGCATACACATCCGGCACGTTGGTTTTCAAGTATTCGTCCACCAAAACGCCCCTGCCCAGTTCAATGTCGCCAAATCGGAGGAATTCAATGTTCGGGCTGACGCCAACGGTCAGGCCGACAAACTGGCAGGCGATTTTTTCGCCCTTGTTGGTCAGCACCATTTTTGCGCGGCCACCTTTTTCGCCCCATATTTCTTTCAGTTCCGTTTCCAGCCGCAGGTCAATGCCATGCTCGCGCATGTGGCGGTTTATCATCGCCGATTCTTCGGCAGGCATCACCCGGTTCCAAAAGCTCGTTTCCCGCACCAGCATGGTCACGGGGATGTGTCGGCTGTGGAACATCTCCGCCATTTCCAGCCCGATCAGCCCGCCACCGACGATGACGGCCCGTTGGAGGTCTTCGCTGTAATACTCCATCCCCTCCAGATCTTGGAAACTGTAAAGCCCCTGCACCCCGTCGAGTTCTTGCCCCGGCCAGCCAAATTTATTCGGTTTTGAGCCGCAGGCGATGATGAGCTTGTCGTAGGCCATTTCCTTTCCATCGTCGAAGGTCAGCTTCTTGGTAGCGGTCTCGACCTTCTCCACATAAGCCCGCAGCAGCTCGATGCGGTTTTTTTCCCAAAACCAGTCTTCGTAAGGCTTGGTATCTTCATAGCGCATGTGCCCCATGTAAATGTACATGAGCGCCGTGCGGGAATAGAAGTGGTCGGTTTCTCCAGAAATTACCGTGATGCGGTGGTCACTGAGCTTGCGGATATGGCGGGCAGCGGTGATTCCTGCGATACCGTTGCCGATGATGATGATGTGCATTGATGATGTCGTTTTGCTGGGGCCAAAAGTAGGTTATTGGCAACTAAAACAAAGGCCTGCCCGGAAGGTAATTCAATCTAGTTGTTATGACTTTGACCATCCGCTCCCAAAGCAATAAATATCCCATTTGGAACGGGCTGTTTTGACTCCTTGTTCTCAAAATTTTGCATAAAAACAGGGTCGTGTGTCAAATAGAAAGGCGGTCACTGACCATTCAGGCCATTTAACCCTGCCGGCCGGTAAACTTGTCCCGACCTCTCGCCCGGCAGGCATTCCCCCCTCATTCCAGCAAATTTATCAGCGTCCGGTAGTCGTCCCATTTGGCGTCCTCGCCTTTCATTTCCAATATTTGGAGCATGAGTTCGCCTTGCCCGTCGTCGGCATATTTTTCTTCGATCTCGGCAATCGTCTGCCGGCAACGGAGTTCGATTTGCCCCTTGGCCAGTTGCCCGGTGCGCCATTGCCAAGTGGCCTCCATGCGCTGCAAAATCCGTTGGTTCACTTCGCCCGGGTCTGCGGTTGGCACCAAGGGTACGATACCTTTGAAAGCGAGGTTGTTGCGGGCCAGCATTTTGCCATTTTCAATAATAAAATAAGCGGTGTGGGCCCATGCCCCCTCTTCCGAAGCCAAGCGCGAATACAGCACCAGTTGCAGGTCTTCTTCATTGCGCAGCACATTGGCGCGGTAAGCTGCGCCGCGCCATTTCAAGTCCACCACTGCCAGTTCTTCTCCCCTTTCCAGCACCAGGTCGGCAATGCCTTTCACAGGCGTTGTTCCAGCCTCTCCATTTGCTCCTCCCAGACTGCCGACTCCAGACCGTTGTCCCGAAGTGCCTTGCCTGCCGGCAGGCAGGAATTCGGGATTTCCGCTGCGCTCCAAGCTGTGGACTGGGAAAAAACCCTCCAATTCCATTTCTGTTTTTTTCACTTTCCAGCCATTATCGCGGATGTGGCAGAGGAGGCTCCAAGCGGCGTATTTCAATTTGTTCACAAAAGCGATGCGCTCCGGTTCGCGGCCGTACATTAAAAGCACGGCCCCTTCCTTTGCCAGCAAGCGGTTGGTTTCTTTGGCTACCCATTCACCGAGCCGGGGTTTGTCAAAATGCTGGATGTCCTGCGAGAACAGTTTTTCAAAAACACGGTGCGCCAAGTTGCCCATCAGGGTATTGTCTTTGACCACGCTGAGGATGGCCGATTTGCGGAGCTTGGCCTTGTACCTGAAAAACCATTGATAGGGATAATAAAAAAGCGATTCGAGGCTGGTCAAGGTTTCATGCTCGCGGGCGAAGTTGCCCAAGTTGGGGATGTGGAGGAAAGGCTTCGGCCTGCCAAGTTGCCGCTGCTTCGAGATTTCCCGGAGGGGCAAAGAAAAATGCGCCGCCAGTGCGCTGTCCGGGTCGGCAATATCGAAAGTGACGGGGCGGAGGTTTTCAAAGGCCGCTTCGAGGTCGCCGAGCAGCGGATGTGGCAAGGTTTCCTTTCCGTCCACCACTTCGGGCGCCACCAGCACGAGGCGTTTTTTTGTCATAAAAACAGGCCGGGTGCGTTGCCATAGCATCCGTGCATTTTCCTCTTCCGGCCTATCGGGCGACACCCCCAGCGCTGAGAGGTAGCTCCTCTCACCGGGGTACCAGCGGGAGAAAAAATGGGGCGGGTCGTTCTGCACAAAATTCCACCAGAGCAGGTCGTCAACGGCTCCCGCAAATGCGCCGGGCTGCATCGCAAAAGGCAGGTGCCCCAGCTCTTTTTCCTGGAAAACGACGGGCGAAGGCTCGTAAATAGTGCGGACGATGCGCTCCAGTTGCAAGTAGCCGAGTTCCTTTTCCGGCAGTGCCTGCAACAGCTCCACGATGCGCCTGGCCTGACTGGAAAGCACCATCAGGGAAGTGTTCTTGCCGCGGCTGTCCTCGAATGCAGAATAGGCCCATTCGCGGAGGTACTCGAATATTTCGAGCGCTTCGTTTTTGGGTACTTTTTTGTCCAAAAAATAGCGTTTTCGCTCAAACCAAAAATGGTACTGCCTGCGCTGCTCGGCCACTGTTTTCGGGGTTTCGGTTTCTTCCAGTGCAGAAAAATAGCGGTTGGTCATGGCATACCAGCCCTCGCCCTGCAGGCCGGGCGAACGGGCCACTTGGTTGGCTATTTCGGTGGCCAGTTTATCGGGCAGCGGCTTGATGGCCAAAGAGGCAAATTCCAATATCTTGAAGGGGTTGATGGGCTGCCAGAGAAAGGTCGGCGCCAGTTTCAAAATCTGCAGGGCAGGCCGCGCCAATGAGGCAGAGAGGATGCCCAGGCTCGGCAGCCCTTCCTGCACCAGTGCGATGTCAAGGGTCCTGTTTTTTTCGGGAACGAGACAGGCGGGGCGGTAAGCGGGGTTGCGGCGGAGCAATTGGGCTAAAAAAGCCGCTGCCTCGTTGGCGCGTTTTGCTTTTATCAAAATCAAGCTGCCGTCTCCGCTCAGGTTTCCGCAAGTAGAACCGAGCAGTTTTTTCTGGAATTTTTGCAGGTCGGTCCGGAGCTCTTCGGGCAGTTCGACGCCGGCGGTCTGGGCGATGTCCGGCCGTGCCGACGTTTCCCCGATGATCTTAAAAAGCTGCTGGAAATGGCCCGGCAACAGCCCGAAAGGTTCGTTCAGTTCCACTTCCGTAAACGGGTGTCCCTGCTCTTTCAATTTTTCTAAAACCAGCACAAAGCGGTCGGCAAAACCTGCCTCCAAGGTCAACATTTCCTCCCCTTCGGCGGCTTCCTTCCCGAACAGTGCCTCCACCTCGGCCAGCGTTGCCAGCCGCTCGGGCGTATTTTCTTTTTTCGTAAAATCCCAAGCTCCCAGCAAAAGCTCATCGCGGCGCGAAAGCAGTTCGGCCGCCGCTCCGAAGGGGTCGGCCTCGAACGATTTTTGGTAAAATGGCTGCCCAGGTACGGTCTCAAATTGGACTGTTGACTGTTGACCGTTGCCCCGAAGTGCCTTGCCTGCCGGCAGGCAGGAATTCGGGATTTCCGCTGCGCTCCAAACTGCGGACTGGTGCCGGAGCAGTGCCTGCCGGTATTGTTCGATGCGGAGGAAGTCTATATTTTCGGGTTGGCCCGAAAGGCCCAACAGGGTCTCCAAAAGGGGGAGGAGGGTTTGTGGCCCGCACCGGTACACGCCGCCGACTGTTTTTTCGGGACGGGGAAGTACCAAGTCGTCCAAGCTGAGACCAAAGATCAATTTCATAAATCACGTGGTTTGAAAAAGCAAATATCACAAAACCTTGCCCTCTTGACTTAGGGCCTTTGCAATTAAGAATGTACGATAGGGTGTTTTTTTTCAACGCGGGGCGTGGCTTTTGACAGTGCCTTCGGCACTTGGTTTTTCAACGCAAGGCGTGGCTTTTAACAGTGCCTTCGGCACTTGGTTTTTCAACGCAAGGCCGCTAGGCCGCAAGGAAACGCAAGGCAAGAATAGGCTTTTATCCCTTGCGTTCCCTTGCGGCTT
>DROJ01000084.1 GCA_011321935.1 Bacteroidota bacterium | reverse complement strand
TCTATTGCCGATAATTTTTCGGTGTTTATTTCTATTGCTGGATTTAGCGGAGCTTCATATGGCGAAGAAATACCCGTAAAATTTTTTATCTCTCCGTTCCTTGCTTTTTTATACAAACCCTTTACGTCCCTGTTTTCGCAAACATCGAGCGGCGCATTTATATATATTTCAATAAAATCTTTTTCGCCGATTATATTTTTTGCAAAATCCCGGATGGCGATGGTCGGGCTGATAAAGGAACATATCGCTATCACCCCGTTTTCAATAAATAATTTAGCGATTTCTGCAATCCTCCGTATGTTCTCTTTCCTGTCTTCGATGGTGAACCCGAGATTGCTGTTGATACCGCTGCGGATATTGTCTCCGTCCAATATTTTAGAAAAAAAACTATTTTTAATCAATTGCCTTTCAAGTAGTTGTGCGATGGTGCTTTTCCCTGACCCCGACAAACCTGTCAACCACAGCACCTTGCTTTTTTGCCCCAAAAACCGTTCTTTTTCTGTGCGGCTTATCAGCTTTTCAAAGTTGGGGTGGATATGTTCCGAACTTATGATGATTAATTCCGTAAGAAATAAAACACAAATAATTCAGCAAAAAACACGGCTTCGCCACTCATAAGTCGCAATGCACTTATCAGTAAAAAAAACAACCAAACTTGGACGGAAATATTTATTCCCGTCTGGATAAAAAAACATTTTAATTAAAGCTCTCAACTATTCAGGTCGCAAGCTATATGTTTTATTTCACTCCTCAAATCACCCGCCTCAATAAAGAAATATCAATATTCATTTTTAATGAATAGCCCACATTGTCCAGTTCCACCACCATTTGTTTTTTGCCTTGTATTTCAATTAGTTTTCCTTTCAGACCTGTCAATCTCCCGCCGATTATTTCCACCTCATCCCCTTCCGAAAACCTGCCCATATGAGCCTCTACATTTTCCCCTTCTCCCACTACCAATTTCAAAATATCTATTTCTTTTTCAGGAATGGCAATTAAGTTCCTCGCCAGCCTGATAAATTTTACCACGTTTTCAGTTTCTAAAACAGGGATATATTGGTCTTTCACTATTTTTACAAAAATATAGCAGGTTATCAGCGGTATTTCGTAGCTCTTTATTTTCCGCGTATATCTCCTCGTGACTTTTTGCAGCGGTAAATAGCATTCTATCCCCTTATTGCTCAATAACCGGTGAACCACTTTTTCACTCTTTGACCGGGTATATACAGCGAACCATTTTGGCTCGGTCGGGTGCAAATGATTTTCGGCTTTAGTGGTCATTTTAATTAATAAGAAATTGAGAATTTTGGAAATTGAGAGATTCGGTCAATTGTTTTCCAATAATTTCCTAATTTCTCAATTTCCAAATTTCTATTTTACAACCTCCAATGGGCAATGCCATTTTCTTCCACTTCTTTTGGGTCGAATATGGCTTTTAGGTCCATCAGTATCGGCTTTTCTTTCATCAATGATTTTAAATAATCAAAGCTCAGGTTTTTGTATTCCTCATGGTTGACGGCCACGATGACGGCATCGTAATTATTGGTCGGGCTGTCCATTAAAGTGAGGCTGTATTCATGGGCAAATTCATTTGGCGAGGCGTATGGGTCCACCAAATGGACGTTGATAGAAAACTTCATCAGTTCCCTGACCAAATCTGCCACTTTTGAATTGCGGATGTCCGACACATTTTCTTTGAAAGTGACGCCCATGACCAAAACCTTTGATTCCATCGGGCTGCGGCCCAACCGGATGAGGTCTTGGGTAAGCCTTTTGGCCACGAAGCCCGGCATGCCGTCATTGATGCGGCGGCCACTTAGTATTACCTGCGGTTCATAGCCCAATTGCCTTGATTTGTGGACGAGGTAGTAGGGGTCAACGCCGATGCAGTGCCCCCCGACAAGCCCGGGCACGAATTTCAGGAAATTCCATTTTGTGCCTGCTGCTTCCAACACCGCTTTGGTATCAATGCCCATCAGGTCGAAGATGATGGACAGTTCGTTCATCAAGGAGATGTTGAGGTCGCGCTGCGTATTTTCGATTATTTTGGCTGCTTCGGCCACCCGGATGGTGGAGGCTTTATAGATACCTGCTTTTATTATGGAGCCATACACTTTGGATATTTCTTCCAAAGCCTCTTCATCGCAACCGGACACTATTTTTAAAATGGTGGTAAGCGTCCTTTCTTTGTCGCCGGGGTTGATGCGTTCGGGCGAGTAGCCCAATTTGAAATCAACGCAAGATTTGAGGCCGGAGGCCTCCTGCAATATCGGTACGCAGTCGTCCTCGGTGCAACCGGGGTAAACGGTGGATTCGTAAACGACGTAATCGCCTTTTTTAAGGATGTTGCCGACTGCCCGTGAGGCACTCAAAACAGGTTTAAGGTTGGGCACTTTTGCATTATCTACTGGGGTGGGCACGGCAACTATGTGGAAGTGGGCATTTTTCAGATCATCAGGGTTGGAAGTGAAAAGGATGTCACTGTTTTCAAAGGCATCGGCTTCCAGTTCTTTGGAGGGGTCTATGCCCTGCTTCATCATCTCGACCCTGCTCTCGTTGATGTCGAAGCCGATGACCCTGAATTTTTTTGCAAATTCCAAAGCCAAAGGGAGGCCCACGTAGCCCAGGCCGATAACCGAAATCGCTTTTTCCTTTTTGACCAGTTCGTTAAACATGCTTCTTATTTAATGTGTGTTGTCTTTCAAATGAGCAAACAGGGTGTATGTATTTTTGCCTGATCGTTCAGTCCTTTGACCAGAGCAGCAGGGCTTCGCTGGCAAAACCTGCCAAGCTGTGCTGCACAAATTCTTCGTGGTCGTAAATGAGGTACCTGATTTTCCGTTTCACTACCTCCTCTGCTTTTTCCACCAATTTGACCAAGTAATTTTTATCAATATTGCCGATGAAAATGAGGTCTATGATCGGGCTGTCGATCCCTTTCGCAAAATCGCCCACCAAAAAAACCTGCTCTACTTCCCCCAACCGTTCGATCACGTTCAGGATGATCTTATCGAGACCGACCGTTTTCATCATCATGGCCTGGACATCGCCGAACAAGGGGTGTTCCTTATTTGCCCTGAACATCTTCTTGTTGCCTTTCAGGAAGGAGGTCAGCATCCCTGCGTTTTCCAGCCGGTTCAGTTCCAGTCTTATAGCGTTGGTAGATTCGCCAAACTCACTTTCAAGGCTACGTAGGTAGGCTGTAGTGCTACTGTTCAAGAAAAATTTTAACAGTAGTTTGATCCTTGTTTTTGATGAGATAAGTGTCTCGATCATGCTTGTTCTACGAGTAGTTATTTTACTCAATAAGTGAGTTCGAGTGGCAAATATAGCCGCAAATTTTAATAAAAAAAGAATTTTAATTTTTTTTCTTTCTCGGAGGGTATTTTTTGGCGAAAGACTTTGAGTAGGATACAGGCTCATTCGTTTTTTAGAAGGGGCAAAGGTAAAACAATTTATACTTGTAGAATAAAGATAATGTGTCGTTAGGGCGTATTTTATTTCCCTAAAAATGGAATAAGAATATTTCCTGTTCATAATAGTTTGTTAATCAGCGTATTAAGCGGTTGGACTGCCCGTTTCCTTCATCTTTCTTGGCACAAAAAATGCCTTTACCAGCTATTGAAAAGAAAAAGGATTGGCTCAAACATCCAATTGCAGGCCGTCCGTCAAAAGCTATGTCTTTCTGCTGGCCCTTCTGTTTTTCAGTTTCATCAAATTATAAAGACAAGAGAATCAAATAATTATGCTCAAAATAGACTTGAAGTGGGCTGTCCCATTTTTGGCATTGGCTGGTTTGCTGTTGCTGCCCGTGCTGTTGCCGGGGCAGTCCATCAGGGATACCTTGTTCGAGGAGATAAGGATTAAATTAGAGCCAATGATCGCTAGTTTGGAAAGCCCCGGACTCGAAGCGGCGGATGAATACAACCTTTATGTGGCGGACGCAGTGCTGAGCTTGAAAGACGAAAACCTCGAACTCGTCAACAAGGACCCGGTCTATGACCTCAAAATGCGGGAACTGGAACAGGACTGGGGCATCAATATCCGCTCGCAGGTCAACCACAATTTTGAGCAGCAGTTTTTCGACATCGAAACCATTGACCAACAACTGACGCCCTTGCGGGCAAGGGTCGGACTGGAATGGAACATTCTAAAGGACGGCCTGCTGGCGCACCAAAACAGGATACAACGGCTCAAAAATGAAAAGGAAATTGATTGGCTGCGCTTCGACAAAAAGAAAAACAAGGAACGCCTATTTTATCGGTACAATGTGCTGATCTACTATTTCAATCTCGAAAAAATCAAGCTGCTGAAAAAACGGAAAGCCTCGCTCGAACAACAGCTCGAACTGCTTTTCAAGATCTATTACGTCCGCGACATCATGTTCGAGGAGATCATCGCCATGAAAGGCCAATTGGAACAGGTGGAGGTGCAACTGAAAAATTATATTGATTACAATGCCCTCATGGAGTCAACGGTCAACATCAGCGGTTTTCCCATCGACATAGAAGTTGACCGCTTGCCCGTGCTGGACCTGGACGTTGACAAAATGCTGAAAGACAGCGTATATATGACCCGCGACGACCGCTCGCTTTTGTTGGAAAAGGAGAATATGTACCTGAAAAATGCAGCGGTCAATGATATTTCCCTCCGCGTCCAGCTTTACCAAAATTTTGGTTTTTCTGATCCCAAAACACCGGACCGGACATATACTTCCGCAGGCATCAGCGCCTCCATCCCTTTGGAAAAATTGTACCAGGGAAAGGTGCCAGATCAGTTGATCGGCGCGCAAGCCCTTGAAAGAGAGCATTTTGCAAAATACGAAGACCTCAACTCGGCCACCGAAATTGTCAACTATTATTACGAGTTCAATTACAAGTTGAAAACCTACGTCGAGTTTTTATATAAATATATGTTGTACGAAGAAAAGCTGCGGGTGGAGCAGGTTGACCGGGTTCATTTCACCGATTTTTACCAGCCTTTCAGGATTTTGAAATACCACGAAAACCTGCGGCAGATAAAGCTGGAACTCCTCGACCTCAAGCAGCAGATGTACCTGTTTTTGTTGAAGATGTACTCCAAGACCAACCTGAAATCTATCCAGCCCTACCTCATCCCCGTTTCGTCCGGCCAGTATTTTTCCCGCCTGCCGGCGAGCCGCACTATTTTTATGGACGCCAGTGATTTCAAAAAATACGACCGCCGTTTTATCGAAAATTACTTGCGGTTCAATGATTTCAATTACGCCATTTTGCGGGACGAGGGGATGGTTGACATTTCAGATGGAAAAAGGGAAACAGCTTTCAGCAAGCAGGCAGGGCTACGGCTGATAAAAACCACCCCGTGGAACAGCGCCCAGACCGATATTGAAAAAACAGCAGCCCGGACAGTGGAGATGCTGGACAGGGGGGGCTATGCCGGGTTCATGCTCAACATCCACGAAGCCGACATAAAAGGCACCGGCTGGCTGGGCATCGAAAACCTGGTCGGCAAGCTGCAAGGGTTTTTTATCAGTTGCCAAAACCGGCGGCCCAACACGGCCATTTTCCTGAACGTGCCTGCCGGTTTCCCCTTGCAGGAGCTTTCAAAGCTGAGCGGCTGGACGGAGAAGGTCATCCTGCGGCTGGAGGATCAGAACGACTTGGATGCTATCAGGGAACTGCCCAAAAAACTGCTCCCGTTCCAAAACCTCCCGATCTGTATTTCGCTCAATGTCTCCCAGTTTAAGGACCGCTTAAAATTGGAGGCATATTTAAATCAAATATTAAAAGACCAAAGGATCAACGATGTGGTTT
>DROJ01000083.1 GCA_011321935.1 Bacteroidota bacterium | reverse complement strand
CTATATTACAGAATATTTATTAATTTTCATCAAGGCAACACCCCAACCGCAATATAATTGGCCAAGAAATTAGTATTGGATGGGTGCGACAATATAGTGTAATAAAGCAAAGATGCCCGGTCGTTTTGCGGCCCTTGATAGATCACTCTTCCATCGAGGTTCAGATCGTTCACATCATAACTTACAACGATATAATTGGCCAAGAGCTCCATATTTCCATTATCCCCCAATACCCTTGAAAAGAGATAAAAAATATCGTTGTTTGGTCCCTGGTAAATAACCTTATCATCTCCATTAAGATCACCTGCCCACATAGTCCTTAGCCCATTGTCGGACTTGCCACCGGCAAAGCTGCCCTTGATGGGCAACATTTCATCCGTAAAATCAACGAGCGGAGGGTTTAATATTGACAGGTGGACCGGCAATGCTGTCATCATAGCCATGTGGTTCCGGTGCCGCAGCGTGACCAGGTAATCTCCTTCTAAAACATTTGGAAAGTTGATAACAGTGCCCCCGTCTTCACTGACAATATTACCGTCCCTTTGGAGTATAACGGTGGCATAATCAACGATTTCCTTCTCATCGGCGGGGTCTCTCAGTTCAAGCAACATCCAATCAACAACGGCGGTATTGCCCGCTATTTGCAGCATGGCCGGATCAATTGTCCCGCGGCCCAAAATATCTGCCGGGCTGATCGTTTGGCTGTTAAAAACCTGCAGGCCGGTACCGGGCATCCCGTCCGGGCCGATCAACATGTCGCAGGTAGCAAAGTAAGCGGTCATGCCCCCACAATCTTCTGCGGCGGGAAGGTCGGCACCAATGCCCGTGGCAGCAGCCCCGACGCAATATTGAATGATGGAAGTACTCCAAGTGCCCGTATTTTGCAGGCTGCCGTTTTCGACCCAGACGATGAGGCCGTCCCCGGTCATGGTGGCGTTCATGGCGTTGTCAAAATTGCCGAACTTGAGGTCAAATTTAGAATAAGAAACCTCCATTTGCCCGGTGTTTATCAGGCCTGTACCGACGACCCCCGATGTATTTACAAAAGTCATTTTGTCCCGGTTGTCTATCTGCCCGTTCACGGTGAGGCAGGTGTTCTCCATCCATGATTGCCCCCTGACAATCTGAAAATTGCCGCCAATGTTTACTTGGCAGTTGAGCATCTGCAGGTCAGCGTTCGGGTTGTCCAATTTTAAAAAGCCAGTATTGAGGTTTAGCGAAGCGTCCTGAAAAACAGCAGTCGCATTTCTTATCGTAAGCGTTCCGCCATCCATGGTCAGCCCACCTTGGAGTACCCATAGTGCAGAGTTTGCATGGAGGTTCAGGCTTGCCCCCGTCAAGGCAACTTGGTGGTATATGGCGATGTGATTATTATTCAGGTTGCCGGTCGGAGGCACACTGCCCCCCTGCCAAGTGGCGGGGCTGTCCCAGGCGCCATCTGCAATGGAAACATAAGCGGCAGAGGAAGCACCAGCAGGGGGGCTGTTGCCTGTGTCGCCGCTGCAAGAGCCCTCCGTGTCTCCGTGCGCAAGGTGTGCAGCCAAAGCTGTTTCAGGAATGGTTATGGTATGCTGCGCAGGCGTACCGGGCTTATGGCAGACCGTTACCATGGCGGGGCCATTGCCTGCTCCGTTGTTCATGCCCGTGGGCACTTCCACATGCGGGAATGCCGGCAGCGCCGAGAAGGGCTCCCTGACCGGCACAAGGCCTGCGCTACGCAAGTCGTCCCTCATCAGGCCGGTGCCGCCGTTGTTGGAAAGCGGCCCGTAAAGCAAGGCTTTTACTTGGAGCGCCGCCGTGGCGCAAGTATCGTAACGGGTCACGAGGCTGGTGTTCCCACAATCGTCAACGGCCACCCACACGCGGGTCGTCAGTGTGCCATTGCCCTCCACCGAAACGGTTTCATTATATCCAAATGACACTTGGTCATCGCAATTGTCAATGCTGAAAACATTGAGGCCGACCTGCAGGTTTCCAATGCTCCCGGAGCAATAATAGCCTTGGTCGCCGGGGATAGAGCCTTCCATGACCATCCACGAAACGGACTCTACGGGATGGTTGCCGTCGAGGTAGTCCCATTCCTGAATGCGGGCCTCGAAGCTGTTGGCAGTCACGTTCCTGACCCGGATGTTGACCCCTGCCACATCGTTGTTGGAGAGGCCGCCCAAGACCACGACGGGCTTGGAATAGGCCCGGTTCAAGGTGATGGTTGACCAGGCATTGGTCAGGTTCATTTGGCCTGTTTCGCCAAATATTTGCCCTTTGCTGTCCTGGAGGTTTTCCCCTGCCCTGAAAGCGAGGTAGCCCACGTCTTCTGCTCCGTGAACCTGCTCTGGGTCGTTGGAGGTCTCTTCATGGACAAACAGTTCAGCCGAAATATTGTCGATGTTGTCGAAACGGAGATTGGCGGGATCGGTGTCGTTGGCCGATTGGATGGCCGCCAAGATGCCCGGGTTCGCTCCAAACAAAGCAGAGAAAGTATTTTCCGAAGGGATATTGTTTATGTTCATCCATTTGCCCGCTTCCATGGCAAAGCTGCCAGTGTTGGTCCCTTGCTCGACTGCTATCCAGGCCACATTTTCGGGAGCATGAAGGCCATCGGCGGCTTCTTCTTCAAACAGGCGGAGTTCAAAGCCTTGCGAATAAGAATTCCGGTGGCGGACACTTACCGCCGACATTTCATTTTCGGAAACGATGGTTGAAAATATCATCGGTGTTTCACCGAAGGTGATAGGAAATGGCACATATTTCCAGTCATGGGTGACCCGTTTGGCCACGCCGGCAACGATGCGCTTGCCATTGGCCAAAGTATAGACCTGGAATATTTCAGGGGCCGTTTGATCCACGACGGTGATATGCTGCAGGCCCGTTGCGGTATTGCCGCAAAGGTCGGTCGCCGTCCAGGTACGGGTCAGGGTATAAGAGCCACATGCCCCCACAAAATGCTGGTCGGACGTTTCCTCAAAATCAATATATATGCCCGGACAGGCATCGAAGGCGGTAATCTGCGGAGGATCGGGCACGGCATCGTCGCAGCCGATGGTCAGGTCGGCAGGCACGTTGTTGAGCACAGGCGGCTCGGTATCCCCCAAAGTGATGGTCACCACGGCTTGCGAGCAACAGCCCGAAGCGGCATTGCAGGCCTGGTAGGTAAACTGGTCCACCATACAATCGGTGGAGGAGGGCGTATAGGTAAATTTGCCCGTTCCGTCAATGCTCACCGAGCCATTGGCAGGTGCTACCGCAATGCTATAAACCGGGTTTTGTAAATTTTCATCATTATAGGTCACCCTTTCGGTCATGGGCAGCCCGGGGCAAGTAGTGTAAGCATCGTCCACCAACGCGGGGGCTGCCGTCAACATACAATCTGGGTCGTCGCAATCAATGAGGCCGTCGCCGTCGTCGTCAATGCCGTTGGTGCAGTTTTCACTGCAAACGCCGATGGTGACAGTCACCTGGTCGGTGCTGGTACAGCCGCTTCCGTTAGAAGTGATAGTGACCGTATAAGTGGTTGTCGCAAGCGGTGTCACTGTTTGGCTTTGGCCGTTGAAGCCATTGCTCCAAGCATAGGTGTAGCTCCCTTTTCCAAACGAACCGGTCGCAGAAAGGAAGGCATTGGTCCCCGGGCAAATAGTCAGGTTGGAACCTGCATCAACGGTCGGCCCACAATCGGGGTCATCGCAATCAACGAGGCCATCTCCGTCGTCGTCAATGCCGTTACCGCAGTCTTCCACGCAGGTAGCGACGGTGACGGTCACTTGGTCGGTATCGTTGCAGCCGTTGGGGCTGGAGACAGTGACGGTGTAAGTCGTTGTGGCTAAAGGACTTATGCTTTGTGAAATACCGTTGCCGAGGCCGTTGTCCCAAGTGTAGGTATAGGGCGTGGTGCCGCCCGTTGCCGAGGCGTTAAGGGTAGTGCTCAGCCCTGAGCAGAGGTTTTGGGCGAGGCCAGCGTCGGCGGTCGGCGCGGGATTGACGTTGATAGTGACAGAACCTATCGCCGTGCAGCCATTTGCATCCGAAACAGTGACGGTGTAGTCGGTAGTGACCAAGGTCGTAACAGATTTGATAGACCCCGTGCCCAATCCATTGCTCCAAGTAAAAGTATAAGGCATAGTGCCGCCCGTACCCGCAACCGATAAGTTGGTGCTGGCACCTGCGCAGATGGTCGCACCGCCAAGCACATTTGCCGTCAGGCCGTTGCTGCACTCTGGGTCATCGCAGTCAATGAGGCCGTCGCCGTCGTCGTCGAGGCCGTTGCCGCATATTTCAAAATCACATTTTGCGGAAGCGACATTGCTGGTCAGGCCGACGCGGATGGTCATAAAATCATCATAATTTGTCTGCCCATTCCTGACGAGATAAATGCGGTACTCGCCGTTGTTTTTATTTCCCGTTCCGGGGGCAGCATCGGCTGCGACCACTGTTACGTCGTTGCCGTTATTAAAATCAACTAAATGCCAGTCTGCGGGGCTGGTCGGGTTATTTGCGCCAGCGGCGGTATAAGTGAAATATATTTCTGTGAAATCTGGCCCGTAAATAGAATTTTTACGGTGGACAAAATCACGGATATTAAAAGTAGTGCCGAGGGGGAGGTCGAGGTTGTAGGTGCAAAATTCATATTCTGCATTGAAACAGGGGCAGTCGGGGTCGGCGCAGTCGGTGAGGCCGTCGCCGTCGTCGTCCAATTCATTGTCGCATATTTCGGGGCTTGGCGGGGCAACAGTAATCTCAATGGTATTGAAACTTGAGCGCACCCCACAGTCATCGGTCACTTCTAAAGTGATGGTACAGGTTGTTGTACTGCTCACTACTGGAGCGGTGAAAACAGCATTTGGAATGCTGGAGTTGTCAAATGAACCTCCACAACTGGAAGCCCAAGAGAAAGTATAATTTCCAGAGCCGCCGGTCGCCGAAGCTGATAGTTGATAGGCATTGCCCGATTTAACGATATTTGGCACCACAGATACGGGCTTAATGGATTTTTCTCCCAATGCCATGAAGCTGAAATTAAAGAATGCCCGTTGAGCTGCGACGAATGCCGGGGTTGTGGATTTTGCAATATCATGGCCTGCTTCATAGGCCACATAGCCACGCCCGGTCTGTCCAAATGCTGGTCCAAAAACCACCTTTGCCGCCGGGCCGGGCGAAAGCGTTCCCAAGTCGGGGTGGTCGGGATCCCAAATTCCGATATGTGTACTTGGCCGCCAGCCGGTGGTCGGCAGATATATCTGTTCTGAGCCGTTTTCTTGGCCACCATCCATCAGCCCCATGAACTGCATGATGGGATGGTCGTGAAATTCATGCTGATAGGGCATTGTGCCATCGGCATGACCATCAAAAACAACCGCCGGTGTGGTAGCCGGAGCGATGGGGGCCATCATCAAAAAGTTCATCTTTTGGCTTGGGTCAGCCGGGTTGAAAAGGTTTTCTATGTTGCTAGCGGCCCGGCAACCAGTCCAAATGGCACCAGCGCAGCCACCGTTGAGTTCACAATCGTTCCAGCTTAATAGATTGGAGTGAGTGGCCCAAGTAGGCGTAGCATGGGGCATGACAAAAATATCGTTGCAACAGCTCAATGAACCGGGCAGCACCCAATCGTATGCCGATGCAGGTATGCCGGCATTCATCAAAAATTGTTCAGCAATGGCACCATTTTCCAGGTCGAGCGTCCAGTGCATGGAGTAGTTCAGGATGCGGTTTACCGGAACGGTAATATCTGTTGAAGTAGTGACTCCGACCACCCCTTGGCTTTCCCAGTTGGCAATAACAGCATTGACCGCAGCGCTCCGTTGCTCGGCAGTAATGATAAAGGGGCCTCCCTTGAAATCGTTGCCATTGTACGAAAAGTCAATGCCATCTTTGGCTTTTCCGGGATTGATGGACCAAAGGACAGGGACTTGATGATTTTCCAGCAGTTCCCAAACCAGGCCATAAGGCTTTAGCGCATTGCTGATTGTCTGTGGCATTACGCCCATGTCAATAATATATGAACCCGCAGGGACAAGTGTATTTGTAGCACTTGTTTGGTCATCCGGGCCATTATCGCAAGGCCCTCCACAATTGGATGAAATCACGGACACTATATTCGAGGCAACGACACCGCAAGTCGCTTGGTCAGAACAAAAATAACCCGCCCTGTAATATTGAAGGGTACTGGTAGCCGCAACCGAATAGGCCGTTGCGGTAGCACCGGGTATGTCCGTCCATGTGGCAGCATCGGCAGAAGACTGCCATTGGATATTGCAAGTGCCGGTACCATTGGCAACCGATGCCGTCAGCGTTGCATTGCTGCCAGAGCAAAAGCTGCCGCCGCCAGTAACAGAGACCGAGGGACAAGTGACCGTCGTATTGAAATTATAGCATTTGAAATACAGGCAGTTCATGCGGCCCTCGCTTGCGTCGTCGTGCATACCGACGCCATCATAATTCCCTCCGTAAGTAAGGACCACCGAACTGGGATTATCAAACCGAAAGGAAACCATGGTACTCAGTGCCGTCTCGTCCACCCCTGCAAAAGTGGCCACATTGCCGAGTGCCTTCAAGGCCCCGCTGATGGTCAGGTCGGTGGGCGTCTGCAGTTCGTAGCTTTGAAAATCGCTGCACTGCACAAATTCGCGCACGTCGAGGTCGTTGCCGTCCACGTCCACTGCCGTCATGCTCATGTTGGGCACAGAGGCCGGGCCGCCCGTACTGGCATCAATAAAATCAAATTGAAAGGTCATGCTCTTGTCGCCCCCACTGTCATAGGTGCCATCACTGTTGAGCCAATTGTAATCAATGATGGGCTGGAAGGCATAATCGTAGCCGCCGTTGGTGGCAGCAGGTTCGTCCAAGCTGAGAACGGCAATGTCGGAATGTGATTTTGACAAAATGGTCACGCGGGCATTGATGCCCGGCAAAACCGAATCGAACTGGTAAACGGCCCCCACTGCCCCTGCACTCCCCGAAACCAAGGCCGGGTTTTGGAAGGTAAGTATAGGTGCTGTGCATTGTGACATCCCCCATTGGAAGGTAAACAAAAGAAAAGCCAGCAGGCCGATCCCCTTCTTGCACTTTTCAAGCAAAATACTTGGTCGAAACATCTCCCCTCCCGCAAAAATGTGTTTTTTCAAAAATGAAAAGACTGTGTTGTTTAGTGTTTGGTCTGTATTCATCGTTAGGTCAATTAAAGCAATATGTGTTTGTTCGATATTTGATAGCCCTCTGGGCGGGCCGGCAAATGGCAACGTGCGTCTCAGATGGAAAGCATGAAACCAATGCCAACCCTTTCTTTAGAGCTTGTTGGGAGTCATCGGAAAATTTTATTACGAGGAATGGAGAATTGCAAACAAGAGGAAAGAATATCTATACCCCTTTGTTTCCAGCACATTCCATACCACGTAGCTTATTATTTTGCCTGAAGGGGAGTTAATTTTATTTTTCAATCTGGTTTTTCATTTTTTGTGACAGGGTTAAATTGAATGGTTGAATGGTTAAATGGCTGAATGGTTAAGCCATTCAGCCCATTCCCCTCACGGCATCATCTGGGTCACGATGAAATTGGCGAGGTTGCCCGAATTGCCCGAATGTGACAAAACGGTGTGGTAAAGTACGATCGCCCGGTCGTTGTTTGGCCCCTGGTAAATGGCCTTTCCGTCCATGTTCAGGTCGTATTTCAGGTAACCATTGCTGATATAGTTGGCCAGGTGTTCGGTGTTTTCGCTGTGCGAGAGGATATGCGAGAACAGGTAGAAAATATCGTTCTCCGGCCCCTGATAGACCACCTTGCCATCGTTGTTGGCATCGCCGACCCACATGGCCAACTTGCCGTTCGGCATATGCTTGCCCGCCGTGGTATGCCCAAAGACATTACCGCTGTTGTCCATAAAATCTGTGACAGGCACGTTGGCAGTGCTGCAATATTCTTTCAGGCCCGTCATCATGGCCAAATGGTTGCGGTGCCTGATGCTGATCATATAATCGGCCTCTGGCAGGCTTGGGAAATACAGCACCGAATCTCCGTTTGCGCTGATTATGTCGCCGTCCCTTTGCATCAGCGCAGAAGTGGTGGCCACTATTTCGGCGGGGTTGTCGGGGTTTCTCATTTCAACAAAAACCCAGTCAACAATGGCATCGGGGCCCGTCACGTCGAGTATCTGCTGAGTGGTTGTTTCGCCGCCGCCATCGCCGTGGTGGGTAAAGCCCCCGAAGCCAGAATAAGGCTCGGTCAGGGGTATCAGCCCAAGCTGACGCAGGTCGTCCCTCATCAAACCACTGTCATTGTTGTTCAGCGAAGCGCCAAAAACAAAGGCCTTCAAATTTATTGCGGCAAGGCCGCAAGTATCAATCCTTGAAATTTCTACCGAATTGCCGCAGTCGTCCATGGCCGACCAATGCCGGTTGACCCGCAGGCCGTTGAGGCCGGAAGAAGACGAATCCGCATACATGAACTCGATTTGGCTATCGCAATTGTCGGTCGCAAAAAGGTTGACGCCGGGCACCACTTCGGCCGCTGCCTCGGAGCAATAATACTCGGAAGGGGCGGGGATACTGCCCTCCACCACGAAGTAAGAAACGGTTTCCATCGGGTGTTGGGGCATCAGGTAATCCCAATCTTGGAGACGGACTTCAAAACTGGTGGGAGTGACGTTCCTGACGCGCGGCACAGTGGGGTCGTTGCCAGCAGAAGGAGGGCCGAATATGACCACGGGCTTGTTGTACTCCCTGACCAAAGGCACTGTTTTCCAATTGTGGTTGACCAGTATGGAACCCGTCTCGCCGACAAAATTCCTGTCTTCGTCAGTAACCGCGCCAGGGAGAATGGCTAGGTAGGCAAGCTGCTCGCCGGCGTGCGCCAACTCCGCATCATAAGAAATTTCTTCCTGTAAAAAGAGGTCAACATTCCCCAGGCACGGGTTGTCGTAACGGACGGAAAAGGGGTCGTCTTCATTAAAAGTTTGCGAAGCGGCCATCAATGCCGGCAGGCCTGCGAAAGGGGTTGCAAAGTTCAGTGTCTGGACAACATGGTTCGCACTGTTCAAAAGCCCAGCCTCCAAACTCGTATCGGCCAATACCCCCGGTTCGATGGCCAGCCAAGCCACTGTTTCGTATGCGTGGCTGCCGTCGGCGTTTTCTTCTTCCTGCAGGCGCAGCTCAAATCCCTCCGTTGAAACATTCCTTTGGCGGGTAACTATCGCTGCATTGTCGTTGTCTGTTACCACTTGCGAAAAGACCAGCGGCGTATTATCGTACTCGATGGGGAACTGCACGTATTTCCAATTATCAGAAGTTTTTTTGGATAGGCCTGCGGCCAATTTTTTGCCGTTGGCGAGGGTATATACCCGGAACAGCTCAGGGGCAGAAACATCCACCACCGTAATCACTTGCTGGCCGGTGGCCATGTTGCCGCAAAGGTCGGTGGCCTGCCAAGTACGGGTGATCGTATAGTTCTGGCAGCCAAAGCCATTGTTCTGCGTGGATATTTCAGAAGAAGAAATATAAATGCCCGGGCAGGCATCCAGCCCATAAACAGAGGTTGGCAAAGGGGGCACTGCTTCGTCGCAGCCGATGGTAATGTCGGCCGGCACGTTTTGCATCAGCGGCGGGTCGGCATCGCCGATGGTCAAGAAGACGGAGGCCGTGTCGCAGCAACCCGTGGCCATGTTGCAGACCTGATAGACAAAGGCGTCGTCGAAACAAGAAGTTGAGTAAGGGGTGTAAGTGAACACGCCGTTGTTGGTGATGCCCACACTGCCGTAAGTCGGGTTTGTAAAAATACTGAAAACGGGGTTTTGCAGGTTGTTGTCGTTAAAAATGACCTGCTCCACAAACTCCTCACCGGGGCAGGTGGCATAGGCATCCCACATCAGTTGCGGTTGCCCGACCGCTTGGCAATCGGGGTCGTCGCAGTCAATGAGGCCATCGCCGTCGTCGTCTATCCCGTTGGTGCAGTCCTCGGGGCAAGTGGCCACGGTGACAGTGACTTGATCGGTTGCGGTGCAGCCTTTTCCGTCAGTAAGGGTAACCGTATAAATGGTTGCGCCCACCGGCGGGCTGACATTGTGGTTTTGGCCTGCACCGAGGCCGTTGTCCCAAGTGTAGGTATAAGTCCCATCGCCGCCAGAACCGTTAGCACTTATCAAGGTACTGCCGCCGATGCACAAATTCACGTCCGTTGTGGTGGAAACAGATGGCCCGCAGTCAGGGTCGGCGCAGTCAATGAGTCCATCGCCGTCGTCGTCAATTCCGTTATCGCAAATCTCGGTGCAAGTAGGGGCAATGATAATGACCGGGTTGTTTGCATAATTCACAAAACAACCCGTTGCGCCATTGCGCACGCGGATATTGTAATTTCCGGCCGATAGGCCGGCAAAAATATTTGATGCCTGAAAAGTATTTCCGGCATCAATGCTATATTCCAAATTAATTCCAGTGGCCGATATATTTATGGAGCCATTGTTTAATAATGGACAATTATCGGGCGTGTTTTGTGAAACGGAAATATTGGACGGCGCGCCGCAGTCGGGGTCTTCGCAATCAATGAGGCCGTCGCCGTCGTCGTCAATTCCGTTGAGGCATATTTCGGTGCAATTTGGTACCGGCGCGAACAGCATTCCGGCAGGCCCTGTCAGGCCCGAAGTGAATACATCCATAAAAGCCCCCGTTGTGCCGTCATATCGGTAAACCTCACTGCCACCATTAAAGGAACTCACATATAAATTGCCGTCAGCACCAAATTTCAGGTGTTCCAAATTGTTCATTCCCCCGCTGTTGGCGGCCACAAAAACATCTATGAAAGCACCCGTAGTGCCATTGAAGCGCAGCACCTTGTCGTCGCCCCGGTTGGCGACATACATATTGCCGTCGGGGCCAAATTCAATGTCATGTGGCCAGTACATTCCCGTGGCAAACACATCCATGAAAGCGCCTGTGGTGCCATTGAAGCGCAGCACATTGTTGGGGTATTTGCTGGTCACGTAAAGGTTGCCGTCGGGGCCAAATTCAATCCCTCCTTGGTTGCTGTCGAGACCTCCCGTTCCGCTGGCAACAAATACCGTAGAACTGCCCGTGACCGGGTCAATTTTCAATACTTCGTCCCGGCTTTTGTTGTTTAAATATAAATATCCATCAGGCCCCAATATCATCCCGTTTGGACTATTCAAGCCAGTGGCCAATGTTTCGATGTATGCACCCGTGACCAAGCTGTATTTTCTTATTTCACCCAAAGTTTCATCGCTCACATATAGCCAACCGTCATCGCCGACGAGCATTTCTTTTGGCGTATTTAACCCTTTAATAAAAGTGTCAATAAGCGCCCCGGTGTTTTGGTCGAAACGTAAAATATTGCCACCCATATCCGCCACCATTAATTGTCCGTCATCATTGCAGTCCCTTTGCGGGATGCCTGTGATGCCCGTCATTCCGGCATCTATGTTTTTCAAAAACTGCCCGGCATATGCGAGCTGGAAAGGGGCCGTCCGGCCGGTGGCTGCATTCGGGTCGCTGTCGATTGCATTGTCGCCGCCCATATTTTGGGTGGTAAAACTTGCGCCTGCCGGCAAAACAAATTCCACGATATAATTTTGGCCTGCGGCCAAATCACTAAATTGGTATACCCCCAAAACATCGGTCACCGTGGTGACGGCAGTCCCGTTTTTCATGATGGGCGCTCCGCTTCCGTCCAATAAATTTACCACCACGCCTTCCACGCCCGGTTCGCCCACATCCTGCAGGCCGTTGCTGTCCATGTCCGCCCAGACAAAATCGCCGACCAGCCCATTTTGGAAAAAGGAATGGCGGCAGGCACAAGCCTCCACGTCGTGGACAGGGGCGAGGTCGCTGATGAATATGGATTCCGCCGTTTGCGGGTCAACGGTATAAAAGCGGTTTCGGTCGGGGCCGTCGTCCCCGGTGGTCACAATGAGTTGGCCGGCCGAGGTGAAGGTCATGCCTTCCACATCGGCAATGCCGTGGTCGGCTATTTGTGTCCATGCGCCCGTCGTTTTGTTGATGGTGCCCAAACGTTGGTTGCCCGTGCCGCCCTGATTCGAAATGGCATACAATGACCCATCTGCCCCGAGGGCAATGTCATCAATGTCGTGCTCGGCGGTGGCAATGACAAAATAGCCCACCCCAGCCCCAAAAGCATCGGGGATGCCAAGTCCCGTCGCCGGGTCAATCTGTACCAAAAGGTCGTCGGGGAGAAAAGCAGAACTGGTCGAGCCCCTTCTCGCCGAGCCCCATAATATTTGGTTGAGGGTATCATAAGTGAGGCCGTCCACATCGTAAATACTGAGCATCCCTTCCGCTCCGTCGAGGCTTCCCACCTCTCCGGCAACTGCCGTGAAAATGCCCGTCGAAGGATCTACTGTCCCCAGCGTATCACCACTTATGGCGTATATTATTTCATTGACGGGGTCAATGGCCATGGCCTCGATATTATAGGTGCCGGTCGGCCCGACAGGGGCCAGCGCACCTGTGACATGGTTGATGGAATAGAGGGTGTCGGGCATGGAACTGCCATGATTATAGCCGTCGGAAATGATATAGCAGACCTCGGGGTCGAGGCCGGTGCCAGTACAAACATTGTTCTCCCGCATTTCCAACCCATCAATGGCCACGCCACCATTAGTGGCATTGGTGAAAATGATATGCTCGAGCTGGTCGGCGCTGTGGAAAACAAAGGTATAGGTCAAACGCTGCCAGTTGAGGTTTGCCCACGAACTGCTCGGTGGTATTTCCCATGAAGAAACCGTGTGGAAAAGGACCTGGGACGTTTCAAATTCAAGCGAAATATTGCCGATGGCCTGGCTTGCCGCCCCGCCGTCGGGCAGGCCGCTGCCGTCCAAAGAAGTCACCCATGAGGCCGCATAAAAAGAAACGGTATATGATTTCCCGTCCACCAAAGGGGCACTCGTTCCAATGACCGAATTCCCAATTGAAGCCAGACAGAAACCGTTTCCGGGGAGGTAAATAAAATAATCTCCCTCGGGGTTGTTGACCGTCTGCTGTGTGTCGTTAACATAAAACAAATAATTGGAAGGGATGGCCGGGTTCCAACCTTGCACCATGCCCCCCATGCCATCGCTCAATGCCTCGGTGGGGTTGCCCTCCAAATTGACTGGGAAGGTGAGGGAAGCATCATGGCTCTCAAAACCACCGGTGGGAAAAATATTTGACCCATTGCCAACCGGAGCCTCCCCTATTTGCCCGGTGGTCGAAACCACGATGTCGTCCACCTGTGAACTCACCCCCCCCTCGGTGTAAATCCAAAAACTGGCCTGGGCCGCACCGGGCGGCGGCACTCCGACAATGGAATATTTTTGATAAACAGCACTTTCTTTCAAAGCACTACTAAGGGAGGCCAAATTGAGCCCTCCGGCATCCCGCCATTCCAGTCCGAAGCCCGTCCAGTTCGTGCCAGTTTTTTTTGCCCAAAGCTCAATCTGATAAGGCTGCCCGGCGGTGATGGGTATGGTTTGGTTGATGCCTTCATTGGCTGCATCGAGCAACAAGGCCGCCGCCCCGGTATGGGCATCGGCCGTGGTAGTCGGGCTGACATCTTGATTCCAGTTGGTGAGGTTGTTTTCAAAATCGCCGTTCAGCAGAGGGGCGGTATTGTTAAATTGAGATAAGGTGCAATCGGGGTCGGCGCAGTCAATGAGGCCGTCACCATCGTCGTCGATTCCGTTGTCACATATTTCCACACAAGAATTTTTGACCAATATCCGCTGTTGGCCAATATTGGCACAGCCACTCCCATTGCTATCGGTAATGGTCACTTTATAATAAGTAGTCTCTGTCGGGCTTACCGATACCATTTGGCTGTTTCCCAAACCATGCGACCATTCGTAAGTATAAGGTGGCGTGCCGCCCGAAGGATTGGCAGTCAGGTCAACCGCCACCCCGCTGCATGTTTCTGTCGGGCCGGCAATGCTGACATCGGGGGCGTTTGGGCAGGATTGATTGTTGTCAAAACAAGTTTGGTCAACCCTTCCATACAAGTCGGCCCCTTTCAAAATGCCGTTTTCGAATATTTGAAACCAGCCGGCAAAGCCATATCCGCAATAGCCATCGTTGGCATTTGTGCCTATTTGAGTTCGGTAGCCCGGGTTGTTCCCTTTGATGGTAAGTATGGTGCCTGCGTTGCACCCTGTCCCCATGAGGTAACCCGTAAATTTCCAATAAGTCCAGTTCAAATGCTCGTCTGAACAGCCGATACCGCTGGAAACATAATTTCCCCCAAATTCCGCCCAGGTCTGTTTATCATATAAAGTGGCATTCATAAACCATCCGTCATCGGGGCCACAGGGAGTCCCCGGTTGGCTGGCCCAGCTTGGCGCAAAAGGGTTTTTGAAATGCCCTTTCAAAGAAATGGTTCCATCGCCATTGTCGCACAAATAATAATCCGGCTCGCTCGCATAGGTCAAAGCCCCGCCCGAGCCATTGACATCGCTCATGGAAAGCCCGCCCCCGCCATCGGTGATGGCACAATTGGAACAGGTGTGGCAATCGGGGTCATTGTCGTCAATATAGCCGTCGCCGTCGTCGTCAATGCCGTTGCCGCATATTTCCGTTCCTCCGCCAGTCGTATATCCCACCACCAAAAGCGGGGCCGCCGGGGCTTCTCCATCGAAAGACTCCGCCGTCCTTTCACCCGAACCTTCCAATAAAATGACCAAGTCGTTTCCACTTGCCCATCCGGGCCGGTTTGTTATCTCTTGGATGACAGGGGATATATCAGGGGTTGAATGTTTCTCATTAACGGTGTTCCAGGCAGGCAGGCTGTTCCAGACAACGGAGGCCGAGGTTTTGGTACGGTTGGAGATATTGTTGGAAGAGGAAGAAAAAGTAGGTGCGCTATCAATGTCCTGCCCGCTGATGGTCAAATCAGTTTGCCCGCTGTCTATTTCATCTGTTTCAAACTCAATATATGCACTCGTTATGGTTGCCCCTTGCGGGATGTTGATGCCGGTAAAACGCATGCCCACAATCTGATCGGTGCCGCTGTCTGATATGAGTTCGAGGTCGGAACTGGTGGTGGTCACCGCACCGGAAGAAAGGCTTTGTTCGGCATCGTCTGTGCCTGAAGACACTCGAACAGAAATGGTATTTACCGGAGGCGGAGAAAAAAACAAACTGAAAGTGCCTGCATGTGCCGCTTCTAAATCGGCAGCAAGGGCATCCATGTACCGGTTCCATATTTTTTGAGAAAAGCTGTTGGAAAAAGAGGAAGGAGTGCCTATCAGCAGCGCTGTTCCTATGAATAAAAATTTGTAAAAATTTAGTCTCATGGATGTTGTGTTTGTTCAATTTTTGGGTTTCCCAAAAGAATATTCTTTAGAAAGCCAACTCAAATACAGTGTCGGAAAGAGGGTTTTAGAATAACTGCCAGGGCAACACATGACCAAAATACCTTTTGTTCAAGCAACTGGTAACCAGTCGCTAAGGTAAAATCGCCTTAATTTTATCGGGAAAAATGAGCTGAGGGAAAAGTGGAGGAAAGGAGGAATATGACTGTGGCTTATGCTAAAATTGCGCCAAAGCAAAGCCCCGGCGCCCAAGCATACCGGGGTTTTTGGGTTTTAAAATAAAAAAACAGGTGGCCTTTTTGACCACCTGTTTTATGTTAAACCATTTCTTTATAAAACCTGCCCAACCCCGGTCTCGATGCCATATCGGGAAAGGAGAAGGGCTACCTCCGAATCTGCACAAAGCCACGGTCGGGTTTTTCGCCCAGCCCCAGGTCGAGCACAAAGAAATAGGTGCCGTCGGGCAAGTCCTTGCCTTCCCACGTCCCGTCCCAATCGCTCTGGTAATTGGTGGCTTCATACACCAGGTTGCCCCAGCGGCTGTATATATAAAGGTGGTGGCCGGGGAAATTCTGCAGGCCTTTTATTTTGAAAAAATCGTTGTCGTTGTCGTTGTTTGGCGAAAAGGCGTTGAAAATTTCGAGGTTGTCGCAGCGTACCAAAATGGTAACGGTAGCGGTGTCGCAGCCCGAGGCATTGCATATTTCATAAGTAAAAGAATCCGGGTTTTCGTCGTCGCAGTAGCCTTGGTCCGGCACATAATTGATAGAGCCGTTGGGCAGGAACTGGGCTTGCCCGTTGGCGGGCATTTCAATAATATTGAAGTCGTTCAAGGTGACAAAAATGTCGTTCTCCAAAATATCAATCAGGATGGGCCGTCCTTCTCCGCCCACCACATCGTCGTCTATTGCAATGAGCATGGTGTCAATGCCATTGAGCTGCCCGGTGATAACCATGATCGTAGTATCGCAAACGTTCAGGTCGTCGCAGACCACGATGCAGGCCGTATCAATGCCCTCTCCCATGCCTGTGAAAACGACGCACTCGCCCACTATTTCAAAACCTACATTTTGCCCTCCGAGGTCTTCGCAGATATTTTCCACGCTTGCCACATCGCCCAAGAGTTCGGACAGGTCGAGGCAGAAAGTATCGGACATATCAAAGCCGATGGAGTCAATGTAAATTTCCGTTTCGACGCAAGTAATATCGGCCACGACGGTCTCGACACATTGGGTGGTATTGTCGGTAAAGGTGAGGGTAGAAACGGCAACGGGCAGTTGCAGCCCAAAATTGCTGGGTACTTGCTGCACCGTGATTTCAAGCGTATCGGTCAGGCCAGAAAAATTTTGGCTCACGATCATGTCCCCATAATCATTGGCGGCACCGCCGCCGACAATCAGCATATCGCCGCTGCCGGGGTCAAGCGTCGCCGACCAACCGCCTGCCGGATCCCAGATGTTCATAAAATTGACCAGTTCCAAAACGGTCAAAAAGGTATCGGAAAAAACAGTACCGTTGACCGTCCAGTCCTCTACCACGTATGGCCCGATCAAGCCCATACTGGGCAGGTCGGAATAGACAAACTGGAAAACGCTATCAAAACCGCAGGCCTCCAATGGCCCGGTATATAAGCTCCCGTTCACCTCAATACTCAGGTTGTCCAGCACATCTTGGCCCAAATTGAGGCAGACCAGCAAAGAATCATTTTCGCAAGAAGTAGAAGCGATGATCTGGTCGCCGGGGAAGTTGTCGGGACAGGTGCCGGTCACTTCTACATTGATGGTCAGGGTGGCGCAGGTGTCGCCAAAGTAGCCTTTGAAGCAGCCAATGTCCACTCCCATTGTATCACCCAAAATGGTAATGCAATTGGTAGCTTGGTCAATGGTAAAAACGGCATTTCCCGTCCCTTGATCTACACAAGTATTGACAATGGAATCAATCTGGACCATATCAAAACCATAGTCCTCCAGACAAATGACCAGCGAGTCCATTTCCTGCACCTGCACGTTGATCGTGGAATCTTCCACGGGCATGCAGCTCACATTGACAAGGAAGGTATCAACGCAGCCTTTCACCGTGTCCTGAAATACGAGTTCGTAAAAACCAGTGTCCAATGCCACGCCGACAAAGTTGTTGTCGAAACTGCAGGGGCCAATCTGAGCGGGAAAAGAACTGCCATTTTCAATGACCACATAATTGACCAGATCAGCGATTGGTATGCTCACGCAAAACTCCGCTCCTGCGTCGCAATCATCGGCAAAAAGGTCGGTCGGCGTGAGTGCATCTATGCCGCAGCCATCATCGGGGGTGCAGGTGATGTCGAGCAGCAAGGTGTCGCTGCATTGGGTATTCATGTGGACGAGGATCAGTTCGTGAAACCCGGTGTCCAGGGAAACCTGGCTGAACGTGCCGTTGCAGGCAACAAAGTCGCCGCTGTATTGCACGCCATTGTCGAGCAAGCCAAAGTTGCCGATAGAGTCCAGTTCGATGGGGATGCAATAAGCCGTAAGGTCAGCGCAATCGGCAGCGGCAACCTGCTGCAGGCCATCGGGGAAAACATCATATTGGCTGCACAGCGGCTCAACGGTAATGGCCACTGTCCAGATTTCGCAATTGCCCATGTCGTCGCAGATTTCGAGGCATGCCTGATCTGTACCGACATAGCCGTTGAGGGGGAAATAGATGAAACATTCGTCGTCAATGAGCAATGACCCATTGGCCGGGAAACCGCAAACGGTCATTTCCACAAAATTGCCGGGCAGGCCGCTCAGGTCAATACAAACCTGATCGCTCGGCATGTTTTCAAAAGTCGTTATTTCAATAATATTATCAGGGTCAACGGCATTGATGATAAGGGTGTCCGAGCAGTTGATGGCCGTCTCCGTCAAAATGATTTCATGCTGCCCCGCGCCCACAAATTGGAGCAAACTACCGATCGGGTTGAAGCCCTGAATGGGGTCAATATTTTCCGTAAAACCCAGATTGTCGGTAATGGTCAATGTGCCGTAATCGCCGTTTTGGTTGGAAGTGGTGATGCGGAAAGTCGGGTTGTTCAGCATCCAGTTGCCAGCCGGGTCGAAGCCGTTCATCAGGTTGACCAAGGCCAGCGCATTGTCCACTGTGCCCGTCAAAACAACGCCGTTGAGCACCCAGGTAATGTCATAGGGCGCCAGGGTTCCCAGGCCAAAAGAGGGCAGGTAGGGGTACTCAAAAACAGTGTCCATTTCGCAAGGCGCAAAGCCGTTGGTATAGGCCGTTCCGTCCAACAGCACTTCGTAATTTGTTATTTCTGAAATGCTCAACGGGAGGCAGACCTCGCCGGTATCGTTGCCCAAAAGCACGATCATTTGGTCGTTTGCAAAAACGGGGTCACAGGGGAAAACACCGTCAAATTCAATCACTAAAATAGTGGTGTCGCAGATGGGCGGAATGTCGCCTGTGCAATGCACGACGCAGGCCGTTGTCGTGCCCACAAAAGTATCTTCGAGGTCAATGGTCACGCAATTGCCGGCCAGTGCCAACTCCACTTCATCATCGTTCGCTCCGCAAATAAAAGAGGAAGCGATAGCCCCCGGCAATTGGATCACCGACCCGTCCAGACAAACATCGAAAGGGGTCACGTCATCGGCATCCACAAAGACCGTATCGGTGGGCAGTTGCACGTTTATATTTATAAAAAAAGTATCGCAAACAGTGGGCTGGTAGTCGTCGCAGACGACGAGGCAAAACCCGTCCGTGCCCGTAAAATTGGTGGACGGGGTGTAAGAAACGCAAGTGTCGCCGATGATGGCAACAGAGCCGTTGTCGGGCAGGCCACAGAAATTGAAGCTCTGCAAACCACCGATCAATTCGCTAGTATTGGCACAGATCGGAGTGACGGAGGTGTTGATGCTTGTTTCAAAAAAGAGGGTTTCGTTGTTCACAAAGTGCTGCACCAAATTGACGGTCAACTCGTCGGTACAGCCATCGGCACCGGTCACCATGATTTGGTGCGGGCCATAGCCGGTCACTTCCAGGTTGGAGCCCAAAGGAAGGACAATCACGACGGGTTCGAGCGGGGTGGTATTGCCTGCGTTGTCGCTTATCACAAGGTCTCCGTAAACGCTGTTCGGGTCGCCCCCGTTGATGGTCAGGCCAAAAAGGTTGTTGGTCCAATTGCCCGTTGGGTCCCACACGTTCATCATGTCTATCATGGCCTGTATGTCGGGGAAATTGCCGCTGAAAACAGTGCCGTTGACCTCCCAAGATTGGAGGACATAAGGCCCCTGAAAAAGGGAGTTGTAATTGTACATCGTTACATTTCCAAAATTGCAGGGCGCAAACGAAGTGGTAGCAATGCCGTCCAAAAGCACCTCATAATTGACGATGTTGCCGGGGGCAACCGGGATGCAGACAAAACCAGTCTCGGATGCCGATTCAACGGTGATGCTGTTTTGAGGAAACACGTCTTCGCAAACAATCGGCGGCTCGACATTTATCAATAAAACCGTTTCATCACAAACCCCTCCGCTGCAATACTCGACGCAGACTTCCGTCAGGCCGGAAAAATTGTTCACAGCACTGACATTCAGACAGTTGTCGTCCAAAACGACGGCCACTTCGTTGGTGTTTATGCCACAAAAATTGGCCTGCTCGATCATGCCCGGCAGTTCGATGATAAAACTGGAAAGACAGGTATCTATGCTGGCAACGCCTGCGGGGATGGTCAAATTTACAGTGTCCGTTTCGGGCAGCACATTTACCGTAAAAAAGGTGGTATCGCAAGTTTGCGGGAAGCCGCTGTCGCAGACAACGACGCAAAATTCGTCCTGTCCGGCAAAGTTCAAATTGGGCACATAAATCACGCAGGAGTCGTTGACAAGGGGCGATGCTCCATTTGCCGGGTTTCCGCAAAAACCGAGGTTTTCAATAAACCCGTTCGGCAAGTCCATGCCATCCAAGCAAAAGGGGGCGGTCGGGGTGTTCACCGTCGTCGTCAGCACCTCGAAAGATGGATCAACGGGGCTTGCGCCAGCATTGATGATCAAGTTGTCGGAGCAGCCAGTAACGGGGTTGGTTGCCGTTAAAACATGTTGCCCCGGCGAGGTCAATGAAATGGTAAAACCGGTGCCCTGAAAGCCGATATTGTTGTTGAGGAAGAAAGGCAGGTTGGAAGAATTTTGGATGACCTGCATGGTGTTGTAATTATTGTTTTCGTCGCCCCCTCCGATGAAGCCCAAAGAGCCGTTCAAGTGCCAATTTCCCGTAGGGTCTAGTGCGTTCATCATATCGGTCAGTTCCTGCGGGCTGTTGAAAACATCGCCGCTGATGGTCGCTCCGTTCACCGTCCAAGCGACCAAAGTGTAAGGGCCAGCTTGCCCTCCGCCGGGCAAGGCCCCAAAGAGGTAGGCATTGAGCTGGGAGAAAACACAATCGAACGGATTGGTGATCGGCTGGCCTTCCAGTTCCACATCAAAACCTGCCAAGCTGCCGAAAGGAACCGGCACGCAATAATTGGTCGGATTGCCCGAATAAATGACCTGGACTTCATCTTCTGGAAAAAGGTCACCACAATTGACCATGCCCTGCACAGTGACCTGGATGTAAGTCGTATCGCATTGGGCAGCGCTGTTGTTGAAACAATGCACCGTGCAGATCAGGTCGGGCGAAGTGCCAGTGAAACCCGCGGCCGGCTGCAGCATCACGCACTCGCCGGCAATGGAAATGGCCTGAACGGTACTTGCACTCCCCTGCCCACAAAAACCAACGCTGGTGAACAGGCCGGGAAAATTAAAAACCGAAGGGTCGAGGCAGACCTCTTGTGCTGCACCCGCATTTATATTTACAAAAACAGTGTCGTTGCACGTTTGGGCATCTTCTAATATTGCTTGCGCAAATGCAGAACAATCGGTCGCCATATTTACGACGACAATATCATAAACGCCAGCTGCGAGCATCGGGAAAGCATTGCTCGCCTGAAAGGTGGCGCCGTTGTCAATGCTGTATTCAAGCGTTCCCGCGCCAGCGGCATTGATGCTGATGAGGCCGTCCATCAGGCCGCAATTACTGGGCGCCATCGTGAACACGTTATTGATGACGGGCGGTGTTCCGGGGGCATTGATTACGACCGGGTTGTTTTGGTAAATGGCCGTGCAAGCGGTACCTGCCTCCCGTACCCGGACATCATAATTGCCTGCCGATAGGTTGCCGAAAAAAGAGCTTGCCTGCCAGTTCGCCCCACCGTCAATGCTGTATTCGAGGCTGCCGGTGCCTGTCGCCGAAATCGAAATAGAGCCATCGCCCGCCCCGCAGCCGCTCAGGCCACTTTCAGTTACCGCCCCGATGACCGGAGCGGGTTGTTGGGTAAGCTGAACGCTGCCGCCCGTGGTGCTGCAAGAGCCGCCACTGTTGCGGACAAAAATTTGATAAAAGCCCCCAGAAAGACCGGGGAAAACATTGGAAACCTGCCAACTGGCCCCCCCGTCAATACTGAACTCCAAAGTGCTTGGGCCAAAAGCGAGAATGGTAATGTTCCCATTGTCAATGCCGCAGCCCGAAGGCTGGACTACCGATGTGCCGAAAATCTCAGGGCGGTTGGTACTAAAAAGATCAACGGCCCCTCCATCAACCGAGCAAGTGCCATCAGTACGGCGGACGACGATGTTGAACATGCCTTCGCCCAATCCAGTAAAGCTGTTTCCAGGCTGGAAATTTTGCCCCCCGTCCACACTATATTCAAAGCCACCGTCATCATTGGAAATAAGAACGGTTATCAGGCCGTCGGTTTCCCCGCAGTTGCTCGGAGCAAACGCAAGTATTTGGCTGATATCTGCTTCATCGGGCGAGCCGCTCAAATTAAATATCCCTCCCTGCACCTCGCATGACCCGTCCGCGTTGCGAACCCTCACATCGTAGGCCCCCGACGGCAAAAGCTGAAAAGTATTGAGCGATTGCCAATTTTGGCCGCCATCAATGCTGTACTCATGTGGACTGAGGCCTCCAGACGAGGAAATGATGATCGCCCCGTTCGGCGTATCGCAAAGGGTAGGGTCGGTCGGGTTGACCGACAATATCTGGGGAGGAACAGGTGCGGCAAGGCTAACTGTCGGCCCGGCTATTTCACATGCCCCGCCGGCATTCCTGACAGCAATAGTATAGGTGTTAGCGGCCAAGGCCGTGAACGTACCGTTGTTCTGCCATACCGCACCTGCATCAATGCTGTATTCCAAAGCACCCGCGCCAACAGCATCAATAACAATAGTGCCGTTCGGCAAATTGCAGTCTGTCGGGTCGCCCGGCGTCACTGTGTTTATCACTGGGTCTGTAAACACGTTAACGGTTACGGAATCAATCGTACCATCATCGCCCATCACAAAATAGGTAGTAGTGAAAAACGGGGACGCCACCGGATCGGGGCAGTCGGTACAGCTCAAGCCGCCACCCGGCGACCACACATAGCTGTTGGCGCCAGTTGCCATCAGTTGCACGGATTCGCCGATGCAGATATTCTGGTCGTTGCCTGCATCCACTGCCCACCAATGGCCATCAAAGTCATTGCTGTTGAAATGGTTTGCAAAAAGGCTTGAGATGGAAAACAAAAGGAACAGGCATGGCAAGAACCATTGCCTGTGTTCGGGCAAGTTAGTTTTGGTAAGCATAGTCGTTGTTTGCTCAAAGTGTTTAATTACATTCATGCAAGGAGGTTTAGAGATAATGATTTTGCCAATAGCAAATATCAGCAGGGTTTATGGTGCTGCCTCCCCAAATGGGTTATAAAATAGTGTTCAGTTGCTCTTCAAATTGTGAGTAAATACGTTCGAAACCAGTCGATTTAAGTACAGGGAAAAAACTCATGCCGTGAGCCACATTTCAAAGTGTAGAATTCAAAAGTAAAAGCCGATCAAAAATTTTCGACGCCAAAGAACTTGCGTTCTAATGTGACAGCCCTTTAGATACGGGCAGGCATTTGGGTGAGTAAGCCAGGTTAAACAAAAGGAAATACGTGTGTGTGTGGAGGGAAAATTGAAAGCACAAATATAGCTCATTTAGTTTTATAAAAAAAAATGAAATCCCGCATAAAGTAAAATCCGATCTAAAACCACTGCTTGCCCGCCACGAAGGTATTTGCATTTGTAAACAAATAGTGTTCATCAATTTACATTTGCGGAGTTAATTTCACATTCCACCAAAATCAATCAATCCTGTATGCTGACCGACACCCATACCCACCTTTACCTGAACCAATTTGACGGTGACAGAAAAGAAGTCATCCAAAGGGCCAAGGACGAAGGCGTCCAACAGTTCTACCTCCCCAACATTGACAGTACTACCATTGAGGGCATGCTGCAGATGGAAAAAGATTTCCCCTCCGAATGCCACGCCATGATGGGGCTGCACCCCTGTTCCGTAAAAGAAGATTATCAAAAAGAACTGGCCACCGTAAAAGAATGGTTGGGAAAACGCCCCTTCTGCGCCATCGGCGAAATCGGCATAGACCTATATTGGGACAAAACATTTTTCGAAGAACAAAAAAAAGCGCTCGTCACACAAATCGGCTGGGCCAAAGAACTGGGCATCCCCATTATTATACATTCAAGGGACAGCACCGATATTATCATCGAAATAATAAAAAAAGAAAAAGACAGCCGGCTCATGGGCATTTTCCATTGCTTCACCGGAACGCCCGAACAGGCGCAAAAAATAATAGACCTTGATTTTTTCATGGGCATCGGCGGAGTAGTCACTTTTAAAAATGCAGGCCTCGACAAAACTGTGGCCGACATCCCTTTAGAAAGGCTCGTCCTCGAAACCGACTCCCCTTACCTTGCCCCTGTGCCCAAGCGCGGCAAGCGGAATGAGAGTGCTTATATCAAACAGATCGCAACCAAATTATCGGAGGCAAAACAGGTCAGTTTCGAACAAATTGCTGTCGCAACCACTGCCAATGCAAAAAAAATATTTGCGAAAAATTCTTTGCCTTACACAACTGTTTACTAACATTGCCCCATCTACTGCTACTGAGAGAACCCACAATGCCCTTTCCGGCCAACATTTTAGTACAAATAATGCAATGCTTTGTATTATTTTTTCCTGACCAAAAAAAAATTTTTATTTGTAATATCTTTTTACAATTTTTGCGGCGGGACAAAATGTTAAGAAGTTCTTAATAAAAGAAGTTGGACAAATAGCAAGGAAAAAGCTTCATGAATAAAGATTCGTTTTGCTTTTGCCCTCTGCGCTGCCAACTTTCAATTCTATACGGAGAGGTGGCCGAGTGGTCGAAGGCGCACGCCTGGAAAGCGTGTATACCTCTAAAGGGTATCGAGGGTTCGAATCCCTCTCTCTCCGCCCGGTTTTTGATGGATTTTTTGAAAATACGGACAAACTATCTTTTATCATACGGTCTGGATATCCAGACTTTAACGAACAACTAATTTTAACGTAAAACCTTACGACTATGCGCAAATTATTAGCACTTATGCTCGTCTTCGGCTTGGTAGCCATCGCTGCAGACCCATTAATGGCCCAAGAAGCAAGCGGAGATTCTTTTCAGATTTTGAAAGAAAAATTCATCCAGGGGGGCTGGGAATTCATGATTCTCATCCTGATTTGTCTTATCATCGGTTTGGCTCTTTGTATTGAGCGGATCATCACCCTCAACATTGCTTCTGTCAATACGGAAAAGCTGTTGACCAAAATTGACGAACACCTCAAAAATGGCGATGTAAGCGGCGCCATGGAAGTCTGCAAATCCACGCCCGGCCCTACGGCCAGTGTTTTGTACGAAGGCTTGCGAAATGCCGGAAACGGCGCTGATGCGGTCGAAAAAGCCATCGTTTCTTACGGCAGCGTACAAATGGGGCTGCTCGAAAAAGGCCTCGTCTGGATCTCATTGATTATTGCCCTTGCACCGATGCTCGGTTTCTGCGGTACGGTAATCGGTATGATCAACGCCTTCGACAAGATCGAAGCAGTGGGCGACATCTCTCCTACCATCGTTGCAGGGGGTATCAAGGTTGCACTTTTGACCACCGTGTTCGGATTGATCGTTGCGATGATCATGCAGGTACTCTACAACTACATCGTTGCCAAAATTGACGGTATCACCAATAAAATGGAAGAAGCCTCCGTGGCCTTGGTTGACATGATGGTAAGCAACAATTCTTTCAAAAACTAATCAAACTGAATTACTATGAATTATAATTTTCTATCCAGAAATGGGGTATCCGTTGCGCTGGGCATTGCCGTTATTGCTTTGCTTATCATGGCAGTCCCGATTTTCATGGGAATAGATGCCTTCAATGCACTGCCCGAAGACATCAAAATCCGGGCAACTTCTGACGAGGGCAACATATTCGGTGCAGGCCTGAAGGTCGCTATTGCACTTGGGGTCATTGCTATTCTTTTGGCTATCTTATTGAGCTTCTTTGGTATGTTCAAAAATTTCAAAGAAGCCAGAACAGGTTTGATTTCCTTCGCCCTCCTTGCCATCTTGTTTTTTGCCCTATATAGCATGACAAGTACAAGCATATCCGAAAGCATGATGGAAACGGTAAACACATACAGCACCAAAGGCAACATGAATGTCTATAAAATGATAAGCGGCGGCATCAATGGCACCCTTATTTTAACGGTAGTTGCCTTCGGATTGATGATCGTAATGGAAATCTGGAACTTTTTCAAAAATTCTTAATTATGCCAAAAAGAGAAGCTCCTGAAATTAATGCCAGTTCGATGGCAGACATTGCCTTCCTGCTTTTAGTGTTCTTCCTCGTCACCACCACTATTGATGTGGAAAGGGGGATTACCGTCAGGTTGCCCGAATGGTCGGAAGAACCGCCGGAAGATTTACAGCTAAAACAAAGGAACGTTTTCAATGTGCTGGTAAACGCACAAAACCAGCTTTTGGTAGAAAACAAACCTGCCGTAGTTGATGACCTGCGTGAAATGGCCAAAGATTTTATCATGAACCCTACGGGCAATCCGGAACTATCGGAGGCCCCCAATCAGGCTATCATTTCGCTGAAAAACGATAGGGGCACCAATTACAAAACCTATATCGAGGTTTACAACGAACTGAAAGCCGCCTACAACGAACTTTGGGACGAAGAAGCGATGGCCACTTTGGGCAAGCACTATTCCGACGACCTTCCTAAAGCGGCCAGAGATAAGATCAAAAAGAAAATACCCTTTGTACTCTCTGAGGCTGAACCTACTGCTTTTGGTGAGGAATCCAAATAATCCGGTAGGATGCACGGCCCTTTTTGTTGTGCATCTTATCTTCAATCATTTGAGCTATGTCTAAATTTAACAAAAAAAGAGGGAAATCGCAGCCGGCCATTTCAACGGCTTCCCTTCCGGATATTGTTTTCATCCTTTTGTTCTTCTTTATGGTCATTACCAAAATGAGGGAAACCGAATTGATGGTAAAAGTTCAAGTACCGAAAGCAACTGAACTTGAAAAACTTCAGCAAAAATCATTGATCCATTATATTTATATTGGCCGCCCACATAGTAGGTACCAAGAAATATACGGTACAGCACCGCGCATCCAGCTAGACGATAAATTCGCAACGGTCGCAGACATACCGATTTTTGTTGAAAACCACAAACAGACAGTCCCTCTCAACTTGAGAAAGCGGGTCACTACCTCGCTCAGGGTTGATGGTGAAATTACTATGGGCATTGTCCAAGACGTAAAAGTGCAACTGCGGAAAATAGGCCAGCTAAAACTGAACTACGCAGCCGGACGAAAGGCACCAAAGAAGAAATAGAACTCGAATCCTAATATCAAAACAAAGGTCGTTAAGCTGGTTTCAGCTTAACGACCTTTTTTAGTGAAATAGGTATTAAATAGGTATTAAATAGGTATTGGTATTAACCGTATTAACGGGTAATATGATATTTGGCCTTGCCCAATGCCAATAATACCCAATACCACATACCCGTCAATTTCCAATCCCCCTTCAATCTCACCTAAGCCGGTCCATTGATTTCACCAAATTATCATCTTTACGGATAAACCGGAGGGCCAATATCCCAAACAATAAAAAACCAAACGGGAGGTAAGCCCCTGCCCCGTCGTTTATTGCTTCCGCATTGATGTTTGTTCCATCTTGCCAGAACAAGACAACGGCCAGTACCAATCCAATAATATCCGCAATAATTGCAAAGCGGCATATTTTCATTTGCAATGGCCGGTTTTTATATAAAAATATACTGCCCAGTGCCAATGCCCCCGCCAATGCAAACAATACCAGCAACCCAATATTATCATTCACATTATAACTTGCATCGGCAAAAAGCGGCGAGGCTGCCACTGTTTCTGTTGTCGTAGCAAATGGCAGTTTTAATAAACCAAAGCCAGCCGCTGCCGCTAAAAACAAAAAAATAGATTGAATACGTTGTACCATGATTTTAATTTTTTAATTTCTGCAAATATAGGTTTGTTGACATTATTTGCATTGGCGGGGGCATTTGCATTGGGCAGTGTTTTTTTATTTAAAACAAGCCTTGTTTACAACAAAAAAT
>DROJ01000082.1 GCA_011321935.1 Bacteroidota bacterium | reverse complement strand
GGTCATAAAACCATCGTCCATGCCAAAGCAGGTTATATCCGAGATATTGATGACCGGCACAGGCTGTCCATTTGAAATAAAGGCGTAAGTGGTATCGGTATCGGTGCAGTTAAAAGGAGATGTAACCGTCAATACAAACTCTCCTGCCTCGCTGACCGTTGGCTGGGCAATCAAAGAATCAGAAACATTCCCCTGCCATAAATAACTCATGTTGGGCGTGGTATTGGGACCACCGATTTGGACGGAAGTGAGGTCGCAATCGAGTTCTACCGTTTCGCCTGCATCGGCTGTCGGTGCAGGATGGATAATGACATCCACCGCGGCCATGTCGTCAGGGCATGGTGCTTCGGCCTGCAAAGAATAGGTATAAACATAAGTACCTTCGGTCAAATTGGAAGTGTTCAATGTGCCGTTGGGAAAAGTATTTCCGCTTTGGTCGCTCCAAGTGCCCCCATTGTCAAAACCGCTTAGGTTTTCAAAAAGGCTGATGACAAAATCATTGTTGTCGCAAAACTCAAAAGTCCCGTCAACCACTCCTGCCTCAACGGGCTGGCTGACCGCAACCTCTACCGATTCATCAGCAACATTGGAACATCCTGTTCCCAAATCTTCAATAGAAACAAGGGTATAGCTCACGTCCTGATCCGGGGTGATGGTAATATCAAATGAACCCGGTGCAGGGATGACCTGCGGCGCTTGTTCTACATTATCAATTTCATAAACCACCGAAAATGGCCCAGTACCCGTCAAGCCCAAAGTAATGTCCGTACTTTCTCCATTGCAAACGGTTGTTTCTCCACTGATGCTCAAGGTCGGTAAATCATTGAACACGAGGGGCGTACCTTCGGCAACGCTCAGGCAGAAGTCGGTAAGGTCAACCATGCCATTGGCCATGCCGTTTCCGGCCACAGCGCTGATATAATAAGTGACCCCAGTTGACATGGTGGCAGGGTCAAAACTAAAAGTAGGCTCATCGTTAATGTCTATCACGGTGCCGAGCAAGATGCCGCTGCTCGTGTGCAGCACATAAACGAGGCTGTCGTCCGAATCAAGCATTTCGTTTGTGGTAGGGTTTCCCTCTATCAGGTCGCCGATGCAATAATTAAGCATATCCGGCTCCATGACACCTGCATCGGTGATACAATCACAATTGAAGCCGCCCTCTATGAGGACTGGCCCGCATTGAAACTGGTCGTCAATTTCAAAAGAAAATGCTTCTCCGTTCAAGTACGGGTTACTGGTAAAAATACCGTTCACCGTTGAACCGTTGTTCGGCACCACATTATAAGAATCCATGTCGCCGCCGGTTATTTCTATGGTTATGGTATAGGCTGTTGCTGTCGGGTTGCAGTCAAGGCTGAGCACATTGGCTTGTGGAGCCTCGTTCACCAAAACCACGGCCGTTCCATCTACCGTAGCGGTGCAAAATTTGCCCTCTGCCGACAACAAGGTATATTGTGTAGTCGCCCCAGGGCTAACGTCGAGCAAAAATGGACTGTTGGTAGCCTCAAGGGAATTGACAACCCCGGCATCGTCCTGGTATTCAAAAGTCCATGGCCCGGCGCCAGTAAACTCAAATGTCAATGTACCCGTTTCACCGGCACAAACACTGTCACCTTCCACCAAAACAGCAGTCGGGATTTCCCTAAAAGTCACCTGTGCGCAGCCGCCGACACTGAGGCAAACATCACTCAAATCAACGCAGCCGCTTCCGTCGTCGTTACCGACAACGGGGCAAATAAAATACTGCGTGCCAATGGTCATGGTACTTGCATCGAAACTGAAATCGGGAGAAGAATTGGTTGCAATAGGTGACTGGACATCGCCGCTGTGCAGTATAAAACAAAGCGCATCGTCGGCGTCCAAAACTTCGCCGCCTTCATAAGTCACCGCAGCCACCTCGTCACCGCAAACATCAAGATCGTCGGCAGTCATGTTGCCTGCTTCCGAAAGGCAATTGCAATCTACCAATGGCTTGTCAACAATGACCGATGGACAGCCGTTGCAATCGGAAACTTCAAAAGAGTAGCCCAAGCCACCCGCTATTTCGTCGCTGGTAAAAATGTTTCCGGTCAATGTGCCGGTCATCGGTACAACGCTGTAACAGGCCGGGTCACCGCCAGTTATTTCAAAAGTAACGACGTAGGCAGTACCAGAACCATTGCATGTTTCATCAACATTGATAACTTCTGGGGAGGTGTTGACCGTTACGGTCTCCGTTCCAGTCGCGGGACTGACACAACTATTGGCGTCCATTACTTCGGTCAAAATATAATCAGTAGTCGAATCCGGCTGCACAGTGTGGGTATGGGGCGAGTTGAACACCGAAACCGGACTTCCGTTGATCGTTACCGTCCAGGGAGATACGCCCGTCAAAGTAATGGTGAGGTCGGCACTTTCGCCTTCGCAAATTTCAGTAGAACCGGCAATGGCAGCAGTCGGTATTTCATAAAAAACAACGGGCGTTCCCTGTGCCACCTGCAGGCAGGGATCGTTTAGGTCAACACCTTGCGCACCTCCACCATTGCCGACCACGGCCGACATATAATAGGTAGTCCCATAGGTCATTGTCGCAGGGTCAAATGTAGCCGTTGCCGTTGGCGTTACCGAAAAAACAGGTGCTACGATAGAGGCAGAATTGCCACTGTGAAACACAAACATCTGCACATCGTCCCCATCGAACACCTCATTTGTGTCATCATAAATAAAAGCCGTTATCGGGCCGTCACCACAAGTTTCCAAAGGTTCTGCGTCCATCTCCCCGACAGCAGAGGTACAATCGCAAACCACAATGGCATCCGATACGGTCGAGGGGTTGCAATTATTGACATCGTCCACAACAAAAGAATACCCGCTACCAGAAGGGATGGGCGTACTGGTAAATACATTGCCCGACAAACTACCCGTCAAAGGAGTGACAAAGTAGGACGCAGGGTCTCCATTTTCGATAGTGATGGTTACGACATATTCGGTATTGGTAAGGTTGCACTCGGTGCTTACCGTAGTGGTGGGCGCATCCAGTACATCTACTTGAGCGCTCCCGTCCACTGTCCCAACGCAGCTATTATTGTCAACCACACTTATCAAGGAAATTGCCCCTGCATTGCCCTGTGCAATGGGCAAGGTAAATGGGCTGGTGGCAGCGTTCAAGGTAGATTGGTCCCCATTTCCATCCTCATAAACTACTTGCCAGGGGCTAACTCCGGTCAAGGTAATAGTAAGGTCAACCTGATCTCCCGTACCGGTGCAAATGTTGCCCGAGCCAGTCAGGGTTGCCGTCGGCAATGGGTTTTCAATGACCTCTGCCGAGCCGCTGACCGAGCCGGGGCATATTCCACCGTCAATAACCGAGGCCAGTGCGTAAGTTCCTGCCTGTGCAACTGAAAGGGTATATGGACTGGCCTGGATATTGGGCACCGAAACGAGTCCTCCACCGTTGAGGGTATAAGTTATGGTCCAGGGGGCAGTGCCTGTCAGCACAACCGTCAAGTCAATCATATCCCCGCTTCCCGCACAAAAAGCTCCCTGCCCACTTATCACGGCACTTGGCGAAGCGATAATGTCCACATTGAAACAAGTTTGGGGGCTAGAACCGCAGTTGTTGTTTGCGGTCACACATATATTGCCGCCAGCCAGTCCGGTCCAGTCAATATCAAGGCAATTGGTAGTGGTGTCAGGAAAATTGCCTGCCGGAGAAGTCCAAGACCAACTCGTTGCATTTGGGTCGTTGTTTACGCAATAAGTCTCCATATCTACCGCACATACTTGATTGGGGCCAGAGGTAAAAGTCGGTGCTGCCGGCACGTTGTTGATTGTAACCGGTACGCAAATAACCGGGGTAGTACCGCATGGGTCGCTGCAGGTTACGCAAATGTCCCCGCTGGACGCACCGTCAAAATCAACCGTAATGGCAGACCCCGCCTGCGTGAAGGAAGCACCCGTTGGAACAGTCCAAGTACAGGTAGCCCCGGCAGATGGGTTCGTAATTTCATAGGTTGCAGTCTCCCCTTCACAAGCTGCTGCTGGCCCATCTATGATCGGGTCTGCTGGGCCAGAACCGACCGTAATGGTCAAACAGGTAGGGTCGCTTGGCCCACAAAGGTTGTCCGCCGTCACGCAGAGTTCACCTCCGGCAGAACCCGCCCAATCAACCGTAATTGAAAATAAGCCTTGGGTCGTAAAAGGTTCTCCATTTGGAGTTGTCCATGAATATTCCAACGGAATAGCACCACCACTAGCTGGTGAGACCGTATAAGTTTCCATCCCACCACAGACATTCGTTGGCCCTGCCAGGTCAGGAGGATCAAGAGGGGCCAAGCTCTGTTCTACCATTTGGCACTGCGTGTCGTTACAAGTGACGCCCATTGATTCTTGCGTAACAGAAAGGCAATATTCACCGGGAACAGTTACTTCGATCACTATCTCGGTAGGGTCAGGGATAGGCCCGGGGCCCGTCCACATCACCGTTGTTTCAAATGGCCCAAAAATGCTTGGAGAACTAGTTGCGCTAAGTATTGCCGTCCAGTCGGCCCCGCAGCCCGTTTCTATCGGTTCATCTAGGATAATCTCTGGGTTCAGCACCAGAAGGTTCACGTTGGTCAGGCTATCACAGCCATCCGATCCTGGGCAGGTTTCCGTAATAAATTGGGTGTCAAAATAGGAATTGCCGCAAACGGTCAGTTCTTCGTCAACACACATCACATGGTCGAAAAAAACAATGTCATTCACAAAGGCTTCCACCTCGCAAGTGGTAATGATTTCACAGCCCGTGTTTGGGTCTAGTTGAAAATCAGTATGAATTCCAGTTGTACTGACCGGCGTATTTCCGCACATATAAACTTCGCCTTCACAAAGCGTGATCGGGCCTTCATAATTTTCGATGTTTTCACCTATTTCTACGGTAACACATGCCGGTGGATTTCCGGGACAACCAGCAATGCACACGTCGTAAGTCCCGGGTTGCTGCCATTCCACAGTTGCCGAAGGGCCAGGGTTTGGGGAAGTAATAACCCCAGCCGAAGGAGGTACAATCGTCCATTCGCCACTTCCATTTGAGGTGTAAGTCCCAATGTTGTTTCCCGATGAGCCACCTGAACAAATGCCCGGGCCAACCGGCTCCAAAGGGAAAGAACCATTGATGATATAATCGCATACTGTTCCGGCAGAACCATCTATCATCAACAAATAGACCTCTCCGGGAGTAAAGGGAGTGGTGTTGGTAATCACGGCAGAAGTCCCGTCCGGGATACTTCCAATGCAGGGGGACACAAAGTTCAAGCTACAATCCAAAATAGCCGTCTGCAAACCATCATTGGTCGAGCAGTTAAAAGCCGCTATTTCAAAGGAGGCAGAACCAGCTGAGGCCGTAAAGGCAAAAAAGATGTTGTTCTCAACAGTGGTACACCACGTAGCCGGCTCAACGATGACCCCTCCATTTGGCATTGTGCCGGTAACACAATCAAGGTCAAATTCGCTTGAAGCGATACAAGCGGAAGCCGGATCTTGGCTCCATTGGGCGATCCCACCACAAGGGGCACCGTTGCATTGAGAAAACACTACTTTTGGCAAAGTCAATAATGCAAAAGCAAAAAAGGCATTCAGTAAGGGTAATTTCATGATGTTTATTTGCAATTAATTTGTACCAACCTAATCAGGAATTATCAGGGTTACCACGAAAGCGAAGTCTATTAAAGAAGGCGTCAAAGCATTGTTGACAAGAGGAGAGGTGCGGAAATTTCACATTTCCTTTCGGTAAGGCTTGGGATAAAGAGGAAAAAACAAATCAGAGTGAGATGAGTATTGGATATTTACTTTTAAGCCACAAATGTGGTGATATGTTTTATTTTAAAAAAATAAAATGCTGGATTATTGTGCAAATAGCGAACAAATATTCCGATTTTCCTATTCGGCGTAGCCGAATAATTCAGAAACCCATTTTTTTTTGACATTTTTATCAAAAACAATACTGGCATGAAATCAACTCTTCTATCCAATTACCGAAGCCATCTGCCCTGCTTTCCAGCAATGCAAGCACCTATTTCAGAACCATTTCTTTTTAGGGAATGCCTATCAATTTATGGGCCTGCAAACTCAAACGCCATTTTGGGTTTTTCAGGCAAAAACCGATGGCAAGTCGGGTGTTTTCGGCGCTATGCTCCCCGTCCATCGGTTGGATAAAAAAGTGCTCAAAATCGAGGTGTTCAAACAGGGCCGGTTCAGCGCCGGGCTGCGGGAAAACCAGTTTCAGTTCGTTGCCTTTTTTTAGTTTCAGTTCCGCCCCTGCCTTAGGGCTCACGCATATCCAATCCAAGCCTTCGGGGGCTTCGCAAGTCCCGTTCGTTTCCACTGCCACCTCTATATTTTTTTGGTGAAATGCAGCAACCAAGGCCCCGTCCAATTGGAGCAATGGCTCGCCCCCCGTGCAGACCACGAATGGCTTTCCGCCGTTCAAGTCGCCCCACAAAGCGGCTACTTTCTCTGCCAGTTCGGTGGCGCCATATTTACCTCCGTTTTCCCCGTCCATGCCCCAAAAATCGGTGTCGCAAAATTGGCAGATGGCTTTGTGCCGGTCTTCCTCCCTGCCCGTCCACAGGTTGCAGCCCGTGAAACGGCAAAACACGGCAGGCCTCCCGGCATGTGCCCCTTCTCCCTGCAAGGTGTAATATATTTCTTTGATTTTGTACAAATTCAAGTTATGAGTTGACAGCAATCAAGGAAGGTTGAAACATTCCCCCTTTTCAAAACCAAGTGCGAAGGTAGGACAATTAAAAAAGGCTTGTCCATATCCTTGCTTGGGAAATACCGTTCAAAATTCCTTGCTCAATTCTTTCTAATCCCTATCTTTTGCTAATTTGCCATTTGTAAGAAACTTATAATTTAGTTTGGGCTTAACCAGCCATTACACCGATAGACCAATACACCATTTACCTATCATGATATACGCCATCGGAACTAAAGTAAAATTTCTGCACACCGGGGACGAAGGGGTCGTCAGGTCCCTTTTGGACAATGGCATGCTCAACATTTACCTGCCCGCCGAAAACATGGAAATCCCCGCAGCGCCAGAAGACCTTTTCAGGGTCGAAGATGCCAAAAAGCAAAAAGCAAAGGCAAAAGTAGTGCCCGGCAAAAAGAAAAAACCTGCCCCAAAAGCCCCTCCGATAAAAATCGAAACCCAGTATTCCATCCTAAAAAGTTACGGTATCCAGCTTGCTTTTTTACCAAAAGAAAATGCGCAAGGTTTGGTCGAAAATTACACCATTTACCTGCTCAACGATACCAAGTACGATGCGGTCTATGACCTCCGGTTATTGCTGAATTACCGTACCCAAACATGGAGCGGAAAGCTGCCTGCGACCTCCTTTGCAGAACTCGGCGAAATGATCTACGACGACCTCAACGAGGCACCTGAGTTTGAAACGGAAATAAGCTGGGTCACTACCGCAGGGGTAGAAGAACCGCTGTTTAAGTCGCTGAAAATCAAGGCAAAATCGTTTTTTAAAGCCATCAAAACCGCCCCCCTTTTAAACAAGCCCACCCACCTTTACCGGCTGTTTGACAAACCGGGCGCAAAAGAGGAAAAAAAGGAAGAAGACCTGCAGGCATACACCAAGCGGCACGCCAAGCCGACTTGGTACAAAGGCAATGATTACCGCCTCATCAATGCCGTTGACACGAGTGCCCTTGCCCATTTTGAAAGGGAGTTCGACCTGCACATCGAGCAGTTGAGGGAGGACTGGAAAAAACTGTCGAATGCCGAAATTTTGGCTATCCAATTAATGGAATTTGATGCCTATTTGAGCCAGGCACTGCGCTTGGGCGCACCGACTGTTTTTGTCATTCACGGCGTCGGGAAAGGAAGGCTGCGCAATGAAATCGCCACTCGGCTGATGAACAACCCGGACGTGAAAACTTTTAAAAACGAGTACCACCCGAAATATGGGTACGGGGCCACGGAGGTGATTTTTGAGTGAGTAGTGATTAGTGATTAGTGGAGCAGTGATTAGTGGAGCAGTGATTAGTGGAGCAGTGATTAGTATAGCAGTGATTAGTATAGCAGTGATTAGTGATTAGTAAAGCAGTGATTAGTGAAGCAGTGATTAGTGAAGCAGTGATTAGTGAAGCAGTGATTAGTATAGCAGTGATTAGTGATTAGTAAAGCAGTGATTAGTAAAACAGTGATTATAGTTAGTCCGCTAAATTCCTGAATGTCAAAATTTAGCGGACTAATCACTGCTTTACTAATCACTGCTTTACTAATCACTAATCACTGCTATACTAATCACTAATCACCTCAATGGCAAAAACACCTCCGCCATCATGCACCTCACACTCCCCCCTCCATGCTGTTCGATAACTGGTATCGGCGAATGCAAAATTTGTGTGTGCTTTTCAATTTGCTGAATTTGCGGGGGGTGCAGTGAAGCATGTGCCTGCGACGACATCACCAAAAAAGTTTTGCCTTTTGCATTTCTTACCTGCAGCATATTGCCCGCAAAGTGCATCATCTGGCCGAGGCTGATTTCGATTATTTCTTTGTTGGTAGCTGCAAATTTCTCTTTCAGCAAAGCCAGTTCTTTTTCGTTTTTGATGGTCTCCAAACAGATGACCACAAAGGTTTCGCCCATGGCCATCATGACGTTGGTGTGGTAAATTTCCAGCCCCTGCCCATCCACCGAATGGAAGGCAACCGGTTCATAATCAGCTATTTCACAAAAACGGCTGAGCAGGCGGGGAGCGGTGCGGGGGCTGAGGCAGGCGTATGCCAAGCGGTTGGGCCGGTCGAGGATGAGGCTGCCGGTGCCTTCCAAAATCAGCCCGTCCTTTTCATAGTCTTCCAGCTCTATTTTTTTTGAAATATGAAAGTCAGCGACCAGCAAATCAATGATGTCCTCCCTCCTTTCCAAACGCCGCTTTTCGGAGAGCATCGGGTAGGTGATGACGGTGCCGTTCTGGTGGAAAGTGATCCAATTGTTGGGAAATACGGCGTCGGGTTTTACTGGCACGGGCGTATCTTCGACGACGATGATGTGGACTCCTGCGGCGCGCAATTTTTCCACCAGGGCATCAAATTCAGCGATGGCTTTCTGGCTTATTTCACTGCTTTTCAGTTTTTCATTTTTGGACTGAAAGGCGTTGCTGGCCGCGGTTTCTTCATTGAAACCAAAATTGGCGGGGCGCACCATGAGGATATTGGAAGTGGTCTGTAAAATGGTACCGGGCATTGGCTGGCTGTTTTGATTGCAAAGAAATGAAATTTACCAAAATCGCACTTGCTCAGGTGCGCTGGGCTTTGGTAGCACAGCGTTCACGCTGTCCCGGAAAACGACGTTTACGTCGTTGCCAATTCTCAAAGCGCTATTGAACAGACGTAAACGTCTGTGGCCGGGACAGCGTGAACGCTGTGCTACCAAAGCCAAAACAAAAAAACGCCCACCTTTTACAAGGCAGGCGTTTTGATTTGTGGAGCCGCCGGGAGTTGAACCCGGGTCCAGAGAAAGCACCCATAAGCTTTCTACATGCTTAGTCACTGATTAGGTTTTCGAGCGCAGGTTAGGTTCTGTGACCGACCCGGCCTGCGCCTTATCCCCTGTCCCGGCAATCCGGGTTTTCGCCCTCCGGCCGGGGCCTTCCTTTGGGCTATCCTACAGGTTGGATGATGTGCGTTGCGCTGTGTAGTAGGAGTCAAACGCAGGGCACAATGGCGCCTTGATACCTAGTATCAGGCAGCCATGGCATACTGATAGTTGCCATGTAAAGGTTTGATTGTCATTTTTTACGGAGTGACCAATCTTGCTCCGGCATGCTTACTTACAAGTTATCAATCCTGTCGATTCCAATACGGCCCCGGTTTCAGTCGGCAGTCTGTTTAGTCCACAGTCCGCAGTCTGCTTAGGTGTATTTTTTTGAATTTAACCGACTTTTCAGTTTTTTTGATAGGATCAGATTTCAAAAAGAACGGCAAAGGTATAAACTTCG
>DROJ01000081.1 GCA_011321935.1 Bacteroidota bacterium | reverse complement strand
CTTTATAGGAAAATAAATAGCCATATTTTTCTTCCAATTGTAAAATGACTTCTTCCAATGATGCTTCCTTTATGCCCAGTTCTATATTGGCCTGCTGCGCATGGGCAGCAAAATATAAAAACAAGAATATAAAGGTGAAAGCATTTTTTAGCATATGAAAAAATGAAAATTAAAATTAAAATTAAAATTAAAATGAAAAATACAGTTGGTTCTTTTTCTTGGGATTCGTTATTTATGCTGAAAACAGTAACTCCAAGCTAAGAAACGTATGCCATGTTAAATGAACGGCTGTATTTTTCATTTTCATTTTCATTTTCATTTTAATTTAAACAGTTGAACTCTTTTTCCATCCAATATTTCATACCGTATCCCCAATGCCGACACCGTGGTTTTTAATGCCGCATCAAGGTCGCCGTGCTGGAAATTACAGCTAATTATTTCTTTAGTATCTATATTCCCGGTATTTATTTTTATATCAAACTGCCGTTCCAGTTCTTCCAAAACAACAGCCAATTCCACCTTTCTGAATTTAGAAATACCGTCCACCCAAGTGGCATTGTCAGCGGTGGGGGTTTCCCATTTTTCGAGTACCTTTCCATCCGAAATGCGGAGCGCATCATTTCTGGTTAATTCATCAATTTTCTTTCCGGCAACAGTCCGCACGGCCACTTTCCCGCTTTGGCATTTTACTTCCAAAATATTGTTTCTCGACCAGACATTGAATTTTGTGCCCAATACCTGCACGCTGCCGTTCGGTGTATTTACCGTAAATTTCGAGCCTTTGGTAACATGAAAAAATGCCTCGCCTTCCAGATATAAGCTGCGTTCTTTTTTCCAAGTTTTTTTATCAAAACTCAACCTGCTTTCTGCATTTAAAACAAAGGTAGATTGGTCGGGCAATATGCCTTCCTGCCGTTCCCCTTTTGCCAATTCATAAACCACCTCCCCGTCCATATTTGAAAAAACAAACCATCCGGCAATAATCAAAAGGGAAGCGGCTACGCCATATTTTATCCAATTAAAAATAAATGCGCGCCTTCCGTTTTTTTGCGGCAAAGGAATTATTTTTCCTTTGTTCATCTGCACTACTTTTCCTCTTTTCAGAATATTGGAAAGCACGTCATCGGCATCATAGGCGGGGGCAGCGAGGTCTTCCGTGTTTTTATATAGCTCCACTAATGAGTCGTATTCCGGGCGGTTTTTAAACACGGCCAATTCCTCGGCGCTCAGCTCGCCGTTTATCCATTTATGTAATATTTCGTCATTCGTCATGATTGGTTTTTAATTGGTTTACAGGTTTACAGGTTTAATGGTTTAATGGTTTAATGGTTTAATGGTTTAATGGTTTAATGGTTTACAGGGAGGGAAGGGCAATAATGGAATCCTTCCCTCCCTGTAAACCAATAAACCATTAAACCATTAAACCTGTAAACCTGTAAACCGATAATTCTTTGCACCCATAAAGACAGCCATCCTTGCAAAAGACCTACCGTTCACCTTATTTTTTTTGAAACCAGCCGCAGGGCGTCGAGTGCATTGTACATCCTTTTTTCGACGGCCTGTTTGCTGATGCCCAATAGTTCGGCTATTTCTTTGTAAGTTTTTTTATCAATGCGGCTCATCAGGAAAACGGTCCGCTGTTTTTCTGGCAAAGCGGATATAGCAGCTTCTATTTGAGCTTTTAATTCTTTTTGTTCCAATATATGTTCGGGGCTTTCATTGGTATGCGCGATGACCGGTTTTTTCTGGAAATTCAATACCACTTTTTGGTGGGCATATTCATTGAGCAGCAGGTTGTTGGCTATTTTAAAAACATATCCTTTTGCGGTATCATACATTACCGACTTGCAGTTTTGCCACAGCTTCGCAAATGCTTCCTGTGTGAGGTCTTTTGACAGGCCTGCGTTTCCCGTTTTATAAAAAAGATAATTGTGCAGTGTCTCCGAGTATTCCTTGAAGATGGCGGTGAAGGTTTTTTCCTTGCATATAGAAGGCTTTTTTCCGTCCATTTATTTTTATTTAAAAAAAATATGCAGCGCGGGTAGGTCTTTTGAAAAGTGGCCTGTCTTTATCCCGAATTTGCAAAACGAAGCGCAAAAATACGAAGTAAAGTAGTGATTAGTGATTAGTGGAGCAGTGATTAGTAGATTAGTGATTAGTGATTAGTGATTAGTTATCAGGCAATATATCCGAGGCTGCTCTACTAATCACTATTTACTAATCACTACTCTACTAATCACTAATCACTACTTTACTAATCACTGCTCACTAATCACTAAAATTTTCTAACTAAAAAAAATTTAAACCATGTTAAAACTAATTTTGAAAAACTCGTGGGCCATCGCCCTTTTTGCCATGATCGCATTTGCTTCTTGTAACCAAGAAAGCGATGTTGTCGCCGACGAAACAACCACCGATGTTTTTGTTGACCAAGCCCTATTCACCATGCAGCAAGAAGGCAGCATCGGCCGCTTTGGCTGCTATGAACTGGTCTTTCCCATCGGCGTTGAATTTCCCGACGGAACGGCCGCCGTGGCCGAGGACTACGAAGAACTCGCCACCGCCATCAAGGATTGGAAAATGGCCAATCCCGGCCCCGGACAGCGCCCCTCTTTTGTCTTTCCGATAGCCGTCGTTTCTGGTGACGGCGAGGTGGTTTCCGTGGAAAACCAAGAATCGCTGCGCCAACTTAGGATGGAATGCGGGGACGGGCGTTTTGACCACCACGGCCCGCGCGACCACCGCCGGCACATGACCCCTTGTTTCAAAATCGTTTTCCCCATCACCATCGAATTTCCCGACGGAACGACCGCCGAAGCAGGCAGCCGCATGGAACTCAAACAACTCGTGCGCCAATGGAGGATGGACAACCCCGGCGTGGACGGGAGGCCGGCCATTGTATTTCCCATCAACATAGAATTGGAGGACGGCACCGTTCAGCAGGTTGACAGCAAAGAAGAACTGCGCGAAATCAGGCAGGCCTGCGGCGGGCATCCGGCACCTTGTTTCCAGCTTGTCTTCCCGGTCACCGTGGAGTTTCCCGACGGCACTACCGCCGAGGCAGCCAACAAAATGGAACTCAAACAACTGCTCCGCGAATGGCGCATGAACCACCCCGGGCCAGGTGAAAAACCGGCACTCGTATTTCCCATAGAAGTAGAAACAGAAGACGGCGCCATCATTACGGTGGACAGCAAAGAGGCCCTGCGGGAACTGCGGCAGGGGTGTAATTGAAAAAGATATTAAAGGGTATTAAAAGGTATTACTGGTATTGGGTATTAATACCCAATACCGATAATACCTCAATACCAATCCAATATCCCAATACCTTTTCTAAAGACTTGCGAAGTTAATTTTTGGGTTTTGAAAATGCCGGGAGGGAATTGCCCTGCCCGGTGTTTTTTTTACTGAAAGTTTTAATCTCAGCGCCTACCAATCCGCACCTCCATTATTTTAAAAAAAGGTAACTACTCAGGTAGGCTGGGCACTGGTAGCACAGCCTTCAGGCTGTCCCGGTCACAGACGTTTACGTCTGTGCATGGTTTGAAAACTGGCAACGACGTAAACGTCGGCAACCGGGACAGCCTAAAGGCTGTGCTACCGATGCATAACATACCTGAGTAGTTACAAAAAAAGTAACTGTTTATTACCCCTCGAAATCCCGGAGGGATTGAATTTGAATAACCCCGGATGCCTGCCTGCCGGTAGGCAGGCAATCCGGGGGGGAGTAACGGCGAGTGACAACCCCGGAGGGGTTGAATGTAAGGGGCAGACATTCACTTTCAACCCCTTCGGGGTTGCCGCCCGCCACGACCTCTTCCCCCGGATTGCCTGCCTACCGGCAGGCAGGCATCCGGGGTTATTCAAATTCAATCCCTCCGGGATTTCGAGGGGTGCTAAATAATTTCGGGAGTTGGTAATAAATAACCTAAAAAAAAAGAAAAATGAAAATCAAATTTACCTCACTACTCGTCCTTGCCTGCGGCCTGTTGCTGGTTTCAAGCACCATTGATTTGAACGATCTTTTCAACTATTCCGGGCAGGCCATCCCGAACTACATATCCAAAGACAACACGCCGTTGAACAATGAAATCACCGATGCGGGGGCTACTTTGGGGCGGGGTTTATTTTATGATAAAAACCTCTCCACCGACAATACCATCGCCTGCGCAAGCTGCCACAAGCAAGAGTTTGCCTTCGGCGATACGGCACTGGTAAGCACAGGCGTGGCAGGCGTTACGGGCAGGCATTCTATGCGCCTGGTCAATGCGAGGTTTGCCGATGAGAACCGTTTTTTCTGGGACGAGCGCGCCAATACGCTGGAAAGGCAGACCACCATGCCCATCCAAGACCATGTGGAAATGGGCTTCAGCGGCGAGGACGGCGACCCCTCGCTCGACTCTTTGATCCGTAAATTGGAGGCCATCCCTTACTATCAGGAGCTGTTCAATTTTGTGTACGGCAGCCCGCAGATTACGGAGCCAAGGATGCGGCGGGCGCTTGCGCAATTTGTGAGGAGCATCCAATCTTTTGATTCGAAATACGATGCGGGGCGGGCGCAGGTGAACAATAACTTCGTGCCGTTCCCCAATTTTACGCAGCAAGAAAACATGGGCAAAAACCTGTTCATGAGGCCGCCGCCGCAGGGAGGGGCAGGCTGTCAGGGCTGCCACCGGGCGCCTGAATTTGACATTGCGCCGAACAGCCGCAACAACGGCGTCATCGGCGTGGCGGGCGACCCAGCGGGCATTGACCTCACGGTGACGAGGGCGCCTTCTTTGCGAGATTTGGTGAACCCCAACGGAGGCCTCAACGGCCCCCTGATGCACACCGGAGATTTCAACAGCCTGCTGATGGTCATCAACCATTATAATGACATTCAGATCGACACCGCCAATACCAACCTCGACCCACGGCTGCGGGGCGGCCCGGCGGGCAACGGCCAAAACCTGCAATTGACGCAGACCCAAAAAGATGCCTTGGCTGCTTTCCTGCGCACGCTGACGGGGGCTGATGTTTATACCAATGAAAAGTGGTCGGACCCATTCGATGAGGATGGCAGTTTGACCGTTCTGCCATTGTGTGCCACCGACATTCTGACTTCCGTCAACGCTACCATTTGCGAAGGCGAAATTTTTGCGGGCTACGCCCAATCTGGAATTTACGAAGATACTTTTACGGGCGAGGGCGGCTGCGATTCTATCCGCACCCTTACTTTGACCGTCCTTCCGAATGCCGAGACGACCATCGAAGCGGTGATTTGCGAAGGCGATAATTTTGCGGGCTTTGAACTGCCGGGGGTTTATACCGAAACTTTCCAGTCTGCCACGGGCTGCGATTCTACGAGGATATTGATGCTGGAGGTGCTGCCCGTTCCGGTCACATTTGCGGAAGCGGAAATATGCGCGGGGCAGGAGTACGAGGGCTATTCCGAAACGGGGGTCTATGCCGATACTTTTACGGGCAGCAACGGCTGCGATTCCATCCGCATGCTCGAACTCACCGTGCTGCCCGAAGATGACCCGGCCTGCACTGTCAGTGCGGTGGGCGATGAGATTTCGGACTCCCGTTTTCAGGTTTCCCCGAACCCCTTCGACGGCTTTTTGCGCATCGGCTGCGATTGCGAACTGGAACTGGAGGTGGCTGTTTTCAACCTCGTCGGGGCGAGGGTGGCGGGGCAACGGGCCGATTTCCGGAGCGGCGCTTTGCTGCTGCAAACGGGGCACCTGCGGCCGGGCATCTATCTCGTCATCGGTTTTGACGAAACGGGGCGGCGGTATTTTTCTAAAAAATTGGTGAATTGTGAGTTGTGAATTGTGGTAACTGTTTAGCACCCCACGAATCCCGAAGGGATTGAATGTGAATAGCCCCGGATGCCTGCCTGCCAGTAGGCAGGCAATCCGGGGGAAGCAGTAAAAGTGGGCGGCAACCCTAAAGGGGTTGAATATTGCCATTCACATTCAACCCCTTCGGGGTTGCCAACCACCTTTACATCTTTTCCCCGGATTACCTGCCTACCGGCAGGCAGGCATCCGGGGCTATTCACATTCAATCCCTTCGGGATTCGTGGGGTGCTAAACAGATACGAATTGTGAATGAATGCACGTTTTCCAGAAGTTGCTTCCATTCATAATTCACAACTCATAACTCATAATTCACAATTCACAATTCTAAACTTTTGCTAAAAGGTTTGTCGCTGACAAACCTTTTTTAAAATTTACCCTGAAACAATAATACTTTTGCCTGCTTTGTTTGAAATGGACGTTGCTGGGAGTGCATTCCAGTTGCGGAGCAACATCAAAACACATCCCTTTTATGAGGCAAATAGTTACCTTTTTTATTTTAATAATTTTTGTAAAAACAATTTCCGCCCAGGCCACGACCGACCTCGCCATCGGCAAATGGAAGCAGCACCTGCCTTTTAATGCCGGCATTTATGTGACACAGAGTAATGACCAAATTTTTTATGCCACGGGCGAAGCCTTGCTGATAATAGACAAGGCCGACCGGGCATTGGAACGCATGACGAAGGTGGAGGGACTGAGCGATGTGGGAGTGGAACTGGTGAAGTACAGCAAGGGCAGTGAAGTGCTTTTGGTAGCTTTCGACAACGGGGTGATTGACCTGCTGAGCGGTTCGGGGAACAAGACGCTGAACGGCGTGCCCGAAAGCTCCATTATTTTAGGGCAAAAAAAGATAAACGACGTGTTCATGGGCAATGACTCCATTGCTTACATCGCCGGAAATTTTGGGATCACGACGCTCAATGTCCGCACCGGGCTTTTCCCAAATACCATCCGGACGCCCTTAGAGGCGCGCGCTGCGGTGATTTATAAAAACAGCATTTACGTTTCCACGGAGGAAGGGCTTTATACCATTGCATTGGACAGCCCGGCCAACCTCGACGACTTTTCAAATTGGGAATACCTCGCCGGGGCGAACAATTTTCCGGGCATTTACGATGCTGGCGCAATGATGGTTTTCAATGACCGGCTGTACCTTTCGCTCAACGACAGCCTTTTTATGTACGACGGCAACCAGGCCAGCTTTGTCCACTTTGAAGAAGGGCACAGCATCAACTTCCTTTCGGCCGATGGGCCGCACCTGATCGCTGGTTTTGAATGCACCGGCGGGTGCCTGGGCAAAGTGTTGATATTTGACTCGAACAATGGTTTTACGTTGCCCGCCAACAACTGCGTGAAGCTGCCGCGGTATGCCGTCGAAGACGAAACGGGCAGCATTTGGTTTGCCGACCTTACCAGCGGGTACAAAGTGGAAGCCCCCGGCGACAACGCTTGCGCCGTCATAGATGTGAAAGGCATCCGTACCCTCAACGCCTACGGTATAGCCATCGGGAACGGGCAGGTTTGGATAGCTTCGGGCGGGCTGAACAATAATTTTGCCCCCTTGTTCCTCACGGATGGTTTTTCCTCCCTCATAGACGGCGAGTGGAGGCAGTACAGCATCCTCAACGAGCCTGCACTGGCAGGGCTTTCCGATTTTTTGGATATCGAAATACACCCCGAAAACGGTAAAATATACACGAGTGCCTTCATCGAGGCACTGGTGGAGTACGACCCCCTGACGGACGAGTTTAAAGTGTTCGACTCCAGCAACTCCTGCCTGCAGCGTTCGACCGAAGGCGTGAACCGGCACCGCACGGCAGGGCTGGCTTTTGATAAAGAAAACACTCTTTGGGTCTGCAACCACACCGCACCAAGGCCCTTGGTCGCTTTTTACGACGACGGCAGTTGCAAAAATTTCAGCTTGGACTGCGTTGCGGAGAGGGGCTTTATTGATATTGTTGTTGACGACTTTGGCAACAAGTGGCTGTTTACCACAGACCGCGCTACGGGGGTGGTCGTTTTCAATGAAGGAGACAAAGATGTGGCGGGCGACGACCGCTGCGTTGTTTTGAATGCTTCCAGCACGGTGCTGCCTTCCAATGAAATCAGTTCGATAGAGGTTGACCGGGAAGGGGCGGTGTGGGTGGGCACCAAACTTGGGGCCGCCGTTTTTCAGTGCGACCCCTTCGACCCCAACTGCGCGGGCAGCCTCCCCTTTGTGGAGGTGGACGGCTTTGGGGCCAACCTGTTGGAAGATCAGGACGTAACCGCTATCGCCGTTGACGGGGCAAACCGGAAATGGTTCGGTACGCGCACGGGGCTTTTTGTGATGTCGCCCGAGGGCAGTGAGCAGATCGCTAAATTTACCAAAGAAAACAGCCCCCTTTTTGATAACATCATCACCGACATTGCTTTCAACAACGAGACGGGAGAGGTCTATATCGGGACGGCGCGCGGCATTATCTCCTACCGCAGCGATGCGGTTATGGGAGGTAGCCGGCACAAGAGCAATGTGCTGGTTTTTCCGAACCCCGTGCGCCCCGAATATGATGGGCCGATTGCCATTAATGGGCTGGCGAAAGATGCTACGGTAAAGATCACGGATGTGTCCGGCCAATTGGTTTTTGAAACGGATGCGCTCGGCGGGCAGGCCATCTGGGATGGCCGGGACTATAACGACCGGAAGGTGAACACGGGCGTTTACCTAGTGTTCGCAACGAGCGGGAGTTCCACAAACCCCGATATAGCGGTGGCGAAAATTTTGGTGGTGAACTGAGGGGATTGCCGCTTGGCCAAAACTTTCCCAATTTTGTACATTTTAAAAAGAACAGATTGATTTCTGGCATTAAGCCGCGATGCGGCTTAGGGGTCGGCGAATAATAACCTTCCGATTTAGGCGACGTTATTTTTGATGCAGGCGATGCAAAAAAATAGAGCATAGTGGTACAAATCGTAATTAGCTAACCATTTAGTTTTTGGTTAAATGCCACATTATCAGGGATTTGGCGGACTAATCACTAATCAACTAATTACTAATCACTGCAATAGTGGTTCTATTTGACATTTTTTAAAGAAGCCTGCATTAAAAAGAACAAGCATAAACGGAAGGTTATTATTCGCCGACCCCTTAGCAACAGTGAAAAACAAAAATGGACACACCTATCAATTGGGGCATCCTCGCCCCCGGCCGCATCGCCCATAAATTTGCCAGTGACCTTGGTTTGGTAAAAAATGCCCGCCTCCATGCCGTTGCTTCCCGCTCGCTCAAAAGGGCGCAGGCATTCGCCCGGCAATACGGCGCGGCCCATGCCTTTGGCAGCTACGAAGAAATGGCCAAATGCCCGGGCCTGGACGTGGTGTATATAGCCTCGCCCCATACGGGCCACCATGCGCATTCCCTTTTGTTTTTAAAAAACAAAACAGCCGTGCTATGCGAAAAGCCGCTGGCCATGAACGCCGGCCAAGTACGCGAAATGGTGGCCGCTGCCCGCAATAACGACACCTTCTTGATGGAAGCCATCTGGACAAGGTTCATCCCTGTTTTTGAAAAAACGCTGGAAATGGTAAAGGAGGGCATCATCGGCGAGCTGAACACTATCCGCGCAGATTTTGGCTTTAAGGCCGCTTATGACCCGGCGCACCGCTTGTTCGACCCCGCTTTGGGGGGCGGGGCTTTATTGGACGTGGGGCTGTACCCGGTCTATGCCGCTGCCCAATTTTTTGGCAGGCCGGAGGAGGTGAAGGCCATGGCCATAAAAGGCGAAACGGGAACGGACAATGCCTGCGCCATGCTCTTCCGCTGCCCCGGTGGCAAATTGGCGGTGATGGACTGCTCGGTCATCAACGATACTCCGACCACTGCCACTTTTTATGGAAATAAAGGATGGATAAAATTGCACTCCCGTTTCCACGAAAGCGAACGGGCCACGCTTTTTTTGTTTGGGGAAAATGAGCGGGAGATCTATGTCCCGAAAATGGGACTTGGCTATTGCCACGAAATAATGGAGGTCAACAACTGCCTGCGGAACGGGCAAAAAGAATCGGCCAAGCTTCCGCTCGATTTCAGTATTTTATTGATGGAAAATTTGGACGCCGTGAGGGAAGCGGCAGGCATTGTTTATCCGGGGGAGGGGTAGTCTTCAGTCTTCAGTCCACAGTCTTCAGTCTCCAGTCCACAGTCTTCAGTCCACAGTCTTCAGTCCACAGTCTTCAGTCTCCAGTCCACAGTCTGTTTTGGAATTGGCCTGGCATCTATGGGAGGGCATTCAAAAAAGGGCGCCCAGTTACGGGCGCCCGATCATGTTATGGCTATTTTCACTACTTATCTTATTGGTCTATCGGTGTGATGGTTCATTGGTTTACAGGGAGCATTGTTCCAGATTTTGGAGCAATGCTCCCTGTAAACCCATAGACCGATAAACCATTACACCGGTACACTCTTCCCGTTCATTTTATAAACGTGAACGTCTTGTTTTTTGAGGAGAAAAAATCGTTCAGCTCACTGGATTTCATGACTTGTTCGAGGGTGAGGCCATGCCCGTCTATTTGTTCGATGCGGACAACTTTGATGCCGGCACCGGCATCGTTCAACAACAGGTACTGGCCATCTTTAGAAATATCCCAGGTTCCTGATTTTTCCCTCACTTCGTTTTGGTAGCCGTACCTAAAGGAAAAAGCCCCGTTTTTGTTGAATGAATAATAAATGAAAGAACCTGCTTTGTTTGCGGCTTTTCCTTCCAAAGCGGTCACGTTGGTCCACTCTCCGATAAGGTTTGCTTTTATGGCAGCGAGGTAGTTGGCCGGTTTCAAAGGCCGGTACCCGAGCAAAACTGTTTCCTTGCTGTCCGGGCTGGTCAATAAAATGCCCTCGCTGGTCTGGGCAACTGTCCATGCCCCTTCCCGTCCACCGGGCAAGTTTGTTCCCACGGGTTCGGAAGTTGCCGGGCTAGGGTTTTCTGCAGGAATATTTACCCGGTATCTTGAAAAACCAAAACCCATATTTGACGGGGCGGCCATTAAATTCACGGCCGCTACAAGCAGTGCGAAGAACACAGAAGTTTTCATGGTACAGCAGTTTTTTTAAGAATCTTTCAGAGAGTAAGGAAGAGTTTTTTTCTAAACGATAGCGGGGCTGCCAGTTTTTGTTTTTAAATAATCGCCGGCGTGCCCGCTATCTTTTTTATTCGGATAATTTCTTATTGACAGTGACAAAGATAAGGTCAAAGGGTTGCCTGATGCCAAATCAAATCCTTCTTCGTAGGCATTTTCTCGACGAACGTTTGGAACAAGGGCTTTTGGGTGTTAGGCTTTGAACATGATATAGAAAAGAGGCCCATAAAAGCCCGCCTCGGCACTCATGTTCTTAGCCGTACCTAGTGCAGTGATTAGTAATTAGTTGACTAGTGATTAGTCCGCCAAATCCCTGATAATGTGGCATTTAACCAAAAGCTAAATGGTTAGCTAATTACGATTTGTACCACTAGTGCAGTGATTCGTAATTAGTTGATTAGTGATTAGTTCGCCAAATCCTTGATAATGTGGCATTTACCAAAAAATAAATAGTCCGCTAATTACGAATCGAACCACTAGTCAAAAACGAAGTTCAAAAACGGCCTTTTCAAAGCTTTGCCTCCCATTTGTACCCAGCCTTTATTTGTATAACCTGTTGAATTCAGGATGCTGTTCGACAATATTAGGGAAGCTCAATTTTCGAGGCTGTCTCATAAGTCAATTTTTTAAAAAAATCAAACCTATTTTGTTTTGTAAAATGCTCAATTTGAGTGGAAAATAGATTTATAGTGGTACAAACCGTAATTAGCTAACCACATACTACTATACATCAGTTTATTGTTAGAAAGACAGATTGTTGCCAACTAATTGGTTATGAGCGGGTTACAAAACCCACTGGCAGTATGTCCCATTTTTATCCAATAAGGTTTCGCCCCTTTCTTAAT
>DROJ01000080.1 GCA_011321935.1 Bacteroidota bacterium | reverse complement strand
CGTTGAAAAATCTAGTGCCGAAGGCACTATGTTTTCAACGCAAGGCGTGGCTTTTACCAGTGCCTTCGGCACTAGTTTTTTTTCAACGCAAGGCCGCAAGGCCGCAAGGGAACGCGAGGGTTAAAAGGCTTGTCTTGCCTTGCGTTTCCTTGCGGCCTAGCGGCCTTACGTTGAAAAATCTAGTGCCGAAGGCACTATGTTTTCAACGCAAGGCGTGGCTTTTACCAGTGCCTTCGGCACTAGTTTTTTTTCAACGCAAGGCCGCAAGGCCGCAAGGGAACGCGAGGGTTAAAAAGCTTGTCTTGCCTTGCGTTCCCTTGCGGCCTAGCGGCCTTGCGTTGAAAAATCTAGTGCCGAAGGCACTAGCCGCCTATTTTGCCCGCCAAATAGGTTGGGTGAGGGCTAAAAAGATAGAAATTACTGTTCAGCGCACAAACGTATTTCCCCGAGGGTTCGGGCGTGTCCCGAACCCTCGGGGAAACGTTTGTGCGCTGAACAGTCATAAAAAAACAAATAATGAGTGCATTTTTAGGCGTACTGCTCCATGCCATCGGCGGCTTTGCCGCAGGCAGTTTCTACATCCCTTTCAAAATGGTAAAAAAGTGGTCGTGGGAGTCCGCTTGGTTTGTTTTGGGAGTGGCCGCGTGGTTGGTCGTCCCGATGCTGGCTGCCGCCGTTACTGTGCCCGACCTCTGGAATACCATTGCTTCGGCAGACAGCGGAACCTTGTTTTGGACTTACTTTTTCGGCGTGCTTTGGGGCATCGGCGGACTGACTTTCGGGCTGACCATGCGCTACCTCGGCGTGTCGCTCGGCATGACGGTGGCGCTGGGTTTTACGGCGGCCTTTGGCACCTTGATACCGCCGATTTACTATGGGAAATTCGGCGATTTGTTGAACACCCAATCGGGGCTGGTGACCCTCGCCGGGGTGCTGCTCTCGCTGGTGGGGATCGCCGTTTGTGGAAAGGCCGGGACGATGAAGGAACAGGAACTCGACGACGAGGCACAGAAGGAGAGCATCGCTGAGTACGACCTCAAAAAAGGGTTGATAATCGCTTCTGTTTCGGGGATTTTGAGCGCCTGTTTTGCCTTTGCCCTGCAGGCAGGCGGGCCGATAGCGAAGGCGGCAATTGAGTTGGGGACAAAAGATATTTTCCAGAACAATGCGGTGCTGGTGGTCATCCTTTTGGGCGGCATCACTACCAATGGCATCTGGTCGCTGCTGCTCAATTTCAAAAATAAAACGGGCAGCGATTATACGAACAAGAATACGCCGCTGACCAAGAACTACCTCTGGGCTTCGCTCGGTGGGCTGACCTGGTACCTGCAATTCTTTTTTTATGGAATGGGCGTTACTTTTTTGGGCAAAAAATACGACTTCGCAAGCTGGTCCATCCACATGGCTTTCATCATATTTTTCAGCAATTTGTGGGGCATGTATTTTAAGGAGTGGAAAGGGGTGAGCAAAAAGACGGAGGCAGTCCTTTTTCTGGGATTGGCCATTATCGTTGTGGCTATCGGGATGATCGGGTTGGCGGGGTATTTTTTTGGGTGAATGACGGGGGAATAAATTCCCCCTCTGTTGGAAGGGCATGAAGTCCTGTTTTTATTTTTGAAAATGGGTTTTGGAATTTCCAATGCTTTCGACTTCTTTTAGAGGGGGAATAAATTCCCCCATTGTTGGAAGGGCATGAAGTCCTGTTTTTATTTTTGAAAATGGGTTTTGGAATTTCCAATGCTTTCGACTTCTTTCAGGATGTCTCCAAGCCCTTCCGCAAGGGTGGGAATTCATTCCCACCTCCCCCATTGTTGGAAGGGCATGAAGTCCTGTTTTTATTTTTGAAAATGGGTTTGCGCTTGAAATTTAGACCAACATAATCACGTCAAAATTAACATTACCGGTTTTTGAATTTATGCTTTCAAGCCCTTCCGAAAGGGTGGGAATTTATTCCCACCCAAAAAACGAAAAATTTATGCTTCAATTAAAACATCTCATTTGGCCGCTGCTCTTTTTGGCCACCGCCTTCCCGGCCATTTCCCAAAACAATTTTGAAATAAAAATATACACCGACAGCCAAGCCGTTTCGATGGGTTTGGCGGAGGAGGACATCCCTGTTTTATATGCCTACCTGTTGGACAAAAAAGCCGACGGGCGCGCTGCCGTCCTCATCTTTCCCGGCGGCGGCTACACCATATTATCAATGGAGAAGGAGGGCAGCGAGGTGGCCAAATGGTACAACGAGCGCGGCGCCAACGCATTTGTTTTAAAATACCGCCTCGGCAAATTCGACGGCTCCGGTTTCAAACATCCCGACATGATGCAGGACGGCAAACGGGCGATGCGCATCATCCGCAGCAACGCCGCAAAATGGGGCATTGAACCCAACAAAATCGGTGTGATGGGCTTCTCGGCGGGCGGGCATATGGCCTCGGTCATCTCCACTCATTTTGACGACGGAAATCCCGAAGCTGCTGATGCCGTTGAGCGGGAGAGTTGTTTGCCCAATTTTTCGGTGCTTGCCTATCCCGTTATTTCGATGAACGATAAATACGCGCACTGGGGGTCTCGGCGCTTCCTTTTGGGCCCGACTCCACGGCAGGAGGACATGGATTTTCTTTCTACTCACCAACATATCAGGTCGCAGACGCCGCCTACTTTTCTCTTCCATACCAGCGATGATAAAAGCGTTGCGGTGCAAAATTCGGTCAATTATTACCTGGCCTTGCGGGAGGCGGGCATCCCTGCGGAAATGCACATTTTTGAGCACGGGCCGCATGGGGTCGGGCTGGCGCCCAATAACGAAACACTGTCCCAATGGACTGTTTTGTTGGAAAAATGGCTGATGAACTGGAAGGTCTTTCCAGTGAAGGCCAAGTGACGGGAAAGCCGGCAGGTTGGCCGATATGTCGTGCAAAAGGATTTGTTTCTTAAAATCTATGCAAACGTTTGCAGAATTTAAATTTTGTACTAAATTTGCTGGCGTTGAAGCCCCACATGCCCATCAACACAAAAAAATACCACTATGCACAGCATTCGCCGCCTCATCCTACCGACGACCCTTTTGTTGTTGGTGTTCCCATTGCTGCTGTCTGCGCAAGCAGGCTCGATACAGGGGCAAATAAAGGATGCTGCTTCGGGCGACGGATTGATCGGGGCTTATGTGATCGTTGACGGAACGAGCTACGGCACAGCCACCGACATTGACGGGGGCTACGTCCTTTCCACCATCCCTCCGGGAGAATACGTTTTAAAAGTTTCCTACATTGGTTATGAAGATCAAGAAGAAACGGTAACGGTCGTTGCCGGGCAAAAAACGAAAGCCAACTTCAAGCTGGAATTTGAAGGGGTCAGCTTGGGCGCGGTACAGGTGACGGCGCAGGCAAAGGGGCAGATGAGCGCCATCAACGACCAGCTCAATTCGAGGTCAATCGTAAATGTGGTTTCCGCAGAGCGGATCCAAGAACTGCCCGACGCCAATGCCGCCGAAACGATTGGCCGCATCTCGGGCGTTTCCGTTTTGCGCAGCGGCGGAGAAGGCAATAAAGTGGTCATCAGGGGCTTGTCGCCGAAGTATAGCAAAGTGATGTTCGAGGGGGTATCAATGGCGGGCGGCGAATCGGACCGGAGTGCGGATATAAGCATGATCTCCCCTTTTTCTTTGGACGGGATCGAGGTCATGAAATCTGTTACCGCCGACCACGATGCCGACTTTGTGGGCGGGGCAGTGAACTTTAAATTGAGGACTGCCGACGAGGGTTTTAAATACGATATAGTTGCCCAAATTGCGAACAACAGCCTTAAATCAACGACCTCGGACTATATGTTCGTGGGGAGTGTCAGCAACCGTTTTTTAAATAATAAATTGGGGGTTTATCTGCAAGGGAACATTGAGCGGCGAAACAGGAGCTCCAATCAATTGTCGGCCAATTACGATGTCAGGAACAGTGCAGAAGTCGGGCAGGACAATCCGGTGTTTATCCAGTTTTTAAGGTTGACCGATGCGATCAGGGAACGCTCCCGGACAGGGGCGACCGTCGTGTTTGATTATAAATTAAAAGACGGGGTCATCCATTTTAAAAATATTTATAATTCAGGTGTCACCAAAGTTGATAAATACCACCAGACTTTCCGCATTAATTCCCGCCAGCATATATTCGAATCGCGGGCGGAACAATATGATTTGAACACCATCAGCAATATTATTGATTTTGAAAAAAGGGTGGGCCCCTGGGTAATTGACGGAAAGGTTTCCCATTCTTTTACCAGCAATAAACAGCCCCGCACACTTAGCTTTGAATTTGAACAGCAAGGGGCTTTGTCTTCCGATGTTTTGGACGATGCAATTGCACCGACCGAAGTAGTTGATTTTACGAATATAGATGTCAGCAATACTTTTTTTAATAGGTACAAAGAAGCGGCCTTTAATACCGAAGAAAGGCAACTGTCTTCTTCGCTCAATATCCGATATGATTTTTCCATAAATAAACAAATAAACGGCAATATAAAGGCGGGGGGGAAATATAGGTATAAAGACCGCTTCCATGACCGGGATTTAATAGGCGGTGATTTGGCAATAGGCAGCGGACAGAGCGGCAACGATGCTATATTGGCGGCCTTTCCGTGGATGCAGAACGAGGTCAGTTTTGGGAACAGGTTGCCATATACTTTATTTAATAATGATAAATTCGACCACAAAGATTTTTTGGAAGGACAATATTCAATGGGTTCGGTCGGCGACCTTGCTTTGATGCGGCAGGTGTTGCAGGCACTCGAAAATACGGAAGCGCCTTTATTGGATGCGCGGTTTGAACTGGAAAGGAGTTCCAATACTTTTGATTATTCGGGCAATGAATATTTGGGCGCCGGTTATTTAATGGCGGAAATTAATTTCGGCAAAAAAATAAAATTTATTCCGGGTGTACGGTACGAGCATAATAAAACTGTTTATACCGGCACACAGGGCATTACCAATATTGCCTTTGCCGAAAGGAGCTATATATTAGGAGATACCACCACAACCCGCAACAACGGTTTCCTCCTGCCCATGTTGCAATTAAAAATCAGCCCGGTCGAATGGTTCGATGTGAGGATGGCATATACCCAAACATTGTCGAGGCCGAGCTACGCCAACTTCATGCCGAGGAGGGATGTATGGGCCAATATAGTGTCGTGGAACAATTATAGGCTGAAGCCAGAAGAGGCCGAAAATTTTGATTTATATTTTTCATTTCACGAAAACCATATCGGGCTTTTCACGATAGGCGGCTTTACCAAAAATATAAAAAACCAAATATTGGATTTGGGAAAACGGGTCATCCTTGACCACAATGAATATGGTGTTTCTTCAGATTACCGCGGGCACAATATATTTACTTTCGACAATAATAAGCACACCGCACATGTGAGGGGCATTGAGGCCGATTGGCAGGCCAACTTTTGGTTTTTGCCCGGTGCATTGCAGGGCATTGTTTTGAACCTGAACTATACGCATATTTTTTCAGAGGCAAAATACCCTTTGACAAGGATCGAGAACTTGGCCGAAAACCCCTGGGACGTTCCCGTGTGGGTCAATATAGATACCTTTTTTACCAACAAATTAATCAACCAACCGAACAATATATTCAATGCACAAATTGGATATGATTTTAAAGGTTTTTCTGCCCGGGTTTCTATGTTGTTTCAATCGCAGACTTTCAAAAAACCGCAGTTTTGGCCGGAGCTGACGCAATTTTCAGACGATTATTTAAGGTGGGATTTTTCTGTCAAACAAAAACTGCCCTGGTACAACTTGCAGGTCTTCCTTAACATAAACAATATCACTGCCGCCAAAGACCGGGACTTGGTAAGGGGGAGCAGGTGGGACGCGTCCATACAAGAATACGGGACGACAATAGATGTCGGACTGAGGATGAGATTATAATAATGCTGATGGCCATTGGCTGATGGCTATTAGCCAACAGCTATTTAATTAATAAAATAACCAATGATGAAAAGACATTTTACACTCGCTTTTAATTTTCTTGCTATATTTTTTATTTCGCAAAATATAGCATTTTCACAAGATATAATGGACCTTCCCCCGGTCAATGCTGACGGCGAATCCGTTTGGGTTGACATAATTGCAGGGGACACTACCGATACCGGTGAAAGGAATAATCCCAACCGTATATACCGGCTCGAAAGAGGGGGCATATATGTTTTGACCTCTACCTTGATTGCCAATTATCCGATCAGTATAATTGCAGGCGGCGACGACTCCGAGCGCCCGCCGATGATTGTCCGGGGAAAATTTGCCGACGGGGTCAATATAATACCCATGATGCAATTAACGGGCGACGGCAACAGGCACGTTTTCAGGGATATTATGTTCAATGGCGTAGATCTGAACAGGGAATACGATGCCGAGTGGATCAGGGGCATGGAGTTTTTGGCCGATGATATGAGCGTAACTTTTGAGCGTTGTGTGTTCAACGCATTTACCGGGGGCGCCATAAGGATTGAAGGCAGGGATGCTTCCCTATATGTCAGGGACTGCAAATGGAGGAACGGCGTATGGCCCACGCATATGTTTGTGGGCCAACAAGTGACGCTGCCGGAATTGCCGGTCGATACATTGATAATGACCAATAATACTTATTTCAACAATAATTCATTTTGGATATTTCAGGAAAAGGATTTGATTGAATTTGCGGTCATTGAGCACAATACTATTTTTACTTCGCTTATTGATATGATGCGCCTGCGGTATAGCTCCAATGCAAGGATACGCAGCAACCTTTTTTACGGTACCCATGCATATGGCGACTCGGAAGAATTTCAAGATATAACAGCATATGAGCCGGACGGCTCGCCCTACTCTATTATTTCTATTTATGAGGTGCCCTCCAATATATTAGAAGCGGCAGGACTGACGCCTTTTGACCGGACAATTGTCTTAACGCACAATGCTTATTTTACGCCACAGCCGATCGTGGATTATTGGAACGGCAATGCAGAAGTAACGGGCGTGACCTGGATGAATGACCGCACCCAAAATTTGTTCAATTCTTCTCCTTTGTTTTTTGCAAATAATAATGTGGAAAAAGACCCCGGCTTTGTGGACGTGGCAATGGATGAATGGATAACTGGCAAAGTCGCTGATTTTTGCATCACATATAGGGCGACACTTACTCCCGGCATGCCCCTTTCTGGAGATGCAGGCGACAACCGGAATTACGACGAGCATCAGGGCGTGGATATATTGGCCGGCATTCAATGGCCTTTGCCGGAAGACCTCGCTTATTCCGATGCCGAGCTTTTGGTCGGCGGGCACGACGGCCTGCCCGTGGGCGACCTCAATTGGTTTCCCGATAAAAGGGCGCAATATGTGGAACCGACCACAATTATTTCCGGCCTTAGCGAAGCGCTGCCGAACGAAACTGCTGGCTATAATTTAAAACAAAATTATCCAAACCCTTTCAATGAAAATACGGTCATTGCTTTTACCATTCCCGAAAAAGGTTTGACCACATTGACGGTATATAATATGCTCGGCGAAACGGTCGAGGTATTGGTGAACGACGAACTGCAAAAGGGAACTTACAAATATGATTTTGCTGCAGAAAATATGATTACAGGAACTTACTTCTATAAGTTGCAATCTGGAGATTTTGTGGCTGTCCGGAAAATGAATGTTTCGGAATAATTAAATAAATTAGGAGGCAATTTAAAATTGCCTCCTAATTAAAAAAGGAAATTGGTATCGTTTTAATGACCTGAGGCAAATCCACAAAATGCTCACTCGGCTCCGCTGTTTTTTTGTTCCCGATTTTCGGGACAGGCTATCCGCTTTAGCGGAACTGCAGCGTCATGAGGGAAGCCATGAACGCCCGCACACACCAGACACCGCAGTTCCGCTAAAGCGGATAGCCTGTCCCGAAAATCGGGAACAAAAAAACAGTGGAGCTGAATGCCTGTCGGGGAAGCAGGGATTTTTTGTGCAATACCCTGCCTTATTAAAATGATACGGAAATTATTTTTTTTATAAACCAACGTAAACGTTTGCACAAAACATTTTTAATTTTTGAAAAAAACATGTCCATAAATAATAAAATATATCCCTCCTCATTTAAAGCGGCAGCTTTGATTGCCATTGGTTTATTGTTTTTGCTTCCGCAAATAATTTTGGCAAATACAAACACCATTATAGTTTCGCCGATAGGCGACCAAGAAGTAGTTGTCGGCGGTGGGATCAATATTTATTTTACGGCCTTTGATCCCGTGATTTCTGGCGCACAATTTTCTTCCGATGACCTTCCGACATTTGCCGAAATAATAAATGACGGGCATAATTCAGGACATATATCGGTCAATACTTCCGCGGGCCAAGAAGGGGAATATCTTTTTCATTTAACGGTCAGTGGTTCGGCGGGCACTTCGGTGGTGCCGGTGCATCTCCGTGTGTTGGCCATAAACCCGGACAGCAAGGTTTATTATTGCGACCCTGTAAATGGGAGCATGTCCAATACCGGTGATTTTGACAATCCCTGGGGCACTTTGCAGCAGGTTTTTGCAAGCAGTAAAACTTTTGAAGAAGGGGATGTTGTTTTCCTGCGCGACGGCTTTCATGGCAAACCGGAAATACTCGGCCAAAATTCTGGCAAAGTATATATTGCTGCACAGGCCAACCACTCTCCAAAAGTAAGGAGCCTGAAATTTGTATTTGCGAAAAACTGGGTCGTTTCCGGCCTTGATATAAGCCCCGAAACAGCAGGCCTATATGAAAAGGGCGATTATTTAAAATTAATTGCAAATGCAAAATACAATGTCGTTGAAAACTGCCACATATTCGGAATACAAAACGGCGACACTTGGGACATTAAGCAAGACTGGTACGACAATGCGGGAAATGGCGTATTAAATAAAGGCGAGTTCAATACCATCAGGAACAACCTGATTACCAATACCAATTTTTCGGCAACAATAGATTCCGAAAACAACCATTTTGATTATAATATTATTGACCGGTTTTCGGGCGATGCCATACGCTGTATTGACAGCAATAATTCGATTAATTATAACGTGGTAATGAATGCCGTCGTGGACGATTATAACGATCCGGGCGGCAACCACGACGACGCTTTTCAAAGCTGGACTTTTGGCAACCCCGTCAGGAATATTGTGATAAGGGGGAATGTGGTTTTCAGTTGCACCGACCCCGATTTGATTTTAAAAACGAGCGTCATGCAGGGCATCGTTATATTTGATGGCTTTGCGGAAGACTGGGTGGTGGAAAACAATTTAGTGGTGCAAGACCACCCGCACGGCATTGCGCTATATGGTGCCAAAAATTGTAAAGTCGTAAATAATACAGTTATAAGAAACCCATTGCAGTTGTTCTTTTTTGGGGCGCAGCCCTGGGTACGGGTGAACAAACATAAAGACGGCAGGTTCAGCACGGGCAATTTGGTGAGGAACAATATATCGGGAGATATATATTTGGATGCCGTGCCGGGCACGGACGACCACAATACCGTCAGTTCGTTTTATACTGCCAATTTAGCGGATTATGATAATTGGGATTTTCATTTAAAACCCGACGCCTTTGCAATTGACAAAGGTTTTATTGACGACTCCCCGCAAATTGACAATGAAAGGAATGTCAGGTTGCCCTCCAATATACCCGACCGTGGCTGTTTTGAAAAAGAAGCAAATATATTTGACGTGACGCCCCCCACCCCTCCAACAAATGTGCAAATACTCGAAACAACGGTTTCCAGCGTCGTGCTTGCATGGGATGCCGCAACAGATAATACAGGTGTCTCTCATTACAGGGTCAGCTATGAAGGCGGCTCGGTAAATACGGTTGATAACGAGGCATATATTTATGGTTTAAAAGATGGCTTTGATTATATTTTTAATGTAACGGCAATTGATTATTCCGGCAATGTTTCGCCCATTGAAACAATAGCCGAAACCACGCCCGCTATACCTTCCGACGGGCTATATAATATAAAAATAAGCGCCCATACCGACGACCAGCAAATAAGGTCGAACAATAAACTGGAATGGGTCGGCCTGCATGAATACCATATCGGAGGGGTAACGAGTGATTATAATACTTCGGTGGTCATTCCATTCAAACTGCCCCTTATCGGAGATATGGAAGAAATTAAATCTGCCGAACTGAAATTTAATTTAAAAGAAATAAAAAATTTCCCGCAGGGAAGCATTGATATTTATGGTTTGGGCTACAGCACCCGGAGCGATGTGGGCCCGGGCGATCATTGGCAGGGCAATTTTAATACTGACCCGAACAGTACGGGCTTGGTGCAAAATTTTATATCTGCATTTTCCAGTCCCGGCGAAACACATATGGACAGTGCCGCAACAATTGCGATAGCTGACTATATAAAAGCGCAATACGCGCAGGGGGCATCCCCCGGGAATTATATTTTTTTCCGCCTCAATGTGGGTGTGCCGTCCGAGGCCGACGGCAATTATTATATTCTGAACAGTGCCGACTCGCCCCGTTCCGTTGACAGGCCATATATGGAACTGACGGTAGAGGCGGGGGTCACTGCCACCGACGAAAAAACATCGAATATTCCTGAACTCAAAATATATCCCAACCCAATAGGGTCAAATGATTTTTTAAATATAGAAATACCAGCAGCAGCACATGGAAACATGGATTTAAGAATCCATGATTATCTTGGCCGATTGGTATATCAGCAACATATAGCAGCCCCGTCCCGGATATTTGACCTGAATTTAAAAAGCCTAAAATTAATTTCTGGAACATATCAGCTGAGTTTAAAAGAAAATTCATTTTTTGCGCAAGCGAAAATAATGGTATTAAATGGGTATTAAATGGTATTGTGTAATGAGGTATAAAAATAATACCCTTAATACCCAATACCCTTTAATACTATTTTAAATCGGAATTCCATTGTTCCAACCATTTAAACAAATGGTTGGAACAATTTAGACGCATACTTTTCTTTCAACAAATCAAAAAGTTTTATCATGAAAAAAATTTACAAGCTGACCAGATTATTACCGTTTCTGGTTTTGATGCTCTTGGCCAATTTTGCGATTGGCCAAGAAGTAGTCAACACAGCCTTCGGGCCAGAGACAGGCGTGTTTACGCTTGAATTTGATGTAGTCCCTTCCCATTCACCTATGAACGGAGGAGTGGGCTTGTCGGACCAAGACGTAGGTACTTGGGGCCACATGGCCTGTATCATCGGGTTTCACCAAGAAAGCAAACTCCGGGTTTACAACGGCGACATTACCGGCTATGAATTCGACAACGAAGTGCCCTATGCTGCTGGCGAATCCTACCATTTTGTGATGGAGGTAGATGTGCCCAATAAAAGGTACAGTGTTACAGTGACACCCGCCGGTGCCGACCCGATAGTCCTTGCCGACGATTATGGCTTCAGGACCAACGCTACCGAACTGAACACCTATGCTTCTTACAACGATACCAATACTTCCTTTGGCGGCGTGCCGGGGGCAACGATGGATGTGACCAATTTTACAGACACTCCTGCACCAACGCCCGGATCGGCAAAGATCTATACTGCGGAGAACCCACCGGTCATTGATGGCGACCTCGCTGATTGGGATGATATCGAAGCGCACCCAATGAACTGGGTAGAAAACGGGGTGGTCACTACTCCCGAAGATTACTCGGCTTATTGGAAAGCCGTTTGGAAAGACACCATGTTTTATGCGATGGCCGTGATTACCGACGATACTTTATATAATGAAGGCATGCCTTTTTGGAACCACGATGCCATCAATTTTTATGCTGGCTGGGACGACACGAGGGACGGAACGGGGGCTTCCAACGGCGACCACAAATACCTTTTCCACCACTGGTGGGGGCAAGCGGACGATGCCCTCGGCGTAATTGATGGCCTGCCAAACGGTACGGTCAAAAAAATAGATTTGGCCGACGGCACTGGCTGGGCGATTGAGTGGAGCGCACCATTTTCTCAAATGGACGTGAACGGTTCAGGGACTGTATTCGAGGAAGGCACCAAGTTTTTGTGGGACGTGGTTTCTGTTGACGACGACAATGAACTCGACCCATTCCTCATCCGTGGCTGGTCGCCCGACGCAGGCGGAGGCAACTTCGCCAACATGGACAATGCCGGAGAGGCCGAATTGGCCGGTGCGCCCCCTGTTACTTATGCGCAGGCAAAAATTTATACCGATAATACGCCGCCTACAATTGATGGCGACCTCTCAGATTGGGACAACATTGAAGCCCACCCGATGGACTGGGTAGAAAACGGGGTGGTTACTTCGCCCGAAGATTACTCCGCTTACTGGAAAGCAGTTTGGAACGACACCATGTTTTATGCGATGGCGCAGATCAACGACGACACTTTGTACAATGAAGGCATGCCTTTCTGGAACCACGATGCCATCAACTTTTATGTTGGCTGGGACAATGAGCGGGACGGAACTGGTGCATCCAACGGAACGCACAAATACCTGTACCACCACTGGTGGGGCCAGCCCGACGATGCGCTTGGCTTCGTTGAAAACATGCCCGACGGGCAGGTCAAAGTGATAGACCTGGCCGACGGTTCAGGTTGGGCCATTGAGTGGAGCGCACCCTTTGCGCAGATGGACGCCAACGGCTTCGGCTTTGTGCCGGCAGAAGGTGCCAAGTTCATGTTCGACGTTGTGGCCGTTGATGACGACGATGAACTCGACCCTTTCCTCATCCGCGGCTGGTCGCCCGATGCAGGCGGGGCAAACTT
>DROJ01000079.1 GCA_011321935.1 Bacteroidota bacterium | reverse complement strand
GGACAGTATGGGCGAACTCTCTGCCTGATCCTTGAGGCAGAAGGTTTCCCTGTGCGTCCAAAGTCTAAAAATATTGCACTGTTGAAATTTTGATTTGGAAAATCATCTTTATCAAAAACACACCAGACTTGGTTGTACTCCTCTTCCGTGGAGAGTTGTACGGCCCTATCAACTAAAGTGATTGTATTGTACCCTTCGCCCACTGCCTTAATCGTAGCTGTGGCCAATTTAAATTTTTTGAAATAGGATGGCTCCGTATTCCCTCCTTCACAGACAATCAGTAATTTTTGCTTTTTTTCCTTTTGGGGCTCGGGCCGTTCCAATATTGGTTCTTGATTCCTTTTCCTTCTTTTTGCCTTTCTTAACCCCTCTAAATGCTTCTTCTTTTTTTGAATTTGTTCATCTCTCTTATTTTTCATCTTCATAATAAATAGATTAATTTAAGGCGAACAAATTTTCAAAATCTTCTAAATAAGGGATGGCCCCATATTTACCTTTCACGTAATTTTTCTCAAAATCCTCTTCTTTTCTAATTCCTTTAAAATCGCTTAACGAATATAAAATAGAAGCACCATACCTGTTTTTTTCAGTAAACCATATTTGATCCCTTCTAAACAAACCAGACCTCAACAGGCCGGTGTCGTGCGTATTGAAAATCAATTGGGCATTATTGGGGTTCTTTTCTTTTGAATTAAAAACCTCTATTAATTTGCGGGTTAAATTGGGATGGAGCTTATTTGCCAATTCATCAACAATCAGGATTTCTCCATTCTTTAAAGTTTCTAAAACAGGCCCGGAAAGGGCAAAGTATTTTTTTGTCCCGGATGATTCATCATCTTCCATCGAAAATTCCACTAAATCCTCGGACAGGTTGTTTGAATCAAATCTTTTATGATAAGTAACAACATCTGAAAGAAATTCGACCTCCTTGTTTTCTTTTCTTCTTTTACGTATAGCTTCCTTTAGGGCTTCGGGAAATTCCTTTGGCAAATTGTCAAAATCCAGTGTTTTTATATTTAAGTCTTCAATCCCTAAATCAGCACTTCTTAAAAATCTAATAGCCTCTGATTTATTTTCTTTCTTTTTTTGGATCCTCGCCATTGAATACCCCTCGTAGCCTTCTTCCCTCAAGCCTGAAATGATGTTGCAGGTCCTGAACCAGTCGAATATTTTCTTGGCCAATTGGTCGTTCCAACTAGCGGCAACAGATAGAAGAAGTGCGTTTGGCCTGATCCTGTCATTTTCGACCAGGTCGGCTACCTTGAACTTCCTTTTATGAATCTCAAAATCTTGGAAGTCCCTGTAGAAGAGCTCTACTTCTTTGATCTTGGTTTTATGGTACAACCACTCTGAGTGGATTTTTTCACTATCCGCTTCAAAACCATATCTGTACATAATATTTTCATGAATGAATATGATCTCGAAAGTGGATGGTTCATCTACTGTTTCAGAACTTAATAAAAATGGCTTGACCCCGATTGGTTCATCAATTTGACCCTCTTTGGATGAGTTTAAAACAAAATGCCGCATGAACCCCAGGGCCTCTACAAGTTTTGTTTTTCCGCTCGCATTGGCTCCATAAACTATTGCACTCTTCAACAGCTTCAAGTTGAATTTCCCGACAGGGATCAGGTTCTCACCTTCCCTTGTGTTCCTGTCATAATTGGAAGCTATGAGGCTGATTTTAGCTTCTTCTTTGAAGCATTTGAAGTTCTTAAAAGTGAATTGGACAAACATGATAAAGCTATTTTTTGCAATTATTTAGCAATAATAGGCTTTATTGTTGTGCCAATCAATGGTTTTGTTAATTTTTTTGCGGAGAATTGTTGTGTCTTCCTGATTGTGCTGTACGTTTTTTAACAAGAAATGGGCAAATGAAACCAAATCCATTTGCCCGTCAAAAAAGTATATTTTAATCCATCATCACCCTTCCTCGATGACCACCGAAAGCCCCCGGTCAACCAAGGCCTCCTTTGGTGGGCGGAGTTCTTTAAAAGGGGCGGTCTTGACGGTCGCCTTGCCTTTGGTGTGGATGATGACCGAAAGCTGTTCCGCCTGTTCGCTGGTATGTTTCAGAATGTCAACGAGGCTCTTGATGACCCAATCGAAGGTGTTCACGTCGTCGTTGTAAACGATGAGTTGGGCCAGCTCGCCCGTTCCGGAGTCTTCGATCACTTCGTCTTCCAAAAGCACATCGAGGTCTTCGTCTGGAAGTAATGGATTGTACGGCATAATAAGTCAGTTGTGGAAAATTTTAGAGTGACGCCAAGGTCGTTTTTAAGGCCTCAAAGTTCGGTAACTCCTTTGGATTATCCAAAACTTCGGCGTAACGGATTACGCCCGTTTTGTCTATCACAAAAGCGGAGCGTTTTGCAACGCCCTTCATGCCGAGCAGCCATTCTTCGTCCAGTGATCCGTATGCGCGCGAGGTTTCTTTGTTGAAATCTGAGAGCAGCGGGAAGTTCAGTTTTTGATCTTCCTTGAACTTGGCGAGGGTGAAAACGGAGTCAACAGAAATGCCGAACACCTGCGCATCGAGGTTTTGGTAAAATGAAATGTCGTCCCTTGTGCTGCACATTTCTGCGGTGCATACACCTGTGAACGCTTGCGGGAAAAATAATAGGACTACCTTGTGCCCCTGCAACCCGTCGAGCGAAACTTCCTCCCTTTCACTGTTGTACAATTTAAAATTGGGGGCTTTGTCGCCAACTTTGAGTGCCATATTTTTAATGATTAATAGTTATTGGACAATGATTAATTCGGTGCAAAAAAAGGCAATTCAGAGCGCATTTTGTTCTTTTGCCGTTAAAATATATTTAAACACGCGGGCAGCGATAAAACGGGGATGTGGAATATACGTTTCAGGTTTTCCAATAATGGATATCGAGTACCTGATAAATACCCATTAATACCCTCCGAAAGGAGTCCTTTGGACAATACCCGTTTTATGACTGCACTGACCGCTTCACTCGACCATATGAACCCGACCAAAAGGGCCTACCTGGAACTGCACCTCGCAGTGTTTCTTTGGGGCTTCACGGCCATCCTCGGCGACTTGATACACCTCTCGGCATTGGTGCTGGTCTGGTGGCGGGTGTTTATTACGGCCATCAGTTTGCTGTTTTTTATCAGGGGCGGGAAGGCGCTGCTGCAACTGCCCCGCAGGACTGTTTTGCAGTTTGGTTTTGCGGGAATATTGACGGGTCTCCATTGGCTCACCTTTTTTGGGGCCATCAAATTGTCGAATGCTTCCATCACTTTGGTCTGTATGGCAACGACCGCTTTTTTTACGGCCATCGTCGAGCCGCTTATTTTAAAAACCAAGTTCAGGCTCTGGGAACTGTTCCTCGGTTTTTTGGTCATACCGGGCATGGCGCTCGTGGTGGACAGTGTGGATGTTTCCATGCACGCGGGGATATGGGTGGGACTTGTTTCTGCTTTTCTCGCGGCGGTGTTCAGCACTTTAAATAAAAAATGGCTGCACAAGGCCGAACCATATAGCATAACTTTTATCGAAATGATGGGCGCATGGCTGGTGCTGAGTTTTATACTTCCTTTTTCTGTCGAAGCTGTTGATTTTCAAAATATGGTACCTTCGGTAAATGACTTTGGAATGCTGCTCGTACTGGCATTGGGCTGCACCACTTTTACATGGGTACTGGCGCTACGGGCATTGGAACATATGTCCGTTTTTGCCTCCACGCTCACTATTAACCTCGAACCTATTTATGGTATATTCCTCGCCATATTGATATTGCACGAACACGAGGAACTGTCGCCGGGGTTTTATTGGGGAGTGGCCTTGATATTGGCAGTGGTATTTAGTTATCCTTTTTTGAATAAAATATTTTCGAGAAATATAAAGGAAGGATAAGGTTATTTATTTTCTCCAGTTTTTTTGGTCGGCGATAAATGCTTCCAAAGTCATGGGCGCTTCCTGCTCCCCTTGCCAGATCATTTTTCGGAATTGCCGGAGTGTCATATTATATTCAAGTATAAATTCATCAAGGTCTATATTCTCGTCGTCGTCAAATTGTTTGTTCCATTCCCCGAAAGGTATTTTAACAGGATTGTCTTCGTGGTTGCCCGGTGCGCCTGTCATGTTTTTTTATTTTTTTCGTAACAGTTTACCACTCCTCGAAATCCCGGAGGGATTGAATTTGAATAACCCCGGATGCCTGCCTGCCGGTAGGCAGGAAATCCGGGGGAGGTGGTGTAGGTCGGTAGCAACCCCGGAGGGGGTGAATGTCGGCCATCTGGATTTTACATTCAACCCCTCTCGGGTTGTCACCCATCTTCATCGTTGCCCCGGATTTCCTGCCTACCGGCAGGCAGGCATCCGGGGTTATTCAAATTCAATCCCTCCGGGATTTCGAGGAGTGGTAAGCTGTTACTTTTTTTCAAAAATAAGGGATGAAATTGAAATGGCAAAATTGTATGTTCATTCATGAAGAATGACAGAGTGTTTTAAAATCAACGGCTCTAATAAATTTATAACTTCCTCAAACGCCCGTTCCTCATCGCCGTACCCTCCGCCGAACGCTTTTATTATTTTCCCTTTTTCATCAACCACCAAAGTAAATGGGTAGCCCCAATGGGTTTTGAATACTTCCCTATAAATAGTTCTCCCGTTTGGGATGACTTCAAACTTAAATTCCCTGCTTTCCAAAAACTCCCGGATATCTTTTTCATTTTCATTGCAAAAGGAAATAAAATTGATGTTCCTGTTTTTGTATTTATCCACCAAATAATTAAAGGCAGGTATTTCGGCAATGCACGGCGGGCAGCTTGTGAACCAAAAATTGATGATGCTCAAATGGCCTTTTAAGACATCGTTGTTGATTGTTCTCCCGTTGATTGTTTTGCCCTCGAACACTGGGCAACGGCTGCCGATAACTTGTCCCGAACTCGCTTCGGGAGGCAATCTGGATTGGGCCGCCAGAAAATCAAGCTGTCCGGGTTTCCGGCCTGCTTTGTTTCCGGCCTGTTTTGGATGCAGTTTTCGATGGCAGTATTATAATCTGTCATTTTATTATTGCAAGAAATTAAAACGGATAAAAGGGCTATGGTATAGAAATACAGGCGCATATTTTTATTTTTTTAAAAAAAATTAAAGGATGGGAAAAGGCAAATATAGGAAGTATCTTTTTGCTGTTTTAATATAATTGTCGCAAATAATCGGGTCTCTATTTTATTTATGAAACAATAGCGGGCAACGGGGCAGGCTGCGTTTTTAATGACATGTATCATCGTTGATAATTATCATTTCCAAAAACCCAAAAAATCATTTGAAATATCGAAAATGGTGGGCAACTTTAGTAAAGAAATAAATCCTAACAATAAAAAAATTTAGCCATGAAAAAATTACTTATTGTTCTTGCCGCACTATTTTTTGGTTATCAATTTGTCTTGTCCCAAGTTGTCCCAAATGGCGGCTTTGAAGACTGGGCGGTTGCCGATCCGTGGTCTTTTGAGGAGCCTGCATTTTGGGTCACCTCCAACCTATCTACGGTGGGCAGCAACCTGCCGATCAACGTCACAAAATCCAGCGATGCGTATAAAGGCGATTATGCCATGAAACTGGAAACCTTGACAAACCCCGTAAACGGTGATCCATTTATCGGAGGGGCTTTGTGCAGGGCTTATATGGAAGGCCGTCCAGAAAAATTGAGCGGTTATTACAAAGCCGACCTTGCTGAAAATGATGGGGCAGCAGTTGCTGTGCTGCTTTTTTCGGGTGCCGCCCCGGTCGGTGCGGGAGAAATTGAATTCGAAACAAGTGTAAACGATTATACTTATTTCGAAATTGAAATTGATTATTTCTTGCCCACCAACCCTGACACAATGACCATTACCGCATTTTCTTCAACCGGTGATAGCATTATCGGTTCAGTTTTATTGCTCGATGATCTGTCGTTTGATGCGGTCAACAGTACCTCTCTTTTGGATGCACCAAAATTTATTACCCGCTTATCTCCTAACCCTGCTTCCGACCATATTTTGGTAGAAGTTCCGGAAGGGGAAGGGGCTGTTTATTTCAGCATTATGGACGCAAATGGAAAGCTCCTGAAAAATGTTTATTTTAAATCAGAAATAAATATTGATATAGCGGCATTTCCAATGGGCAATTATTTTTATAAAGTAGTTTCCCAAGAAGGCCTTTTGCAGGACGGCGGAAAATTTCAAATAGTGAGGTAGATATTGAAATATCAAAAGTCGTTTTTAGATTTGGCGTTGCTGAGATGTTTTTCAGCAGCGCCAGTTTTATTCTTCTGCCCACACCTTGCAGCCCTCCGTGCAATTCGTGCAAATATCAATCTGGCCCCTCCCCTTTAATATTTTTTTCCTAAAATTATTATATGCCTCTCCTTTCCATATTTCACGAAAAGAAATATTTTTTAAATCGCCTAATTTATGCTGCGCATCTTTGTCAAAACAACAGGGCACCACCAGCCCGTCCCAAGTGATGACGCAGGCATGCCATAGTTTCCAGCAATGGTTCAATAATTTATTTTTCACCTGCCAAGTGCCGTCTTCGGTTTCTTTGTACCGCGCATATTTTTTAATTGTTGGAATTAATTCATTTCCATTTTTATAATCATATACCTGCGCCGTTTTTAATTTCACTTCGTCTATTCCTATTTCTTTTGCGAGACGGAATACTTCCGGTATTTGGTGTTCGTTGGGGCGCACTACCAAAAACTGAAAAATAATATGCGGCGTTTTTGAATTCAGTTCTTTTTTCCATTTCACCACGTTTTTAGCGCCCTGCAATACGGTTTCCAATTTGCCTTCTTTTCGGTAGCTTTCATATGTTTCTTGTGTTGTGCCATCCACCGAAATAATCAACCGGTCGAGACCTGACTCGATGGTTTTTTTTGCGTTTTTATTATTTAAAAAATGGCCGTTGGTGGAAGTGATGGTATAAATGTTTTTTTCGTTTGCATATTTTACCATATCCAAAAAATTGGGGTTGATATATGGTTCGCCCTGAAAATAAAAAATCAAATAAATTAATTCCCGGTATATATCATCAATGGTATTTTTAAAAAAACCTTCTTTTAAATTGCCCGTCGGGCGGGTAAAGGCGCGCAGCCCGCTCGGGCATTCTGGGCAGCGTAAATTACAGGCGGTGGTCGGCTCAAAAGAAACAGTCATCGGCAAGCCCCACTGAACAGGCCGTCCTGTCCAATTGGTGAGGTGGTAAGAGGCAAACAGTTTAGCAGCGTTCAACAGCCGCCGGAGGGAGAGTTTGGAAAGGAAATTCAGTGCATCGTGCCTGTAAATTTTCATGGCGCAAAAGTAGGGCGGATTTCCTAATCCGCATACAAACCGGGGCGGATTGGGAAATCCTCGATAGCTATTACTTTTGCGCCATGAAAATGATTCCAGAAAAAACAATAGACCACATCATCGCCCAATTTGAGGAAGGGGCCATTGACTACGAGCAGGCCGTCCGCGACTTGGGCGGCAGGCAGCCCGCCGTGCTTTCCTTTCTCATGGCCGACCAAGAGGGCGCACTCACCGACGATGAGCGGGACTTCATGCTCTACCTCGCCGTGGTCATCCACCGGGCAGTGGAAGCCGCCGGAGAGGAGCCGCTAAAAGCAAGCCCCGAAGATGTGGCCGAAGCCGAAGAAAACAATTGGGCCAAAATGAACCAAGCCAAAGGCCGCACTTTCCGCGAACAATTGGACGCCTTTTTTAAAGATACGCCCCAAGAAGACCTCCTCGCCTTCATCGAAGATTCCCTCACCCCCGACGAGGAAGACAAGACGCTGCGGGTGACCAAGGAAGGCCAAGAACCGATGTTCGTCGCCCTTAAAACAGTGGTGGATGTCCTTGTTCAGTCTTCAGTCTTTTAGTCCACAGTCTTCAGTCTTTGCCGTCTCCGAAAGCAAAAAGCAGTGCCTATCTTAAATGAAGAGTCAGGCACTGCTTTTTGCTTTCGGAGACGACTGATACTGAAGACTGCGGACTAATAGACTGAAGACTGAGAATGGACTGAAGACTAAACATCCCATCCATACTTCACCCAGTCTTCTTCGTAGTCAATGTCTGAAAGGGTAGGGAGGATGTGGCAGGTTTTGTTGAGACGTTCGATGTTTTGGAGGGTCGTTTTTGTCACATCGGGGTGGCTCCATTCTATATTTTCAAAAATAGAAGGTTCGGGTTTGTTCATGCCGATCAGGTAGTAGCCGCCGTCGAAAGCAGGGCCGAGTACGAAGTCGTGGTCTTTTAGTTTTTGCAGGGCTTGCTGGAGGATTTCTGCGGTCAGCCCGGCGATGTCGCCGCCGACGAGGACGGCGCTTTTCACGGGCGGCATGATGTCAATGAAAGAGTTGGACATGCGCTCGCCGATGTTTGCTCCCCGCTGCGTTTTTTTGGTGAAATGGGCATCCTTCCATTCGTCGTTTTTTTCGATAAAAGTGCTGTAAAAGACATAGCGGGAGACGGCTACTTTTAGCGCTTCTTGCCGCGTGCGTTCGAGCAGGGCTTCGTAGATTTTTACGGCCTGTTCGTTGCCGACGGTGGCGGCGAGGCGGGTCTTTACTTTCCCGGGGACGATGTTTTTTATGAAAATGATGATGGCGTTGTTGTTGGTCATGTATGGTTGTGTTTTTTGGTAGCACAGCCTTTCCCAACGGGACTCCTGTGGAGCAGGCTGTCCCGGCCGGTGGCGTTCACGCCGCCGTAAACGGCAGCAACCGGGACAGCCTAAAGGCTGTGCTACCGAAACAAGTTATATTTCAAAATACAATAAATGGCCCGCAGGCCGTCCTTCCAATTTATTTTTTTCCCCTCCGCATAAGTCCGGCCATAATAAGAAATGCCCACTTCGTAAATACGGACCCCGGGCAGGCGGGCGACTTTGGAAGTCACTTCCGGCTCAAAGCCAAAACGCTTTTCTTTCAGGTCGAGGCTTTGGATGATCTCGCGCCGGAACAGTTTATAGCAAGTCTCCATGTCCGTCAAGTTCAAATTGGTGAACATATTGGAAAGCATGGTCAAAAACTTGTTGCCGATGGAGTGCCAAAAGAACAGGATGCGGTGCGGGCGCCCGCCCATAAAACGGCTGCCATATACCACGTCGGCCACGTTTTCGAGCATTGGTTTCAGCAGCAGGTTGTACTCCCGCGGGTCGTATTCGAGGTCGGCATCCTGGATGATAAGGTACTCGCCCGTGGCATGTTGGATGCCCGTGTGCAGGGCAGCGCCTTTGCCTTGGTTGGTCTCATGGCGCAGGTACCTGATGGGGAGGGTGGGGTTGTTTTTTTGGTAATTTAAAATGGCCGTTTCGGTACCGTCAGTGGAGCAGTCGTTGACGATGATGACTTCCTTTTCGAGTTTGTCCAACAAGTCCACCTCTTTCACCTTGTCGAGGATGAGGTGGATGGTTTTGGCCTCGTTATAGGCGGGTATGATGATGGATAGGTGCATTGAAAATGAAAATTAAAATAGCTTGCCCCGAAACCTCGGGGAAAATGAAAAATAGGTCACAACATTCACTTTAATGCTGTGACCTATCATTTTAAGAGGCTTTTATTTTATCAAACCATCCCTGACGCACTGTTTTTTATTGTGACTATTCAGCGTTCGTAGCCACCCAATTTATTGGGTAGGCTTTTAATAAAATTTGCTGTTTGAAAATGGTTTACAATATGTTTTTTGAGAGCCTACCCAATAAATTGGGTGGCTACGAACGCCATGCTGAACAGTTATCTTTTTATTTAAAAAATCTATTCCCGAATAAAAGAAACGACTCCCAAGCAAAGGAACGGATTGTGTTTTTCATTTTCATTTTTATTTTTATTTTCACAACTCCCCCACTTTATCCAGCAGCCATTCTTTCAGCACCAATGTCTTACAGCTTTCGATCTGTTCGATGATTTTCTCTTTTGATTTTTGGTCATAGCGGGCAATGCCCAATAGTTTGCGGGTGAAACGCAGGGTGTTCATGTATTGCTGTTTCACTTCTTTTGAAATATGCTGGTTGCGGCGCAGGTAAATGCGGAAGGAGTCGATGAGCGAATCGAGCGGGGCTATTTCGTCCAGTTCGTAATAGGTGCGCAGGAGCATCAGTTTGCTGCCGAGGGCATAGGTGATGTCTTGGTATTCTACTTCCCTCAATTGCCCGATCACTTTTTCGTACTCGCCTTTATGGAAATAAACGTTTGCGAGGTTGTAGGTCAGGGCGTTGTTCCGGTCGGCAGGGGGGAGCAGGGGGGTGTATTTTTGGATGAAATTTTCGACCCAATTAAATGCTTTTACATGCAGTGCATTGGTGATAATGTTTTTGTAATGCTGCGGGTTCAATTCGTTGTTTTCAAAAAGGATGTTCTGGGCAAGCCCGGTTTTGTAGAGGGAGAGCAGTTCGTGGTAATAGGTTTCATTTCCTTTGTGGATTTTGACGAAAATGCAATAATTCATCAAGTGGATAAAAAGGGTCTGGAGTTCTTTTTTTTGAAAACAGTTGCCTTCTTCTTCCACCAGTTTTTTTAGCTGCATAAAAAAACCTTCTTCATCTGGGTTCTTTATCATCAAAACCACCAACTGCCAAGCCTTTACCGCAGGTTCGTTCAGATAGGGGGTTTGCTGGATGTATTCCAGAAAATGGGGGAAATGGTGCAGGGCAGCCGCTCCCGAAATCATAGATTGGTAACTAAGCGAGTCACTGTAATGCTGTAGTTTTTTTGAAAAATAAAAACAGTCGAGGTGGTAATCAGATTTTTCGATAAAATCAAAAGCCGCTGCTTTTTTGGCGCTGTGTTCTAAGTGTTCGTACCTTCTTTGCAGCATCATGTAATTGAGGTAGTGGTAGTCGCTATCTCTAAGATCAGATTGACTCAAGTTTTTATCCATTTGCCTGACAACTCCTGTGAAATGCTTGTCTAATTGAGGTGCAGATAGCTGTGGCAGCAAAAATAAAGAACTGACCAGTGGCGTTTTTTTAAATTGTTGGTAGGCGAGAAAGTCCATGGCCAGTTTGAGCAGGTCGGAACAGAGGCGGCGGAAGCGGGTGTCGTGAAAAGGTTTGGCAGGGAAAATTTCCAGCCAAAGCCCCAACTTGCTGACCTCTTTTCCCGTCTTGATATTTGAAACCAGCCCTTTTTTGATGGCATGGAATAATTGGACAAGTTCTTTGTTTTCATTAAAAAAAGGAGAGTTGACATATTTTGCAAAACGCTGCAGGTCGTTTTTGGAAAACGATCTTAAAAGGGAGTAGAGTTTGTTGTTTTGCATATTTATCAACAAAAAGGGAAACAGGATTAATTTAAAACACAGACAATCAGTTTTTTAGGGCGTAGTGGACAAAATTTTATCAGGAACAAATCTAATCTTTTGTCTTCTTTTTTTTACTTATAAAATACCATATTTGTACAGTGCTTATCAATATGGAATCAAAAGGGCAGTGTTAAAGTTGCTCGCTGCACTTGATAATCCACTGACAACCAGTAACTTGCCCTTTCAAATCCGATGAATTTGCCGATATGAAAAAATTGATCTTATCTTTTCTGTTTCCGTTCAGCCTGCTATTTGCCGGAGGCGCACTCCTTGCCCAATGCGAGCTTGGCGGGCAGGTAATCAATTTGCAGGACAACTTTGGATGTGAAAAGGCAATACTTTCTTATGAAGATTTCAGCCTTTATGTTCCTATGTCGGGCTTGCCCATTGATATGGAAGATGGCACGGGCATACACTTTTCTTTCCTCCCTTATACTGGGCCTGACACCTGCAATGGCGGCATCCCGATAGAGCTGACCTGTCTTGAACTGTTCACCTTGCCAAGTGCCGATTGCACTGCCGACTTTGAATATTTCGCCAACTTTGCCGGCTTTGCGTCCCTTGTTTTTTTCCAACCTGTGACCTTGGACGATTCGCTTGCTTATCACTGGGATTTTGGGGACGGCAGCCAAAGCGACGAGACACTGGCCGAGCATGTTTTTCCGGGGCAAGGCTATTACGAGGTCTGCCTGACCATTACGGGCGGAGGTTGTGGAGAAGTGGTTTCTTGCAGCCAAATTGACCTGAACGAATGCCATGCGGAGTTCTTTTACCTAGCTGGGGATGATGGCGAAATTTCTTTTATCAACCAGTCTTCCGGCAGTTTTACCGACCTCGAATGGAGCATGGGCGACGGCACTGTTTTTCAGGGCGACGACATTGGCTCCTATACTTACAGCGAAGAAAACATTTATACCGTCTGCCTCACCGTCTGGAACGACAACGGCTGTTCCAACCAATTCTGCGATTATGTTTACAGCGGCCCGGGCGATGTTTGTGATTTTGCAGACTGCATATTGCCCGGCGACGCCAATGTGGACGGCGAAGCCAATGTTTACGACCTGCTGCCCATTGGCGTCGGCTATGGCACAGAAGGCCCGCCCCGGCAATCAGGCATTGACGCAACTTTTGGGAGCATGGACTGGCAGCCACAATATGCCTCCAATTGGGAAGTCGAAACGGTCAATGGCACCGACTACAAACACCTCGACAGCAACGGTGACGGCAAGGTGGACGCAGAAGACGTGGAAGCTATTGACCTCAATTACGAAGCACCAGAAAACATCTTTATGGTGGAAACCGAGGGCGCCCCCCTTTTCTGGCTCGACTTCGAATGGGATACCATTTTAATAGATGACAACACACCAAGTTACATCGAACTGGAAGCCTACCTGATGGTCAGTACCCCTGATTTGCCCATCGGAGATTTGAGCGGTTTTGCGCTGCAGTTGGACTACCCCGAGGAAATGGTTTTGCAGGGCGGCATCAGCGTGGACTATAACGACAATTCTTTTTTTGGCAACTCCAATCAAATCATTTGGCTGCGCAAAGACCGGTTCGGGGAAGGCGGCGTTTTGGATTTAGGTTTCACCCAAAAGAATAATTCAGTCAATGGTTTTGGCCATGTTGCCACAGTAAATTTTATTGTCATTGGCGACCTCATTGCCCGCAGTGGCGAAACACCAGCCTTCACTGTCAACATAAAAGATGCCGTTGCCGTCAACTCCGACGGCTCATTACTGACTTTGGGAGAAGCGGCTGGTTCTACCGTTTATATCGTTGATAAAACCACCACCGACACCAAAACCCAGTGGCTGAACAAGCAGATCCGTATTTATCCGAACCCAGCAAGCAGCCAGGCCATCATTGAACTCGGCGATGTGAAAGGCCAATACATAGAGGTCTTTAATGCCCTCGGGCAAATGGCAGTAGAAGCCCCCCTCTCCGCCGGCCGTTTTGAACTCAACACCTCCGATTGGGACAAAGGGGTTTATCTGGTAAAAATCCAGACCGACCAAGGGACTGCCAATAAGCGGCTTCTTGTTCAATGAAAAAAAAGTTGAGAGGGTTTAGGAAGGTTTAGAAAGGTTGAGATGGTTGAGAAGGACATCTCAACCATCTCAACCGGCGGTGTTTCAGATGTAATGCTTTTTTTCTTTTTTTTCGAGCATCTCACGACACTCGCTAAGATATGCCGTCCCTGCGGGACTATGATGGGCAGGCTTTCCACCTAGTCCCGCAGGGACGGCATATCTAAGCGAGGGATGTGAATCCCTCGAAAAAAAGCTGCCTCTCAACCCTCTCAACCTTTCCAAGCCAACAAAAGCCCAACAGGCGCACACCTGTTGGGCTTTTGTATTTGTGGGGAACGATTTTTTGCTAAAAAGATTTAACTTGCCACCTTTAAGAAAACCAGAGAACGAGAGTTTGAGAAAACCAGAGTTTGAGAGAATGAGAGAATGAGAGTTTGAGAGCAGTATATTGGAGGGACTCTTTGGCCTCTCGAACGAGTACCAAAGAGTCCCTCCAATATACTGCTCTCAAACTCTCATTCTCTCAAACTCTCATTCTC
>DROJ01000078.1 GCA_011321935.1 Bacteroidota bacterium | reverse complement strand
ATGTAATTTCATCCTTTGGTGGAAGTAGCATAATTTATCTTTTTGGTGAAAGACATATCTATGCTTTCTTCCCCTTTTTTCAATGAAATCTCTTTACTTTTTTTCTAACAAGGTGTTGATGTATAGTAGTATGAGTTGACTAGTGGTTAGTCCGCCAAATCCCTGATAATGTGGCATTTAACCAAAAAATAATGGTTAGCTTTTGGTTAAATGCCACATTATCAGGGATTTGGCGGACTATTCACTAATCACTGATTACTAATCCCTGATCAACTAATTACGAATCACTGCACTAGCTTTCCCCCTGAAAACGGCAACCCATTTTATGAAAAAAATAATTTACGTTTCGTTTTTGCTCCTTTGTTCCCTTGCCTCGCCTGCGCAGGAGTTCAGGTCGTCGCTGGTACAGTACCAAATGAACGCCCTGCCGCTCAACCCTGCCTACTCTTCCTATAAAGAAGCGACTGGTTTTGAGGCCATATATTTCGGCAACTTTGCCGGCAACGGGCAGCTCTCCCGCTCGGTCACCGTAAACATGCAGGGGGCAACCGAAAGCGGCGGGCTGGGCCTGACCTTCCGTTTTTACCGGGACGCCTTTTTCGGGGAAATCAACCTGCGGCCTGCCTGGTCGCGGCGCTTCAGCCTGCAAAACGGCGGGGAGATGGCTTTCGGCGCAGTGCTGGGCATCAATTATTTTGATGTCAACAACTCCTTTCTTTCAGCCATCGAATCGGATTTTATGACCTTCGACGGCGGCTTCGGCATCTATTACCACGACGGGCGTTTTTTTGCGGGCTTGTCGGTCATCAATTTTTTGGAAAAATCAATTTTGCTGGAAAGTTCCAGCCCCCGCGACAACCCGCAGCGGGAAAACCCCTATAATTTCCATGCGGGCGGCGTATTTCCCCTCACCCAAGACCTCGACCTGAAACCCGTCATTTTGTTCAAATACACCAACGTATATACCCTGCCCGACCAAGCCTTTCAAAACGATGCACAAAATATTTCCTTTGATATACAGGCCAATGTTTTTATCCAAAAAACCTATTTGGTAGGCATTTCCTATGGTTTTACAAAACCGGAATTTGGAACGGGCTACAACCGGTACGCCTTTTCGGCGACCTATATTTTCGGGAATTTCAGGTTGAGCTATTCCATCGAAAACAACCAGTCGAACAATGCCGTTTCTTTGCCCGTGAGCCATATACTGAGCGCCGGCTATGATTTGTGGAACAGGGAGGAAGGAGGTGTTTTCCGGTATTTTTGACCCTAACGGCCCAGCACAAATTTAAATCAACCAACATGCTCCGCCGCATCAATTTCCCTTCCCAAACAATCTTCCAAAAAATTGTGCAGCCTTTCCATTTGGTCGTGGCCCAGGCGCTGGCCAAAATAAGAGACGAGAAAAACAGACAGCAAAACAGCCAAAAGCACTGGCACAAGCCACAAAATGCCCGACGGCCTGCCCAAGGTGTAATTCGTGTAGCCCATTATCGAAACGGCCAATAGGGCGAAGCCGATGATGACATAAAAAAAGACGAACATCGTCCAGACAGTGGGGGCCGGGCCGTACAGGCCATAAAGGGTACAACCTACTTCATCCTCCTTTTTTTCAACGGAAATGGAAAGCTGCGGCGACCAATAATGGCGGTCTTCGCGGGGTATTTTCAGCTTCGCAAAACCGGGCATCGTAACGCCCGTGCATTTGGCATTTTCATCGGCGAGGCACTGTTTTATCTTTTTGCTGATGTCCTCGGTACACATCGGCAGTTCGACCTGAAAACGGGGGCGGATGCGGAAAGGCGGAAGGTGCGATTCTTTGCTCATAAAATCTAAGGGTTTTAAATTAGGGGGAAAAGGTAGCAATTCAGAATATTCCTTGCAAATGTGCGACGCCCTCCCCCTCGATGGCAATACATTGCGGGGAGGTAAAAAACCCCCGGAAACGACAAGGCTTCAAGGTTTTCCCGACACCTAATTATTATCATTTTTGAAACTCCCAAGCTTTGTCGTAAATTTGACCCCTTTTGAGAAACTACCACACCACATCATACAACAGAAAACAAATATGAAAAAAATTGGAAAGCCGGTTCGTAAAATCCCCAATCTCCACATCGTTGCCAAAGGAGGCCGGGCAACGGACTCTTACATCCCCGTTGATTTTTCAAACACGGAAATAGCTTTTGCCGACAAATCGGACAAAGAACTGAAAGAAACGGCGCGCCTGTTCAAGCTGATGAACAACCCGACGCTAGTCAACAGCGGCTCAAAACTGGCCTTGATCGCCGCTAAACTGCACCTGCCGTTTTTTGACTATTTCACGAAGAAGACCATTTTCAAGCAATTTTGTGGGGGCACTACCCTGCTCGATTCGCAGGACAGCATTGACCGCCTGTACAAATACGGCGTCCACTCGATACTCGATTACGGGGCAGAAGGGAAGGAACGGGAGAAGGATTTCAACATCACCATGAACGAGAACATCCGGGCCATCGAATTTGCGGCGCACCAAAAAAGCGTTCCCATCATCAGTACCAAAATAACGGGGCTGGCAAGGTTCGAACTGCTCGAAAAGGCAAGCAATTCCACGCTACTTGACGGCAAAGAACAGGAGGAGTTCCAAAACGTTTTGAAGCGCATCGACTCCATCTGCCACAACGCTGCCCGCATGGACGTGGGCGTGTTCATTGATGCCGAAGAAAGCTGGATACAACCAGCAGTTGACATGATCGCCAACCAGATGATGAAACGCTACAACCAGAAAAAGGCCATTGTTTACAATACTTTCCAGCTCTACCGCCACGACCGCCTCGCCTACCTGATGGAGTCTTTTGACCGGGCAAAACAGGAGGGCTACATGCTGGGCGCAAAACTCGTCCGCGGCGCATACATGGACAGGGAACGGCTACGGGCCAAAGAAATGGGCTACCCCTCCCCCATCCAACCCACCAAAAAAGCGACCGACCACGACTTCGACCTCGCCACCAGTTTTTGCGTCGAAAACTATAAAGAAATGGCCAGTTGCTTTGCCACCCACAATGCCGAAAGCACCCGCCTCGCTACTGAACTGATCGCAAAAAAAGGCATAAAAAAAGGCCACCACCACCTGCTCTTCGCCCAACTCTACGGCATGAGCGACCACCTCACTTTCAACCTCGCCAAGTCGGGCTACAACGTGGCCAAGTACCTCGTTTATGGGCAGGTCAAAGACGTGCTGTCCTACCTCATCCGCCGCTCGCAGGAAAACTCTTCGGTGACCGGGGACATGAGCCGCGAACTCGGCTTCATCATGCGGGAAATAAAAAGGAGGGGGATATGAGAATGGTTTAATGGTTTAATGGTTGAATGGCTTAAATGGTTGAACAAAATCCGATGGACTCTTTCCATCGTTTTTTTTTATCAGCCATTTAACCTTTCAAACCATTCAACCATTTAACCATTTAACCATTTAACCATTCAAACCATTTAACAAATGACCTCCACCGAACTAAAAAACGACCCGTCCTACTCCCTCCTCCTCATGCTCCCGCACGACGGCATTTTTTCTTTCGTGCAAGAACAGTTCAGCAACAGAACAAGCATCCTCAAAGGCTATATTTGGTTGAACATCCTATTGATGGCAGGCATGGTACTGCTGGGCATGGCCGAAATCTGGACCGGCAAAACCGCCCTGTTTTCCATTCTCAAATATTTGGGCATCGGCACATTGGCTGTCCTTACGGTGCTGATCCCGGTGCACGAGGCCATCCACGGGCTGGCCTATAAACTGGTAGGTGCGCCGAGCGTCTCTTATGGCGCCAACTGGGAAAAATATTATTTCTACGCAGTGGCCGACCGTTTTGTGGTCAAGCAAAAATTTTTTACATTTATCGCGCTATTGCCTTTTGTGCTTATCAGCCTGGTTTCCCTCACCGCCGTTTTTTTTGTTTCCATTGAATTGAAATGGATGTTTTTGGGCATCCTGTTCGTGCACACCACTGCCTGTGCGGGCGACTTTGCGATGTTGGGTTTTTATGAAAAGCACCGGCAGTATTCCGAACTATTGACTTTTGACGACGTAAAAGAAAAACGGTCGTATTTTTATGTGAGGGAATGAAAATTGTTAGGGTCACTACCAAATCCTATTCTCACCCCTCTTCCATGCACTATTTAAGACAAGACAAAGGTTAGGGCAAATAATACTCAACTTACTGATCCCAAGTGAAGAACAAAAAACACATCCCGTTCATTTTATCTGCAATCGCACTCACCTTTCTGCTGGGCGCCTTCTCCTGCCATTCCAAAAAAGAAGAAAAAAAACAGGTACAGCCTTCGTTGAAACAAAAAATGGAAATCCCCTTTTCTGGCATTGACATGAAACAAGTGGAGCAGGTATTGGCGGCCATGACCCTGGAAGAAAAAATAGGCCAGCTCGTCATCTGGTCGCCTGCGCTCAACGACACCTCGGTACAAAAAAACGCGGCTCAACTGATCGCAAAAGGATATGCGGGCGGGCTGCTTTTGAAAAACATAAAAATAGAAGATTTCATTTTTTGGGCAGACAGCCTGCAACGGACGGCAGCCATACCACTGCTCTTGGGAACGGAAGAAAAAGTGGACCTGCACAACCAGTTCTCCGGCCAGCCCCGCTTTCCCGCCCCGGTCAGCATCGGCGCCATTGACTCCACCGAACTGCAGCGGTTTTTAGAAAAAAATTACCTCGGCCAATGCCAAAACCTCGGCATCAACTTTTCCATGCTGCCTACCCTTGCCCCATTTCCCGGCAAGGCTTCTTTTTTTGATAAAAATATTTTTGAGCATGAAAAGGGGGCAGCGGTGGACAGGTTTGAGCGGAGCATCGCCCAGCTTGGCAAGCAAAAAATACTCGCCTTTGCCGACGGCTTTTCCCATTTGGGCTTTGCGGGAAAAGACTCTGTTTTGCTGGAAGCGTACCTGCCGTTTTTTCAAAAAAAACCTGCTGGCCTCGTGGTCGGAGAAAGCATTTTTGAGGAAGACAGCATCAGGGCGGGCAAGGCAAACCTTTTAAACCAGTATCTGGCCGACTCCCTCCATTTCCACGGGCTGTCGGTGTGCAGGCTGCTGGAAGGCGAATCGCCGGAGCCGAAGTTGCTGCAGGGCGCCCATTTGTTCATCACGCCCGATGCGCAATATTTCCAGCATTTTACCAGAAAACTGATTGCCGAAGGCACTTTTCAAAAATACGACCTCGACCAACGGGTTACGCTGATATTGGCCGCCAAGTCGTGGGTCAACGGCGGCAGGCTGCCCGTCGAGCTGTCTGTTTTTCCGAGGGACTCCATGCGGCGGCGGGTGCAGTTGGCTTCTTTCAACAACAAAAAAGAAGCGCTGGGAATAGTAAAAAGTTATGAGGCGCAGGCCAGTGGTTTTGAAAAAAACAAAACCGCAACCAGCGATTATTTCAACGACCCGGCTTGGAAATACTTCGCCCGGGGACTGCACGAAAAATCAGTGACTTTGGCCAGCGACGCCAACAAGCTGCTGCCTTTCAAAAACCTGCTGGACAAAGATTTCAGGGTCTTCGAGTTTGGCGGCAGCAATTTTAGGGCCTTCAAAAAAATGTTTGCCAAATACGCTGATTTCCTTTCGGTAAAAACCCCCATGTCGCTGGAAGGGCTGCCGCCCGTCGTTTTTACAAAAAGCGAGAAGCAGCCCGTTGCGGTCATTTTGCTCGACAATTTTGCCCTTTCCGCTGAACAGGACGCACCTTTTATCGGCAGCGTGAACAAACTGAGCAACGAGGCAAACGTAATCCTCGTCAACTTTGGCCACCCCTACAACTTGGGCCTTTTTGAAAATTCGATAACCTTTTTGCAAGTTTACGAGCGCAATAACTGGACGGAAAAATACGCTGCCCAGGCCCTTTTTGGCGGCGTGGAAGTGAACGGCAGGCTGCCCGTCGAAATCAGCGAAGACCTCCCCTTTGCGGCATCGGAGTACATCTACCCCATCCGCCTCAGCTTCGATGAATCCGAGCGGGCAGGCATCGCCCACGAAAAACTGGTGGGCATTGACGCCATCGCCCTCACGGCCATCCAGAAAGGGGTTTTCCCCGGCTGCCAGATCGCAGTGGCCAAGGACGGGCATGTCATTTATTCCAAAGCCTTTGGGCACCACACCTACAACGGTGGACGGGAAACCCGCACCTCCGACCTCTACGACATCGCCTCGGTTTCAAAGATCGCTTCCACCACGCTGGCCATGATGAAGCTGTCGGAACAGCACCGCGTCTCGGTGGACAAAAAGCTGATTGACTACTCGGTGGTAGGCAGTGACTCCCCCCTTAAAAACATCAAAATCAAAGACTTGCTCCTCCACCGTTCTGGCCTGCAGGCGCCCATGCCCATCGGCAAGTTTTACAATTACCGGAGCATCCCTTCACAGGGCTGCAACGATATTTTTTGTAAAACAAACAGCCCCGGCTACGATGTGCAGATCTGCCCGCACCTCTTTTTCAGAAAGGACTACCAGGACACCATTTGGCAGCGGGTGAGCAAGCTGAAAGTGAAGCCCCGCCACCGCTACCGTTACAGCGACGTCAATTTTTACCTCCTCCAAAAAACAGTGGAAAACCTCAGCCGTACCACCCTCGACAGGTTCGTTGACGAAAGGTTTTACCATCCGCTCGGCCTGCGGAAAATACTCTACAACCCCTTGAAAAAATACGGAATGGACGACATCGTGCCCACCGAAAAAGACCGGCTTTGGCGGAAAACCCTCGTCCACGGCTTTGTCCACGACCCAACCGCTGCGCTGATGGGCGGCGTCGGCGGCAATGCCGGCATTTTTGCCAATGCCGAGGACATGCTCGTGCTTTTCCAGATGCTCGTCAACGACGGTACTTACGGCGGCATCCAGTATTTTGACGCCCCGGTCATCAAAGAATTCACTTCCACCAAATATGCCAGCTACCGGGGCTACGGCTTCGACAAGCCCATCCCCCGCAAGTACCCGACCTATTCTAAAAGGACCCCTCCCACGGCCTATGGCCACACCGGTTTCACTGGCACCTGCGTCTGGGTTGACCCCGACAACGACCTTGTCTATGTTTTCCTTTCCAACCGGATCAACCCTTCTGCGAGCAACAAAAAAATATTTACCGAAGGGGTAAGACGCCGCATCCATGAGGTGGTTTACGATGCCCTCGACTCGTTTGATGGTACGCTGCCAGAACTGCCGAGGGAGAAGTGAAAAATTAAAATGAAAATTAAAATGAAAAACTCCACCCGTTACAAGGCTTGAGAGTGGTTCTTTTTTAGAAAAATAATCCACTCTCAAGCCTTGTAACGGGTGGAGTTTTTCATTTTAATTTTCATTTTAATTTTCATTTGCAAAGTGCGGAGTTTTTCATTTTAATTTTCATTTTAATTTACAAACAAAACAGCCCCGGTTTCCGAAGACACCGAGGCACTACGCTCTCTAATTTATTGATGCTTTTATTTTGTTTTCAAAATGTGGCCGGACGGCCAAAAATACCGCCCGGCCTAAATCAGGTTTTGGGAAAACCTTTCATTGTTTCATGGTTACATTGCTTCATGGCTGTAAGGAATCCTATTTTGAAAATGCGTAACTACTTACCACCTTCTCAAGAATATTGATTTCACTAACCCCCGACTTCAGTCGGGGGTAGGCAACGCACAAATCTGGGTTTTAACCCAAAACAAACGCGTATATTTTTGGGTTAAAACCCGATAAAGTTTTGTGCATTTCCCCCGACTGAAGTCGGGGGTTAGTGAAATCAACAGTTTTGAGGGGTGGTAAGTAGTTACGAAAATGCAATAAAGTCAACCAAATTAGTTTTCCAAACAAGTAGTTGACCAAGGCCCGCATTTTCAATGAATCAATGTAACAATGTAACCATGAAAAAGCGTACCCCGACTCCCTTGGGGGGATTGGTATCGGGGTAGCTAACATACTAAGAGCAATCTGTAACTTATTATTTCAAAGGCATCCCTTGAAGTGAAAAAAAACTACCCCTACACACCCCTACGGGCTTCAGGGTAGTCCCACACACTATTAGAACACCCACTATTTAGGCTCTTTTGAGAGAGAGTGTGAGAGTGTGAGAGTGTGAGAGTTTGAGAGTGTGAGAGT
>DROJ01000077.1 GCA_011321935.1 Bacteroidota bacterium | reverse complement strand
GAGGGTGAGGAAGAACAGTTGCCTGTGCTCACTAAAAAACGACTTCAATATCTCCTTTTTATGCCGCAAGGTCTGCATGTTTTTTCAGGTTTATGAATTGTTTTTCTTTCAGATATTCTATGACTTCGGCACTGTCCAGGTCTTCCAAAGTGAGAACCGGAACCGGGCTTGCCGCATTCACCTCCTGTACCAATAATGGGCGGCTGGTAAAAACGCCCGACACGGCAAAAGGCTTTGCCCCCCAGGTTTCCAACAGGTTCATGCCACTCAATACACTGAGGCTGTCTCCGGCCGAAAAGATAACGTTGTTCACCCTGCCCATGAAGTCAGGGTCTTGCAGGAGCATGGCCGTTTCGCGCTGGAGCAGCCCGTCGGCTATTTCCACGACCACATATTCGGGTGCATCTTTTTCCAAAGCGTGCAGGAGGGCATGGAACAAGTGTATGAGTTCTTTTTCCCCGCACATAAAAGTGGAAGGGAAACCATAATAGCTGAAATCAATGACCACATGGGCCCCACAGTCGAGGGCGAAGTTCATATCTTTGGTATATACGGTGCCGGTCAGTTTCATATAGGCCACTTTTTTCCCGCTTTTGGCAATGCCTCGGCAGAGGTAGCCTGCGGTGGTCGTTTTCCCACTGTCCATGGCTGTGCCGACGGAGAGGATGACCTTCGCGCTGTTTTTGTTTTTACGAGCCACTTGCATCAATTCCCTTTGGGGTGTTTTGGTATTTAAAATCCGGCCGTTTTCATCGGTGGCATAGGCCACGAGTTCCAGGCTTGTCGGGCCTTTTTCGAGTAGGGGGGCATACATGGTCCGCACGATGCCGGCCACGCCGCCTTGTCCGAGAATATGGTATTCGGGCTGTGGGGTGTCTGGCACATATCCTTCGATTTGGTTGGTGGCATACCGGTTGCCAAATGCAAGCAGCACCAAGTCGCCCGGAAAAAGCAAGCGGTTTTTTCCCCGATAATTTTGGATGCGCGTATGCTTCCCGATTTTGTTCACCCTGAACAGGGCCACGTCGCCCACTTTGGGCAAATGGGAAAGGATTTGGCTTTTGTCCAAATTATAAGATTTGATGTTCTTGCAGATAAATGATTTTTTGATTGCAGTTTGCATGATTTAATTTTTTTATTTAAGATAATAGAGCTGCGTTCATTTTGTGCTCTATTTTTTTTTATCTAAACAATAAGATTGGTTTTTTATAAATTTACCAGGCCCGTCTGGTTTTGTTTTGGAAAACATATATTTATAAAAAACAAAGATTAAATGTTTTCCTCTCCAAAAGGCCCGGATGCACCGGCTCTATTTATTGGAGCTTTTTTTACTTTTTTTATGATGTGGCACATAGAATTTTGCGCTCAGGCCGGCCACGAAATAGTCATTGAACCGGCGGTATGTTTTCCCGCTCTTCGGGCTTTTCACATTAATATTGCGGTTGTTTTTTTCCGACCATATTGTATTGAATTCTTTCTGAAACATACCGAATACAGTGACTTTCATATATTTTGCCGGCTTGAAATAAATGCCGGTTCTGACCCGCCCGCGGTGTAGCCCTTCGGGAGCGAACCTGCCTGTTTTATTGCCTTCCCGGTCATATTGGGAAATGGGCTCCCCGCCTATGTTCTGAAACAATTGGGTACTGATAAAAGGGGTCAGTTTCATTTTCCGGGATATTAAATTTGAACTTGGCCGCAGGTAAAAACCATAGATGACCCGTGCGG
>DROJ01000076.1 GCA_011321935.1 Bacteroidota bacterium | reverse complement strand
TCCCCAGTGGGGGAGGCCACCCCGCACCGAAATTTTGAAATACGGCCAACGGGAGGGGCGCATTTCAAAACTTCGGCCTTTCTTCCGCTCGGCCCCATCGTCCCCAGTGGGGGAGGCCACCCCGCGCCGAAATTTTGAAATACGGCCAACGGGAGGGGCGCATTTCAAAACTTCGGCCTTTCTTCCGTTCGGCCCCATCGTCCCCAGTGGGGGAGGCCACCCCGCGCCGAAATTTTGAAATACGGCCAACGGGAGGGCAGGGCTTTTTCATTTCACATTAAAAACAATTTAAATAAATAAAAAATGTGATTGCAGTTTCAACTTTCAGTTCCTATCTTTATCACACATTTCACATTGGTTACCATCACGACAAAAGGAATGAATCACGAACGGTTTTTTCAATACCTCGAATACGAAAAACGGTTTTCTCCGCACACCCTCACCGCCTATCGCACCGATCTCGGCCAGTTTTCCGAATTCATCAAATTTACCTACGACCTCGATGCCGCCGCCGGCATCAGGCACCCGCATATCCGTTCGTGGATCGTTGACCTGCTGGGCAAGGGCAACACTACCCGTTCGATCAACCGCAAGCTGTCCTGCCTGAAAACCTATTTTAAATTTTTGCGCAAGCAGGGCGAGATAGAAAGCAACCCGATGGCCAAGGTCACCGCCCCCAAGACGGGCAAGCGGCTGCCCGTTTTTGTGAACGAAAAGAACATGGAACTGCTTTTTGAAAAAGTGGATTTTGGGGAAGGCTACCGGGGGCTGCGCAACCGTTTGGTGATGGAGGTGCTTTACTGCACCGGCCTGCGCCGTTCCGAACTGATCGGCCTCAAGGTAAAAGACGTGGATTTTTCCACCAACCAATTGAAAGTACTGGGCAAGGGCAACAAGGAGCGCCTGGTGCCGATGGCCCGCCACCTCGTCCTGTTGCTCGGCTATTATATTAAGGTGAGGAATGCGGAGTGGGGGAGCGAAACCGAACCCTATTTGTTTTTGACCGACAAGGGGAAAAAACTTTACCCGGGCTTTGTTTATTTACTGGTAAAAAAATACCTGTCGGTGGTCACCACGCTGGAACAGCGCAGCCCCCATGTTTTGCGGCATACTTTTGCCACGCATTTGTCGAACAACGGGGCCGACCTGAACGCCATCAAAGAACTGCTCGGCCATTCGAGCTTGGCGGCCACGCAGGTTTACATGCACAATTCTATTGAAAAACTGAAAAAAGTATATCAGCAAGCGCACCCGAAAGCAAAGACGCCTTTTGTAAAATAAGGGGCTTTGTCCGTTATTTCGGGTGTTCGCAGCACTAATTCATTAACGTCTATGAAAGTACACACAGAATCTGTTCAATTTAAAGCCGACCAAAAACTGCTTGATTTCGCTGAAAAGAAAATGAGCAAGCTGGAACAGTTTTATGACCGCATCATTAGTGCGGAAGTAAAACTCAAACTCGAAAATGCCGGCCAGGTCAGGGACAAGGTAGCCGAGATACTGCTACATGTGCCCGGTCAGCAGTTGTTTGCCAAAGAGACCACAAAGACATTTGAGCGCTCAATAGACGGGGCGGTTGATGACCTGCGCCGCCAACTGGCCAAGTACAAAGAGAAACGGAGGTCAAAGGCCTCTTTGCGGCAGTGATGAAATTTATTGTTTCATTATTATTTGTACGTTCCTTAAGTTGAGTAATTTGCCCCGTGATTTTTATTGCGGGGCAAATTTTTGCCCCCTTTTCAAGTTGGCCCACGAAATATAGAAGTTTGCCAAGCCCCCGGAAACCCTTTTTAGAACTAACTGAACATGCAACAAAAAGCACTCACTGACCTCGCCCGAACCCTTTCCGAACAGGGCTACATCGCCGACAAAGCCATCACCATGTCCATCTTTTTGGCGCAAAAATTACAACGGCCATTGCTGGTAGAAGGCCCGCCGGGCGTCGGAAAAACGGAAATCGCCAAAGTCCTTGCCCGTGCCTCTGGCACCGAACTCATCCGCCTGCAATGCTATGAAGGCCTCCATGCCGAGCAGGCACTTTACGAGTGGAACTACCAAAAACAACTGCTCGCCCTCAAAATGATGGAGACCCAAAGCCTATCGGTCAAAGAAAAAGAGGACTTTATTTTTGATGAAAAATACCTGCTGAAGAGGCCCCTCCTCCGTGCCATCACCATGAAAAAAGCCCCCGTCCTGCTCATTGACGAAGTGGACCGGGCAGACGAGGAATTTGAGAGCTTCCTCCTCGAACTGCTCTCCGATTGGCAGATCAGCATCCCCGAAATGGGGGTGGTGAAGGCCACCACCAAACCCACCGTCATCGTTACCAGCAACCGGATGCGCGACCTCTCGGAAGCCTTGCGCCGCCGCTGTTTTTACCTTTGGATTGACTACCCCGATTTTGAAAAAGAACTCGAAATCGTCCGCCAAAAAACACCGGGCATTGACGAAAAGCTCGGTGGGCAAATCTGCCATTTTATGCAAGCCTTACGGCAAATGAAACTCGACAAAACACCCGGCATCGCCGAAACCCTCGACTGGGCAATGGCCCTCGCCGCACTCCATATTGACCATCTGGAAAAACAAGTGGTGGAGGAAACTTTGGGCATCGTGCTGAAAGATTGGAAGGACATCCGGGAGGCGCAGTTGTCGCTGTCGGAGCTGTTTGAGCGGGTAGGGATCAAAATGAAGGTTAATTGAGCAAAGGCAATAAAACAGCAAAAAATTTCGATTTGCCGTCAAAACGATTATCTTTGAAACGTAACTACTTACCACCCTATCAATATTATTTAATTCACTAACCCCCGACTTCAGTCGGGGGTGGGCAACGCACAAATCTGGGTTTTAACCCAAAACAAACGTGCATATTTTTGGGTTAAAACCCGATAAAGTTTTGTGTTCCCCCCCGACTGAAGTCGGGGGTTAGTGAAATCAACAGTTTTGAGGGGAGTGGTAAGTAGTTACTTTGAAACAATAAAAACAATGTCCAGCAAGCCCCAAGGGGGCTTGCTGGACACTTACTAAAAGCACATAATATGCAAGGAGTAACAAAAGAAGCATTACATTTAATATATCCTGAATCAGACGGAAAACCTATGGCAGAAAACACTCGGCAATACAAAATGATAGTCTTGATCAAAGAAGGGCTGGAGGTAACAACCAAAGGGCAAAACATTTTTGTCGCCGGCGATCTGTTTTGGTACCCCGTTGAAGGACGGCCTGATATCAAGTTGGCCCCCGATGTATTGGTTGCCATCGGAAGGCCAAAAGGTGACCGGGGCTCCTATATGCAATGGTTGGAAGATGACATCCCCCCGCAAGTCATTTTTGAGATCCGGTCGCCAAACGATTCGGACAAACTCATGGAAAAGAAACTCCACTTCTACCGACGGTACGGGGTCAAGGAATATTATGTCTATGACCTCGACAAGAACATCTTCAGCGTCTATTTACGGCAGGGCAGGCAACTCCTCAAAGTGCCCCAGGCCCGCGAATGGACAAGCCCTCTGCTCAATATTTCCTTTAATTGGACAGAAGAAAGCCTCGAAATATTTCATCCCAACGGCGAGCCTTTCCTTTCGCCCGCCGAAACAGCAGAACTAAAAGAAAAGGAAAAGCTGCGGGCCGACCAGGAAAAATTACGGGCAGATTATGCTAACTGGAAAGCCGAACAGGAAAAGCTGCGGGCAGAGCAGGAAAAACAACGGGCAGAACAGGAAAAGCAACGGGCAGACCAAGCTGAAGAACAAATCCGGGCTTTACAGGAAAAACTAAAAGCATTGCAGGGCTGAGCCGTAAGTTTTCAATATCGGCCTTTGGGCAATTTTACTGACCTCCCCCCGCCTCATTAAAATGATACCTGAAATACATGGTCCAACGCCAAACATCCCTCTCCGCCAACACCGTCGCCTTTTGCCGCTACCTGCGGGCGAAGGGGTTCAACATCGGCCCGGTGGAAGAACGCGATGCCCTCTCGGCGATGGAAATATTGACTCCTTTCGGCGCAGCCGACGACCTGCAGCTCTGCCTGCAAACTGCCCTCTGCCGCAGCCCCCAACAACTTAAAGCATTCCCCAATTTTTATAAAAAATACTGGCAAGAACTCGACCGGGCAGTGGACAGCAAAGCAAAAGAGGTAGAAGAAAAAAAGGACAAACCGACTTCCTCCAAACCGCAAAAAGCCCCCACCCTGCAAGCCCTGAAAAACTGGCTCTACGGCAGCCGTTCAGATGAAACCACCGAAACGGCCACCTACTCCACCATTGATGTTTTTGGAAAAACGGAGTACCCCGCCTTCGATGAAAGGGAACTGCGCGAGGTCTTTTTTTTGGTAAAAAAACTGGTGCGCAAAATAGCCAACCGCCGCAGCCGCCGCTTTCAAAGCACCCACAAAAAAGGTAGCCCCGACCTCAAAAAAACCATCCGCCAAAACATCCTCCGCCACGGCGAAATCATCGAACTCATTTACCGAAGGAAGAAAAAAGAAAACCTGAAAGTGGTGCTGCTCTGCGATGTCAGCCGCTCGATGGAACTGTACAGCCGCTTTTTTATCCAGTTTCTTTTTGCCTTCCAAAACCTCTTTCCGAAGGTCAGGGCATTTGTGTTCAGCACCTCACTGCACCCCGTCTCCGATGAACTCAGCCACCGCTCTTTGGACGAGTCGCTACGGCGTATTATTGAAAAGGTCAATAACTGGTCGGGCGGCACAAAAATCGGCGCTTCACTTGCTCAGTTTAATGAAAAACACGCGCATAAACACTTGTCTTCCAAAACCTTGACCATCATCCTCAGCGATGGCTGGGACACGGGCGAGGTAGGTTTGGTAAGCGAAAACATGCGGCATATCCACCGCCGTTCGATGAAAGTTTTGTGGCTGAACCCGCTCGCCGGAAGTGCGGAATGGACGCCGGAGGTGCAGGGCATGAAAGCGGCACTGCCCTTTGTGGACGTGCTGTTGCCGTTTCATGGGGTGGAGAGTTTGCGGGAGGTGGTGGCGAAAATGAAATTGTGAAATGGATGGCCGGGGCCGAGGGAATATCGGGGGAATAAATTCCCCCGCTTTCGGAAGGGCAGGGAGACGGGGGTTTGGCAATGTCGTCAGTCCATGATTTTCTGATGCGTGAGAAGGGCCCATCTCACGGGCATCCGGGAAAACAGTCTTCCAAATACCAATGCCCCGTCTCCATGCCCTTCCGGGAGAGGGGGAATTTATTCCCCCGACCATTGCGGCGGGGGAATAAATTCCCCCTCTTTCGGAAGGGCACGGAGACGGGGGTTTGGCAAAGTCGTCCGTCCTTGATTTCTGGTTTGTGAGGGGCCCCATCTCACGGGCATCCGGCAAAAACAGTCTTCCAAATACCAATGCCCCGTCTCCGTGCCCTTCCGGGAGAGGGGGAATAAATTCCCCCGACCATTGCGGCGGGGGAATAAATTCCCCCTCTTTCGGAAGGGCACGGAGACAAGGGTTTGGCAAAGTCGTCCGTCCTTGATTTCTGGTTTGTGAGGGGGCCCATCTCACGGGCATCCGGCAAAAACAGGGTTCCAAATACAAATGCCCCGTCTCCGTGCCCTTCCGGGAGAGGGGGAATAAATTCCCCCGACCATTGCGGCGGGGGAATAAATTCCCCCTCTTTCGGAAGGGCACGGAGACGGGGGTTTGGCAAAGTCGTCCGTCCTTGATTTCTGGTTTGTGAGGGGCCCCATCTCACGGGCATCC
>DROJ01000075.1 GCA_011321935.1 Bacteroidota bacterium | reverse complement strand
TGCCCAAAAAAAGCCTTTGATTTCAGTGTTGTTTTCCAAATGATAAAGAATATTTTCAGCCATCTTTACATCCCGGAAACTATAGAATTTTGGATTGTATTTTTCCTCCACAATTTGATCCAAGTGCCTCGTCAAAGTCTGGTATATATATTTATCGTTCCCCCGGAAATCCAATTTATTTATTAGCGCTTTTTTTTCTTTGACAATATTTTTATACCTGCCCAATGTTTCCCAATCATTTATTTTATAAAATGCTTCTTGGGATATATTTACATAATTAGAAGTGTCAACCAAATCAGAATCATAGGCCATAATAATGCGGTCTATTTCATCTATCGTAGTATTTATTTGCTGCATATCGCAGCCGATAAAACTCAGCTTGTTTTCATCGTGGCCCGAATTGTATTCTTTCATCCAACTGATAAGGTCGGCCATTTCTTCCGTTTCCCAGGGCCAAAGCCCTAATGATAAAGTTACTTTATGAAGGTCGTCTTCAGCGCCGTTGATATAGCGGTCGGCGCGCAGGCAATTGCTGTAATCTGCTTCTAAAAAAAAGGTATTAAATCCATGATTTAATACAAGGTATTTAAATACCCTGTGCCGCATGGTGAAAAACTCGTGCGTGCCATGTGTTGACTCCCCCATGCCGACTAAAATTGTGCTTGTAAAATATTTGTCGAGCGATTTCAAATCATCCATGTCCGCACTTGGGTCGCATGAATTTAAGGGCAGGTAATTTATTTGATTTTGGCCTGCGGCCAATTGGATGAAAAATAAAATGGACAGAGAAAGGACTAAATTCTTTTTCATAAAAGTGGTTCAGTATTATTGACACATCGCGCAATTTACTGTTTTTTTTCAGTGGAGGAAATCCCCTTTTCTTCTACTTTACTTATAGCCACTTTTTTTTGTGCCTAAAAAACGCCAGTACAAGAGTACATTCCACTTCTTTTAAATTACATTTGCCTATTATACTGGACCATAATAGGTTTTGTGCAAAGAGGGCAGAACTCCCCTTCTGGGGCCGGGGGCTGGCGAGGGCAAATGCACAAAACCTATTATGGTTCAGTATATTTCAAACTAAGGAAGCATACCCTCTATTTCATCAATTCCATAATTTTAACAAACAACGGCACATGAAATATATCCTTCCACTGTTCTTCTTTTTCATCACGGCACCAAACAATACAATGGCACAAAACAACAAGCAAATGAACGCTGACCTGCCCTACCGGGAAATCCCCGCCCATCCAAAAAAATACTCCAGCACCAACATTGCTGCCCGCATGATTGACGGCCTCGGCTTCCGTTATTATTGGGCAACGGAAGGCCTGCGCCCGGAAGACCTCGCATATAAGCCCAGCGGGGAAGCCCGCACTTCCGACGAGACACTGGACCACATCCTCGGCCTGAGCCAGGTCATCCTCAATGCAGCAAGGCAAGTGGCAAACGCGCCTGTGGAAAAAGGAAAAATGACATTTGCGGAAAAAAGAAAAAAGACGTTGGAAAATATAAAAGCGGCAAGCGATATATTGAAAAACAGCAAAAAAAAGGATTTGAAAAATATGAAAATCATTTTCAAACGGGGCGGCAAAACCACGGAGTACCCATATTGGAACATGTTGAACGGCCCTATTGCCGACGCCATTTGGCACTGTGGCCAAGTGGTGAGCTTCCGGCGGGCATCGGGCAACCCTTTTGATTCGAAGGCAAGCCTTTTGACGGGAAAATTACGGGAATGAAAAAATACCCAGCGCATAACGGGCAGGTTGTTTTTTACCGGCTCCCTTATTGAAATCCTAAAAAGGTTATTATTCGCCGACCCCTTAATGCCCGCCAATATGCAAAGGCATTTTTTCCCATTCCCCATTTCCCTTCTCCATGACCAACCAATATAATCCGGCCGCTAAATGGCCTGCCCATATTTTTTCATCTGACCTAAACTCAACAACCCGCTCGCCCAATATATTTATTAAAAAACAAGCGGCGGGTTCGTCCACGTTTTTTATTTCAAAAAAACCATTTGTTGGATTGGGAAAAACCACTGCTTCGGGGTGTTTGTTTTCCAGCGAAATATAAATTGTTTTTGAAAAAGAAAATAGGCCATCTATATCTACCTGTTTCAACCTATAATAATTTTGCTCCTCAGGGGGATTATGTAAAAAGCGGTATTGGTGGCTTTCAAAACTGTTGCCTGCGGACGGCACTTTTTGGACAGGAACAAATATCCGCCCGTCGTTGCTGTGCTGTATTTCAAAATAACCGCTGTTGGTTTCGGAAGCCGTTTCCCATTTCAATAAAATGCCGCCGCCCTTATTTTTGCTCGCCGTAAAAGAAGCCATCTCGACAGGCAGGAGGGTGCTGACCTGTGCCCTTGCGGGGTCGGCGGCAAGGTAGTCTGTATTCGCTCCCGTAAAATTGAATTCATAAACCGCCAAGTGATAGGTTTGGCCAGCGGCCAGGTTGCTCAGGGTCAGGTTGCTGGCAGGGCCTTCATAAACCACAAAATTGCCCGTTCCGATCTCGTCTCCCGAGCCAAAAAAAGATTGAGCGGTATAGTCCTGCCCGTCCTGTGGAGCGGCATCCACGGCGCTGCCCTCTTTGGCCAGCACAAGGCTTTGCTGCCCTGAGCCGCGCGTCCAGTTGAGGCTGGCCGAGCCGTTTTCGTTATCGGTTGCGCTGAGACTGGTAGCGGGTGTCTGTGGCTCGCCCAATGTGGTAAACTGCCCCGCCAGCGCTGCCGTATTGAAGGCCGGGTAATTATCATTTCCGTTGTATTCAAAAACAAAAACATGATAGGTGGTGCCTCCCGTAAGGTTGGTCATCAGGGCGCTTGAAGCCTGGCCTTTATATACCCGGTAGCCGTTGCCCAGTGCATACACGGGGTCGTTGTAACCAGAAGCCGCCGCATTATAGGCCGTTCCGTGCACAGGCTGTTGGGTCAGGGCGTTGCCGTCGCTGATGACGACCAAACGTCCGTTTCCATTGCCGTTTGTCCAGCCTGCTTGGGCAGAGGTGCCATTGACATTGAATGCCGAAAAATTGCTGGGCGCAGTCGTCGGTATGGTGGCCGTGGAATGGTTGAAAGCATGCCCGGGCGAGAGGTAATTGATGTTTGCCCCGCTGCCGCCATATTCAAAAATAGAGAAATGGTAGTCGGTGCCAATGGCAAGACCGGTAACCAACTGGCTGCTCCCGGTACCGTCATAAACCACAAAATTGCCCGTTCCGATCTCATCCCCGTTGCCAAATTGGCCGTCGGGATTATAGCTTGTCCCATTGGCGGGCACGGCGTCCACGGCACTGCCCTGCTTGGCCAGTACGACCCTCCGGTTGCCGTTGCCCTTCGTCCATGTCAAGTTGAGCCGATAGGCGCCGGTCAAGTTAACATTGCCGTTGCTGGCCTGCACTGATGGCAGCGAGCTGGCCATTTGTTGGGCAGCAGTGCCGGGCGTTTGGTAAACGGGGGCGTTTGAGCCATTGTACTCAATAACTGCAAAATGATACGTTTCGCCGAGGCTCAGTCCCAGCACCGTGATGCTGGACAGAGTACCGCTGTACAGCACCCTGTTGCCGGTGCCTATTTCTGAACCCGACCCAAAAACGAGGCTGGGGCTATAGGTCTGCAGATCAACTGGAAAGCCATCCACGGCACTCCCTGCCTTGGCTATCACCATGCGGCCCGCCCCGTTCCCGTTTGTCCAACTGATGGTCATGCTGTTGCCTTCAACATTCGAAAAAATGATATTGCTGGGAGCGGCAGTGGGAGTCGTTGCAGTAGATTGTTGGCCGCTTAGAAAAGGGTTGACGAGGTACAAAGTACTGCTGCCCGTGCCGTTGTATTCCACTATTTTCAAATGATAGACAGTGTTCGGGCTTAGCCCGTTGATGGACACACTGTTTGCTGCGCCATCGTAAACCACAAACTCGCCGGGGGCAATTTCATCGCCATTTCCGAAGGTAAAATCATGCACGTAGTCCGTCCCGTCAACGGGGTCGGCCGTCACTGCGCTGCCTGCTTTGGCGATGATGATGCGCCTCGCCCCGTTGCCTTTTGTAAAAGCGGTGAACATGCGGTTGCCCTCAATGCTGCCGAAGCCCAAATTGCTCGCTGCCACCGTGGGCGCACCAACGGTAGCTTGGCTGGCCGATGCCGCTGGCCTTAAATATACAGGCCCGACCGACCCGTTGAACTCGTACAGGTCAAAGTGATAGGTCGTATTGGGGGAAAGGTTGACCAGCGTCATCGAAGTCCCGGTGCTTTCATATATCACATAATTGGAATTGCCGAGGTTGCTGCCATTCCCAAAACTGGCGGAGGGCGAGTAATTTGCCAGGTCAACTGGCGGGGACTGGGCATTGCCGTCTGCTCTCGCTACAACCAGGCGTTTGCTGCCGTTGCCATTTGTCCAGCTTATTTGAATACTGCTGCCAGTGATGCCGGAAAACTGGAGATTGCTCCCCTGCACGGTGGGTGCGGAAAGCGTGCTGCCAGTGCCAGTGAGCGGAGGCACCGTTTGGTAATAAGTGTTGTTGCCGGTGCCGTTGTACTCAAACACCGCCAAATGATAAGTGGTGTTGGGGTTGAGGCCATACATTAGCTGGTTGGAAGATGTGTTGCTGGAAATGACAAACTCTCCCGGAGCTATCTCCGCACCGTTGCCAAAAGTCACGTTGGCCGAATAAGATTGGCCATCAACGGGAGTGGCCGTTACCGCACTGCCTTCTTTGGCAATCACAATGCGCCTCGTCCCATTGCCTTTTGTAAAACTGTACCGAAACCTATTGCCATCTTGATTGGACGTTTGCCAATTGGTTGCAGCCGTGGTAGGGCTTGTTCCCGTCAATTGGCTGGCCGTAGCGCCGGGGCTTAAATAAACTGGTGCGGAAATGCCGTTGTACTCAAAAACTGCAAAATGATAGGTCGTATTAGGCTCTAAATTAGTAACGGCCACACTGCTTCCGTTGCCTTTATAGACTGCAAAATTGCCTGTCCCGACCTGGCTTCCACTGCCGAAAAAAGCATTGCCGCTATAATTGGTCAAGTTTACGGGGTTGGCATTTACCGCTGCTCCTTCCTTGCACAACACTAGCCGGGATGCCCCGTCCCCATTGGTCCAGGAGAGTGTTACCGAGCCTCCCTCCACATTGCTGAAAACAAGGGCCGATGCCTGCGTGCCGGGGGGAGTTGACGTTGACTGGCTGCCTGCGGCAAAACTGGCCGTCAGGTACTCTGTCCCGGCACCCGTTCCATTGTACTCAAAGATGGCGAAATGGTAAACGGTATTCGGCTGGAGGCCAAATACCAGCGTTGAACTGCCGGAGTTGTCATAAACGACAAACTCGTCCGGGGCTATTTCTGCGCCATTTCCAAAAATTAGGTTGGAGTTGTAGTCGTTGCCGTTACTGGGGACGGCCGTCACGGCACTGCCTGCTTTCGCAATGACGATGCGGCGCTGCCCGTCGCCTTTGGTCCAGACCATTGTCATCGAATTGCCCTGAATATTGGAAAACGATAAATTGGAGGAAGGCACGGTAGGGCCGGCCAGCAGGTTTTTGTTGTTTGCACGAAGTGCGCAATTGATAAAAAGCAGTAGCAGCAGGGGCAGGCAGGTCAATTTCATATTTTGATTTTTTAAAATAAAAAACAGTTGCCAAAAGACAATAAGGGCAGGTGAATTTAAAATACAAATATCAAGGTGCAGGCCACGGCCTGCAATGGCTGTGCAGCAGAAGGCTGCCATGCTGTTGTAGAAGGAGGCAGTTTTGTTGTGGACGGGAAAATAGCTGCCCCGCCGCCGAGGGGCTCACGAGTGCCGGGAGGCCCCTTGCCCCGGAAGCAAAACCCGGAAGGTGCTGCCCTTTCCCAGCTCGCTTTCCACGGTGATGCGGCCGCCGTTGGCCTGGGCGAGTTCGGCGCAAAGCAGGAGGCCGAGGCCCGTTCCTTTTTCACCGGCAGTGCCGGTGGTGCTTTGCATTCCGAGCGTAAAAAGGCTTTCCATTTTTTCGGGGGGGATGCCAATGCCGTTGTCGCTGACGGAGAGGGTAGCGAAGCCGTTTTCTGCATGGGCACTGACTGTGACCGTTCCGCCAATGTGCGAAAACTTAACGGCATTGGCCAGCAGGTTGCGGGCGATGGTGCGCAGGGCATTTTCATCCGAAAAAACCAGAAGTCCGGCCGGGGCATTGTTTATTATTTCGACCTGTTTGGCAGCGGCGATGCCCGAAAGCAGGGCCTTTGCCTGTTCCACTGCATCTGATAGGTCGAGCAATTGCGGGCGGTGGGGGATGGAGCCCGTTTGCAGCAAGGCCCAGTTGAGGAGGTTGTCGAGGAGTTCGTTCAGCTTGGCCGAAGTCTCGTCAACGGCAGCGGCCATTTCGAGCAGCTTGCCCGTTTTTTCTTTTTTTATAAAATAAGCGATCTGTTTTCCAATGCCCTGGAAGGCGAGCATGGGGCTGCGGAGGTCATGTGCGATGATGCCAAAAAAGCGGTCTTTGGTCTGGTTGAGGGACTGGAGGTCTTTGTTCTGTTTTTCGATGGTCAGGTTTTGCGCAGCGAGTTTTTTGTTCAGGGATTTTGTTTTTGAAAAAAAGAAAAAAGTGAGTGCGAGGAGTGCGCCCAGCAAAAGGGCCGCGGCGAGGTAGGTTTTGTTTTGCGAAGCGATGACTTCGTTCTGTGTTTTGAGCAGCGCGTTTTCCTGTTCTTTCCTTTTGGTTTCAAAAGTGGTTTCGAGTTCGGCAACTGCTTCTGCGTGGGCATTTTGATAGACCGAATCGCGCTGTTCGGCGTATTTGTTTTTATAAAAATAAGCGGAGCGGTAGTCGCCCCGGTACTCGTAGTACCGGGCCAAGAGGTCGCTGATGCCCACCGTGCTGGCGAAGGTGCCGGTGGCTTCGGCTTCGGCAAGGGCATTGAGCAAGAGTTGCTCCAGGTCCATTGAGCGGGAAGAAGCAAACTGTCGGCGGATTTCGCCGGGCTGTGCCTGCTCGGCCTCCAACAGTGCCTTGCCGAGGCCTTCCAGTACTTCGAGCATGAATTTGTGGTCGCCTTTTGCTTCGGCAAGTTGTAAAGCCTCGAACAAATTGGCCAGTGCCGATTGGTAATCTTTTTTCTCCAGCTTTACCTGCCCGAGGTTTTTGAGGCTGTAGGCAAGGTAGGGCTTGGATTTTTGCTGCCTCGTCAATTCGACGTTTTTTTGTAAGAGGGAGTCTGCGAGTTCTGTTTGCCCCGATCCGGAGTAGGCATCCGCAAGGGCGAGCTGGCTCATGAGGAGGGGATTGGTCTTGCCGTTTTCGGCGGCCATTTTCAAGGCCCTGAGGGCATATTTTTGGGCGAGGCCAAAGTTGCCGCTTTCGCTGTAAACATTGGCAAGGCTATAGGCCGCTTTTTGTGTTTCAAAAGGGTCGCCTTTGCTTTCTGCGTGCGAAAGGTTGTTCTGGAACAGCTCGATGGCCTTGCCGTATTCCCCTTTTAATTTATAGATATTGCCGATATTGGTATGGACAAGGGCCAGGCTGAACGAGTCTTTTTGGGCGATGGATATCTGCTCGCTTTGGCGGTACATTTCGACGGCCTCGTCGTACTTGCCCTGTATTTTAAAAACGACGCCTTTATTGTTGAACGTGCGGGCCACAAGGTGCTGGTCGCCTTGTTGCTTGGCCAGTCCTACCGCCTTGTCGTAGGCCTGCAAGGCTTCCGCCCATTTCCCCATTTTTTTATAAGTAACGCCGATGTCATTGTAAACCCTGGCCTGGTAGGCCAAGTGGCCGCTTTCGATAAAATAAGGCATTGCCCGGTCAAATTCCTGCAGGGCAGCCTCATATTTTCCTTGCCGCAAATAGATGAAGCCGATCTGCTTGTGGCCGAAGCCGATGCCTGAGGGCTCGCCTGTTTGTTCTTGTAGGCGCAGGCTTTTTTTGTAAAACCCCAAAGCCTCGTCAAACTTCCGGACTGAATTTTTAAATGTGCCCAAGCTGCCATAAACTTGGCTGAGGGCCTGTTTGTCGCCAGACTTTTTGGCGTGGGAAAGGGCTTGCCGAAGCAACTTTTCTACTTGCCCGAAGCGGCGCTCCCTTCGGGCTGTCCGGGATGCTGCTGCATAGGCATGTGCCAGTTGTTTATGGTCTCCGACACGTTTTGCCAGTTGGAGGCATTGCTCCATGACCATTTTGCAGGAATCCATTTCTGGCTTGAAATAATAATAGTCGTAAAAGGCCAGCAGGCCAGAAACCATCATCGAGCTGTCACCTGCCTCGTTTGCTTTTTGGAGAAAGGTGGCCGCAGTTTCCCTTACTTTCGCAGGGTCGGTTTTGCGGTATTCTTTCAACAGTTTTTCGAGCAGTTCGAATTCAATTTTGCGGCCGGGCGCCTTTTTCAGTTCGGCCTCCAAACTATCGGCATATCCTTGCTGGGCAATGGCCGTGGCTGTCAACAAAAAGAGCAGCATGGAAAAGAAGCAAGGTTTCATCCGGTATTTTTTTGAAAAACAAGGTGCAAAATTATTGAATCATATTGAGCCTTTGCAGAAGTCCGTTACGGAAAGTTTTGGAAATAGGTACTTTATGCTTTCCGATTTCGACTTTGTTCATTGACAGGTCAACGGCGGAGATGTGCGTTTCGTTGATGACGAAACTGCGGTGGGTTTGGAGGAAACCCCGGACAGGGAGTTTGTCCATAATATCGGCGAGGCTCATCCGGACGGTGATGGCGCCGGTCTTGGTGGTCAGGGTGCAGTCCCTGTTTTTTATTTCGATAAATAAAATGTCTGCGGCGCTTACTTTTTCCAGCCGGTTTTTTGATTTCAGATAAAAATGCCCATTGTGGAGAAGGTCTTTTTGCCAGCTTGAAACCGGCGGTGTGGCCGGTAGGCCAGCCGATCGGCCGATGGCCAGTTCGATGCTGCGCTGGAGTTGTTTGGCATCAAATGGCTTTTGGATAAAAGCGGCCGGGCCGGTTTTTTTGGCCCGCTCGAACACCTCGTCGCTGGTAATGGAGGTGATGAAGATCAAAGGCACCGGCAAGTGTTTTCGGATCAAGGCCGCTGTCTCGATGCCGTCTTTTGGGCCTTTGAGGTGGATGTCCATCAGCAGGAGGTCTGGTTCGGTGGCTATGGCCAACCCGAGGGCGTCGTGGGCATTGTCGGCCACGCCAGCGCATTGGTAGCCCATCTCTTCCACCAGTATTTCCAGTTGGTTGGCGTAGAGCAGTTCGTCTTCGGTGATGAGTATTTTTATGCTGGGCATTTTGTATCGGCTACCTTGGTTTTTAAGGTCGGCAAAGGTAAAATAAGTGATTGGAATAGCGCTACCTATACTGAACCATAATAGGTTTTGTGCATTTGCCCCCGCCAGCCCCCAGCCCCAGAAGGGGAGTACCTGCCCTCAATGCACAATTTATGGTTCAGTATAGGTAGCGAGATCATTCCTGATTTTAAAATGGCAATTGATGCTGCGCAAGTGGCATGGTGTAGTGCAGTGATTCGTAATTAGTTGATTAGTGATTAGTTCGCCAAAACCTTGATAATGTGATATTTAACCAAAAAATAAATAGTCCGCTAATTACGGATCGAACCAGTAAAGGCAAAAAATAAAAGGCTTGGCCATATGGCCAAGCCTTTTTACGGGCGGGTTTGGAAACCTGCGCTAATTTTTCAGCGACTTGTAATACTCCTCCACCAGGTTTTTGTAATAAGGTTTCAGGGCGGGGTTCACTGTTTTGAAAAGCTCGGTTTCGGCTTCCCGTTTTTTGATGTATTCCTCCAGGCTTGGCGGCAGTTTTCGCTCGATGTCCTGGGCGGTTTCCGATTTTCGTTTGTTGTCGTACTCTCGTTCGCGGTCGGCCTTTTCGCTCTTGAGCAGGCGGGTGAGGATGTCCTGTTGGCGTTTCAGCATTTCGTTGGTGAGGCGCTTGTTCACGAGGTCAATTTCGATCTTGTTCATCTGCTCCATCAGTTCTTGGAGTTCCTTGCTGCCGCCTTCGCCGTTCTGGCTTTTTTCTTTTGCTTTCTCTGCGAGTTTTTTGCGGAGCGCGGCTTGGCGGGCGGCCATTTCTGCAAATTCTTTGCTAGAGGGGCTGCCTCCGCCTTGCTGCATACCTTCCATCATTTTTTTCATGCCCTCGTTCAGCCCTTTCTGTCCTTCCGAAATTTTGTCGCCGGGTTTTTTGCCGCCCTGCCCGCTGGGGTTTTTGCCGCCGGGCTTGCTGCACTGTTGGCTGCCGGGCATCATGCCCGACATCTGCATCTGCATCTGCTGCATGACCTCGCTGAGCATGAGGGCGAGGTCGTTGAGGTTTTTCATGGCCCGCTGCTGCTGCTCGCTGGCCTGCGGTTTTTGGCGTTCTTCGAGGTGCTTGAGGCCCTTGCGCATGTTGCCCTTTATTTCGCCGACCTTTTCGGTGACAAAGCTTTCGATCTGCACCACCCGTTTGGCGAGGGCATAGAGGCTGTCTTCCACTATTTTGAAGTCGTCTTGGATATTCTTTTGCTCTTGCGTCAGTGCCACATAACGGGGGGTGTTGGTATCCGTGGGTTTGAAGTCCTCCATCAAGCCCTCCTCGTCGTGCGAAAGGGTAACGATGTTTTCGAGCAGTTGGCGTAGGGCTTCCATGTCTTCTTCCATCTGTTCCATTTCTTCTTGCTCCATGCTGGCGGCCATTTGGTTGGCCATTTTGCGCATTTTTTGGGCGGCGCTTTTTTGCTTTCGGCTGGCCTTCTTGTTGTCCTTTTTTTGCAGGTTTTCTTGGCTGTCCTGCATGTCTTCCTTGATGTCTTCCTGTTCTTCTTTTTGTTCGTCAATGTCTTTTTTGTGTTCGAGCTGTTCGTTCTTTTTTTGGATTTCTTCCATTTTCTCGCCTATTTTTTCAAACTCCTCGTTGAGTTCTTCTTGCTTTTCTTGCAGTTCATCTTGTTTTTCCTGCTGCTCTTGTTCGCTCATTTCGTCTTGCTTTTGGTCGGCCTCTTTGGTCTCTTCGGCGAGTTCGTCCTGTTTTTTGGCGAGTTCTTCCAGTTTTTCGATGGCCTTTTCCATTTCGAATTCAAGTTCGAGCTGCTTGTACATTTCGAGCATTCGGTCGAGCGATTTTTCGGTCTGCTCCTCGTTCTGTTCCATTTCTTCCATCATTTCCATGGCCTCGTCTTTTTCCATTTCCTGCAGCAGTTCCTCTATTTTTTCCATCAGGTCTTTCATTTCCTCGCTCATCACGTCCTCCATCATTTTTTCCATTTTCTCTTGCTTGTCCATTTTCTCCTCGTTCTGCGGCGAAAATTCTTCTTCGTTTTTCTTGTTTTCCTGCATCGCCTTTTTGGCTTCCTCGATCATTTTTTCGAGTTCTTTTTGCCTTGCGAGCAGTTTTTCGAGTTCTTTGCGGGTCTGCCAGTCCATGTCTTTTTTCTGCAAGACTTTCTCCCGCAGCTTCTTCATGTCGTCTTGTATTTTTTTGCTTTCTTCGAGCGACTCTTTCAGCTTGTCCATCACCTCTTGGTCGTTGTTTTCCTCTATTTTTTCCAGTTCCTCCACCGTGGGCATAGAGAATACCATGAGGTTGGTCCGGGCCGATTTGCTGCCGTTGACACCGTCGTTGTCGAATATTTCAAAATAATAAGTCACCTCGTCGCCGGGCTGCAGGCCGAGTTCGGTCATGTCCCAGATGTGGTTGAACTGGATGTTTTTGCCGGCAGGCTTTTGCAGTTGGAGGGTTTGCAATTGGCCCTCGCTGCCGTCCCTTTTGAGGCGGTAATTAAAGGAAAGGTTTTTCAGGCCGTAGTCATCAGAGGCCTCTCCCACAAAATAAAACACCTTTTTGTCGAGGCTGTCCTGAAATTTTTCCGTCGCAATGGTCGGGTACAGATCGGGCACCACGGAGATGGAATAGGTCACTGAGTCCGCATTCGGGAGGGCTTTGTTTGAAATGAACAAGCGGTAGCTTTCGTCTTTGAGCGCCCGTTTTTTATAGGTAAAAAGTTCGTCGGAAAAGCGTTTTGTTTCCGTCAGCCCTTTTTTTCCAGAAAAGCGGATGGAGATGTCGTCCGTATTTTCGGCATTGAACACCCAGTCTATATTGGTGCCGAGCGGCACTACCAGGTCGCCGATGCTTTTGAGCGATTCGTCGCGGCGGCCGGTATAGTTGGGGTAGTTCAATTTCACCTCAAAACCCGTGATGTTGGGTTTTTTCAAAACGTTCAGGGTATAGTCCTTCGACTCCACGCCGCTGGAAAACAATTTGAAATCCGTCTCTTTGGCCACATTGCTGAAGCGGTAGCTGAAAGTATTGTTGTCCTCTTTGTTGAGGCGGTACTGGATGTTGTCAACGTTGATAAATACTTCGTTCGGCAGCACATCGCCTTCTACTTTTACCCGTAAAGGAAACTCTCCATATTGCACCACTTCGAGGTCATCTTCATTTACCACAAAAGAAAAAGGTGCTGGTCTTTCAAATTCCTTGTTGTACTTCACCAGGCGTTTGGTGCTGTCCGTAATCAAGTTCGGCGCAGCAAAAAGCAAGAAAATGAGCAGCAAAAGCGGTGGCAGCACATAGCGCATGTACCGCTTGTTTTTTGATAGGTCTATGGCAGATTTGAAAGGCACGGGCTTGATCTCTTCCGATTTCTGGTTGATGCTGGCCAATATCAAGTCCCGGCTCATGGCGCTCTCCGCTTGGTTGCGCAACTGCAAGACATTCAACAGTTTATCTTTTACTCCCGTGAAATGATCGCCGATGATCGAGGCCGCTTTTTCGTGCGAAATGACTTTTCCCAAACGGAAATAGTGCAGCAGCGGGAGCAGTACCCAGCCAGAAAGGGCAACCGCAGACACGCCCACAAAGGACCAGAACAAGCCCTCCCGGACGCCCGGTTTGAAATAAAAATGGTACTCCAAAAAATTCAGGCCGAGGAACAGCACCAGCATCAGTGCCAGTGTGTATAGCCCGCCGCGGATCAGTTGGTTCACATAATATTTGCGGATAAACTGATCGAGCTTCTCGATGAGCAATTGATAATTGTCTTTTATTTCTGACATAATGATTGAATGGTTGAATGGCTTGTCTCCAAACTCCACAACAAGGAGCAAAATCCTCTCCACTGTATTTTTAAAAAAAGAGGTTCAAAACTAACCCAAAAAGAGCCTATTCCAAACGCCGGAAAGGGGGGCGAAGTTGCGAAAAAAGAAAATATAAGAATGAGCTTTCTTTATTTGAACCAAAGATAGAGGAAAGATAGGATAGGTTGCACAAACAAAAACTATGTACCCGCAACTTTAAAACCAACCTTTTTCACGGCGGCCTGAACCATCAAGAACTCCTGGATATTGTTTCTGTCCAAAACGCCCACCAACTGCCCGCCGTCATAGACCGGGGCAATGTCAATTTTTTCCATCATCATTTTTTGGATGATGTCGGAAAGCGGGTCTTTGGGCGAAAGTTCCAGTACTTTTTTCTGCATGGCCTGCGAGATGCGGGCATCCTTGCCAAACCTTGTCAAGCCCTCAAGGATGTCCTTGCTGGTCAGCGTACCGACTGCCTTTGCCCCGTTGATGTCGAGAACGATAAACTCCGTGTCCTGACTGTCGAGCAGCAGTTCGACGGCGCGCTGCAAGGGCTGCGAAGGGTACAGGGTGCGGAACTGCCGCATCAGCACATCGGCGACAGTATGCCCTTCGAGGGCAGCGCCCGTGCTTTCGTGGTATTCTTCGGCACTAGCGCCGAGGTAGATAAATATACCGATGAACACCAGCCAGAAATCATTGAAAATTCCGAAAAAGATAAAACCGATGGCCAAAAACCGACCGACGGAAGCTGCAATAGCAGTGGCGCGCACGCGGTCGGTGGTCATCGAAAGGAGCGCCCGCAGCACCCGTCCGCCGTCCATCGGGAAAGCGGGGATGAGGTTGAAAACGGCCAGCAGCATGTTGACAAAAAAGAGCTGGAACAGGAAATTGTCGGCGGTCAGGGACATGCTTTCCTGCAAGGAGCCAAGCGTCGGGAAGCCCGTGGTAAAATAAATGACCATGCCCAAAACCATGGCAATCACAAAATTGACTGCCGGCCCGGCCAGTGCCACCCAAAGTTCATGGACGGGGTTTTCGGGCATTTTTTCCATGCTGGCCAGCCCACCGATGGGCAAGAGGGTAATGCGGGATGTGGTAATACCATAACGCCGCGCGGTGAGGGCATGGCCTAGTTCGTGCAAAGTGATGCAGGCAAAAACGATGAGGATGAACAGCACTCCCAGCAATGCTTCCCGCATGTCTTGGTGGCGCATGTAAAAACTGATCAGTATCCAGCTCAAAAGGATGAGGAACGACCAATGCACATAAATCTTGATGTTGGCAATTTTGCCGAGGTACCAGTTGTTTGTCATTTTGTTTGTTTTGGCCAAAGGTAATACAAAATGAGAGTTTGAGAGAATGAGAGTTTGAGAGTTTGAGAGAAACCAGAGTTTGAGAGCAGTATAGTGGAGGG
>DROJ01000074.1 GCA_011321935.1 Bacteroidota bacterium | reverse complement strand
CCTTAACGTGAACAGGTCTTTACAAGATGACAAGGGGGGGGGCAAATAAAGGGAATTCGAGTAAAAAAATATTACGCATTATTTCTCACCCTTCTCCCTCCACTTTTCCGCTGCCGCAATCAAATCAGGAAAAAAAAGGTTAAATTCTTTTTCGTACAAATCATGATCCTTAAAAAAACTGTCCACCGCATTTTCAAAAAACTCCGGGTAGCGGGTGCGTTTTTTCATCCGATCAAAAGTAAAACGCAAACCCTTCTCCGTCCCGTATTTGACCAGCCAATCATCCTTTATCATCAGCGGCAAACGTTTTTGTAAAAAAGCGGGCATCAGGTGGGCATAGTCTTCCAATATCCCGTACATGCTTGCTGTAAAATGATAGATGCTTTCAGCCGAGTAGCGCCCCCAGTTTTTCACCAAAATATAATCGTAGCATATATCCAAAACGACGGGCGAAAATTTGCGGTGAACGGGACGGAGACGCCGTACCGACTGCAACACCATCGGATGACTGTCCGTAAAAGAATCTATTTTCCGGTGCAGGCGGACACCTTCCTGAATGGGCAAGGGCAAAGCGGCCACTTCCTTGTTTTTCAGGAAATCAGCCAAAAAATTGCCGGCCACCAAGTGTTCTTTTTTGCCGGAAAGAAAAAGATGTGCGAGGAAATTCACCTTAATTAATGATTAATCCCGAAGTTAATTCGGGACAAGTTATTTAATAATTAATAGCTTGGCCGCCCGTTCTTAAAATTCAGAATAAATGGCCATGATTTTCCCTTTCCCCTTTTTAATCCAAAACCTATCTTTGCGCCCGTTTTGAAAAAAACCAAAACCCCGCTCCGAAACTTTAGGCCGGGCGGCATTATTAATTATTATTCATTTGTAACTACTTACCACCCCAGCTAACCTGCTGAATTCACTAACCCCCGACTTCAGTCGGGGGTGGGCAAAGTACAAATCTGGGTTTTAACCCAAAGATTACGCGTGTTTTTTGGGTTAAAACCCGATAAAATTTGTGCATGTCCCCCCGACTGAAGTCGGGGGTTAGTGAATTCAACAGCCGTCAAGGGGTAGTAAGCAGTTACATTCATTTAACACTAACCATTAAAATAAATGGCTCTAAAATGCGGCATCGTTGGCCTGCCCAACGTCGGAAAATCCACCTTGTTCAATGCGCTTACCTCGGCGGGCGCATTGGCGGCAAACTATCCCTTTGCCACCAAAGAACCCAACGTCGGCATCATCACCGTGCCCGACCCGCGGCTCGACCAACTGACCGAACTCATCGGCCCCCGGCAGACCATCCCCACGACCATCGAAATACTCGACATCGCCGGGCTGATAAAAGGCGCCAGCAAGGGCGAAGGACTGGGCAACCAATTTCTCGCAAACATACGGGAAGTGGATGCAATTATCCATGTGGTGCGCTGCTTCGACGACGACAACGTGGTGCATGTTGACAACGGCGTTGACCCAGTGCGCGACAAAGAGGTGATAGATACCGAACTGATCCTCAAGGACATAGAGACCGTCGAAAAGCGTTTGGAAAAACTCCGCAAAGCTGCCAAGACCAACAACAAAGCCGACATCGCCGCTGCCGAAAACGGCGAAAAAATACTCCAGCACCTCAGCGGTGAAAAGCCCGCCCGCTCCCTCGAACTGGAAGGCGACTCCGCCGACCTGCTCAAAGAAATGTGCCTGCTCACCGACAAGCCCATCCTCTATGTCTGCAACGTGGACGAGGCTGCGGTCAACGACGGCAATGCGCATACCGCTGCTTTTTTGGAGGCCGTAAAAGGCGAACCCGCCGAGGTCATCTTTATCAGCGCAGCCATCGAATCGGAGATAGCGGCCATGGATTCGCTGGAAGAACAAAAGGAATACCTCGAAATGATGGACCTCGCCGAACCCGGTGTCAACAAGGTCATCCGCGCGGCGTATTCCCTCCTCAACCTGATTACCTATTTCACCGCAGGTGAGAAAGAAGTCCGTGCATGGACGGTGCAGAAAGGCTGGAAAGCCCCCAAAGCGGCAGGCGTCATCCATACCGATTTTGAAAAAGGCTTTATCCGCGCAGAGGTCATCAAGTTCGATGATTACATCAAATATGGCTCAGAAGCCGCCGTGAAAGAGGCCGGGAAAATGGGCGTGGAAGGCAAGGAATATGTGGTGGGCGACGGGGACGTGATGCACTTCCGGTTTAATGTTTAAAAAAAAAGGTATTAAAAAAGGGTATTGGGTATTGAAAAGGTATTGGGGTATTTGCACGAATGGACAAATACCCCAATACCATTTAATACCCAATACCTTTTTAATACCTCTTTCAATGCCCCGGGTCAACAGCGGGCGCTTCATAGGGCATTTTTTTCTTCGATAAAATACGGCGGTAGCGTTCGGGGTGCAGGCGGAAGTCTTGCAGCAGCAGGTCGAGGTTTTTGATGCTCAACTGGAGGTTGTCCGCAAATTTTTTGTCGTGGAGCAGCATGGCCACTGCCCCTTCCCCTCCTTCGTTCAGGCTTTTCAATAAAATGCCGAGGTCGTTGATGGCCTTGTCGGAAGAGGCGAGGGTGGCCTGCAATTGCTTCATCGTTTGCTGCACATCGCCGCTGAGTTCGCTGATTTTTACTTTTTCGAGGTCGCTGCTCAATTTCTCTGCGGAGGCGAGGATGGCACTGATCGTTTTGTTGTTGTCTTTCAGGTTGGCGGTGATGGATTCCACGTTTTTCATCGAGCCTTCGATGGCCGACGAAGAACCTGCCATCAACCTGTCCAACCTTCCGGTGGTAGATTTTAGGTTGACCAAAATGGCCCGCGCATCGCTGACCGATTTGTTGATTTCGTCGCTTTGCCCCAGGCGCTGGTTCAGGGTGTCAATAACCGCCGTCAAGCCTTTGGAAAGTTCTTTGGTGTAGAGGCTCATCTCTTCCGGCGAAGTGATGCCGCCGAGCATGCTCTTCATCCTTCCTTTTATAAAATCGCCCGACTGGGCGCAATCTCCGTTGGAACAAGTCCCCTTAAACGTGAGGTGGATTTCCACGCCGCCCATAAAACTGGGCACTATTTCGGCAACAGCATCTTTGGGTACTTTAATGCCGTCGTTGATGTTCATGACCACCTTGATCTTATTGAGGTCATCCTCGATCTGGGCAAAATCTGCCACCAAGCCCACCTGCAGGCCGTTGATATATATAGGTGTAGAAATCCGCACCCCGTTGACTTTTTCATAGACCGCATAAAGCGTGGTGTTGCTGTCGAAAATATTGAAGCCCCTCAGGTACTTATAGCCCCAAATGGCCAGAAAAACAGTGATGACCGTGAACAGGCCGATTTTAGTTTCTTTCCTCATGGATTGGGAATTTAGAAATTGGAAATTTGAAATTAAGAAATTTGAAATTGGAAATTGGAAATTGGAAATTGGAAATTAGAAATTGAGAAATTGCAGTATCGAGAAGGGACTCTTTGGTTTTCGTTCAAAAGGCCAAAGAGTCCCTTCTCGATACTGCAATTTCTCAATTTCTAATTTCCAATTTCTCAATTTCTCAATTTCTCAATTTCTTAATTTCAGCTTCCGTGGGTCAATCCGTTCTCCGTTTTTATAGGCGATGACAAAAGCGTCGCGGAAGCCTTTTGCGCGGAGTTTGGTTTTGGCCTCGTTGGCTGAGTTTAAAGTTGCGAAGTTACGGACTTGGTACTTATAAAGGCTACCTTCTTTTACAACTTCTACCGATTGGTCGAGGCGGGACCATTTGCCGGAACTCACGTTGAGGCGGGAAGGCGAGGCGGCCAATTGCACACAGAAGATGATGTGGTCCTTTGCGGGGGTTTCTTTATTTGCGGAAGCGAAAGACGTTGGTTTAATGTCAGTGTTTATGGGCGGGGTGGCCATTATTTTGGAGGAGTGGCGGGGCGATGTATTGGTTTTGGCAACGGGAGAAGATGCTGGTTTTGGTGGCGGCGGCGGAGAGGGCATCCCTATTTCGAGCCCTTTCTTTTTGGCCACTTCTGCTTCTTTTTCCCAACGGGGCTTTGGTTTAGCGACAACGGGCTGCGCTTTTTTTGCTTCTTTTTTGAAAAATTTATGGGAAGGGCCGCTGCTCATCGAGTTTTTGTTCGGGGCTTCCACGTAAGCTACCGTAGCGGCCCGTTCGCCGTTGCCTTCCATGTCGGCCTTGTACTCGATGAAGGCATTCAAGATGGCGTTGGCCGTTTTTCGTTGGCCGCTTTCGGAGAGCAGGAAATCCTCGTCGCGGGAGTTGGTCAGGAAGCCCGTTTCCACCAAAACACTGGGCATGGTGGCATGGCGCAGCACCAAAAAACCGGCCTGTTTTACGCCCCTGTCGTGCCTGCCCGGCAATGCGGTCAGGCGCCCCTGCACTTTTTCCGCAAACGAAATGCTTTGTTCCAAAAAGGCATTCTGGAACATGGAGAACATGATGTGCGCCTCCGGCGAATTGGGGTCGTAGCCGTAATTTTCTTTGTAGTTGTCTTCCAAAAGGATGGATGCGTTTTCGCGTTTAGCGACCGCCAGGTTTTCTTCCGTGGCGTGCAGCCCGAGCACATAGGTTTCGATGCCGCTTGCATGGGAGGTCGGAAAAGCATTGCAATGGATGGAGATGAACAGGTCGGCCTTGTTTCGCGTAGCGATGGAAGCCCTTTCGTGCAGCGGGATGAACACGTCCGTGGAGCGGGTCATGATGACTTTGAGCCCCGGAAACTGGCTCCTCATGCCGTCGGCGAGGTATTTGCCGATGGCGAGCGCCAAATGTTTTTCCCGCGAATGCCCGCCCAAACAGCCGGGGTCATGCCCGCCGTGGCCGGGGTCAATGACCACCGTTTTGATATGGTAATTGCCGGGCTTGGCAAGGTGGAACGCCGGTGCAACATGAAGCGCAGAAGTGTCGGTAAACGGAATATTTGCGAGGGAAATCTCCGCAGCTTTGATAAGTTTGCTGCCGCTGACGGGGGCGCTGTTAACATTTGGCAAATCCAAGGAAACAAGGCTGAACCATATCGTTGACAACAGTAAAACAGTTTTCATCGTAGATGTGAGTTTAGGGTTTTTACAATCGGTAATCGGCACGGTGAATGGTTTAGAAATTTGGAAATTTGGAAATTTGGAAATTGGAAATTCAGAAATTCTAAAATGCAGGTTTCAGTTTTCTCCGATTTCACATTTTTTTAAAAAATAAAAGTAGCTTGTATAACCATAAAATTTCAAGGCAAGCCATTTTTTTTTGAAAAATGGCGGAGGTTATATCTCAAAAAACTTTGGTTTACCTTGAAACCTTAAAAAAGGCACGGCAAAATACCACGGCAAAAAAAAGAGCTTTGAACCGGTTCAAAAGAGTTTTTTCCGATCCAGATTCCATTTTTGCTTGACCGGTAAAAACCACAGTTCCAAACATTAATCCAAAGCATTGTATTTAAAAACAAAGGTACATATAATAATTTCAATTCTACTGTTTTGCGGGCTGGATGTTGCATCGCAAACAGCTCCCGACACTGCTTTGGCCAAGCCCCCTGCCCTGCCCCCGGCCGATAGCCTTCCTGCTCAATTGGACAGCCTGCCAGAAAGGAGGCCGCCTGCTTTTTCGGGCAGCCGCCCCGTGGACCTGAACGATGTGAAACTCTCCGCCGATGCCCCCGAGGAACAGATTGACTACGAGGCCAAAGACTCGATGCTCTTTGATTCCAAAAACCAAAAAATCCACCTTTTTGGCGAAGCCAAAGTGAGCTACCAGGACGTGAACATGACCGCCGATTACATCCTCATTGACTGGAACGAAAACACGATGACGGCGGAGGGAAAAAGGAAGCCCGGCGGCGGATGGCTTGGCAAACCGACCTTCACGCAGGGCGGGCAGGATGTTTCTGCCAGCAAGCTGAAATACAATTTCAAGACCTTTAAAGGCATCATTTACAATGTGCAGACCATGCAGCAGGGCATGAACGTGGTTGGTACCAAGGGCAAGTTCATCGGCGCGGGAGAAGACTCCACCAAAGCCAACATCATCTACAACAGCGACGCCATTTTTTCGACCTGCGACCTCGAACAGCCGCATTTTGGCATCCGCAGCAAAAAGCAAAAAATAGTGCAGGACAAGGTGGCCATCGTCGGGCCGTCGAACCTCGAAATCGGCGGCATCCCCACCCCCATCTGGCTGCCTTTTGGCTTTTTCCCGATGACGCAGGGGCAGCGCACGGGGCTTATTTTTCCGAGGGACTATGAATTTTCGGAGGCTTGGGGCTATGGCCTGCGCAATGTCGGCTGGTACTTCCCGATGAACGATTATTGGGATTTGGCGCTGACGGGCGACATTTATTTTAAAGGGACTTTCCGAACCCATGCGCTCGCCAATTATAGAAAAAGGTATAAATACAACGGCAACCTGAGCATTGATTTTGCCCGGCAGCGGCAGGACGGCGCCGACGGGCGGCCGGTTTACAACCCCTCCACCTCCATCCGCTGGAGCCACAACCAAGACCCGAAGGCGCACCCCTACCATACTTTTGGCGGCAGCATCAACATACAGACCAGCGGCTACCAACAGCAGAACAATGCCGATTTTCGCTCACAAACACAAAGGACGCTGCGCTCAAATATGAGCTATAAACAACGCTTCGATGCCCCCTTCGACCTGAGCGCAAGTTTTAACCATTCGCAAAATACCAGCACCAAGCGGGTGTCTGTCAGCTTCCCGACGGTCAATTTCCAGACGCAGGCGCTTTATCCTTTTAAAAGAAAACTGCAGGTGGGCGGCGAGCGATGGTACGAACGGGTGCAAGTGCGCTATACTTCGGAGGCGAGGAACCAGTTTGAAGCGACCGATTCGACCCTTTTTACCAAACAGACTTTAAATGACGCGCAGTTTGGGGTGCGGCACAATGTGAGCACTTCGACGAGCTTTAATTTATTGAAATATTTTAATGTCACCCCAAATGCCAATTATAAAGAGGTGTGGTATTTCAGGACGGTGGACAAGACTTTTGACCCGACGGCCGAAATCGAATTTGATACCATTTACAATGAATTCGACTCCACGCAATTTGAAATAAAGGCCGATACGACCAGTTTTGGAAATATTATAGACAATGAAAAATTCGGCTTCAAACCGCTGCGCCAATTCAACGTGGGCATCAGCATGAACACGCGCATATTCGGCACCATGCTTTTTAAAAGGGGAAAATTGAGGGGGCTGCGGCATGTCATCTCGCCGAGTTTCGGATTTAATTTCACGCCCGATTATACCAACCCCGATTGGGGCTATTTTAAATCGGTGCGAAAAGACCTGCGCAACGACGAAGTGGAACTGTACAATATATTTGAAAACAATAAACTGTCGGGTTTTGAAAAGCCCTCGCCCTCGGGCCGGCAAATGACTTTTAATTATAGTTTTGGCAACCAGTTCGAGGCAAAAATATATTCCAAAAAAGAAGAAAAAACAAAAAACATTAAATTGTTCCGCTCTGTTTCCGTGGCCGGAAATTATAATTTCGCTGCCGACTCCATGCGGTGGAGCACGGTGCGGGTGCAGGGCAATACCAATTTATTTAATGGAATTACCACCTTCCGTTTTAATGCCACCTACGACCCCTATGAAAGGGATAATACGACAGGCCGGAGAATAAATAAATTGCTCTGGGACACGCAGAAAAAACTGTTGCGCCTCAATGATTGGAGCATGGGCTTCACCACTAACCTGACCGTCGGCAGGGTGCGGGATTTAATTAAAGGCATCAATACCGACCAGCGCCTCGCCAATGAAGACCCAAAAGACAAACGCCAAGAAGAGGACTTATTAAGCCTGTTCGAAAACTTCCGCATTGCCCATAGTTTCACTTTGCGGAGAAGGTTCAATGTATCTGCACAAAAAGATTCTATCGAAGTGTCGGCACATACCATCTCTTCCAGCGGCACTATTAAACTGACCCCAAATTGGGATGTAAGGGTCGGCAATTTTGGTTATGATTTTCAATCTAAAAGAATTACTTACCCCGATTTTACTTTTACCAGAAATCTGCACTGCTGGGAAATGGGGCTTTCGTGGCAGCCCTTTTTTAATACTTATAGTTTTTATATCCGGGTGAAACCGGGGCACCTGGACTTTATCAATATTCCTTATTCCAAAAGGATACAGGATGCGCGGAGGCGGTAGGCCGAAACAGGACTGCACGCAGATTAAACTGATTGAACTGATCTTTACAGATTATACTTGCCATTTAGTGAATCTGTGGAAATCAGTTCAATCAGTTTAATCTGTGTGCAGTCCTGTTTAATAAATTATTCTTTGCTGCTTCCCTTAATATTATACAGCACAGCAGGCGCTCCCTCATATATAAAATCCTCCACATAACTCATCCCTATTTTTTCAAAAACCCTGATTGATGCGGGGTTTTCTTTCATCGCCCTGCCGACTATTGTTTTTAAATTCAATTTATTCAAACCATATTCCAGCGATGCCTTTGCCGCTTCAGTGGCATATCCTTTGTTCCAATATTTTCTGTAAAAACGGTAGCCAATATCTGTTTCTTTATATTCCTTTTCATATTTCAAACCGCACCAGCCGAGCCATTCTTTGTCTTCTTTGCGGATGACCGCCCAGCGGCCGTAGCCGTATTTTTTATATTGTTCGTATTGCTTTAAAAAACTATAGGCATGTCCTATATTATCAAATGGCGGGTCGCCTGTATATTTGATTACGAGCGGGTCGGTATTTAAATTGTAAAAATGCGCGGCATCGTCAACGGTCAGTTCGCGCAACATCAATCTTTCGGTTTGTAAAATCATTTTGCTATTTTTTAAAACTTGGAGGTTTTAAAAACCTCCAAGTTTTAATGGCCAATGCCCTGTAAACTGCTTCGCCTACAAATACCTGTTCTCAACAACAAAAACAGCATCTTTCCGCAATACTTCATCCACTTCCATTTTTGCATTTTTGGCGGCCTCTTTTATTTCTTTGAACCATTTTTCGTCGGCGCGTATTTTGTCTTCTTGTTCCAGTATCTCCTCCAGGTGTGCTTGGATAAACAAATCATGCTCATCTTTACAAAGCAGTTCATACAAGCTATTTTGCAGCCCCCAGGGAAAACTTTTCAAATTAGCTTCGGTACACATCATGACAATAACATCATAACTGGATATAAAATCCATTAGGTCATCGTTTTCCAATCTGCCCGCTCCCGGGTATATCTGCCCGCCATAATAAAGGAACTGCCCATTATTAAAAACATTTTTGGACAGCTTCATACTGTACATCTGCCAATAATAACTATCGCCGACTACCAGCACTTTCAGGCTGTCTTTGTTTTCAGAATGATATTCAATTTTCGGATAAGCATATATCATCCCGTCGGTTGGAATGTCAAAAAACAGGTTCATTGATTTTTCAATATCATTATCGGTCCGATGGGGTTTGGGAAGGAGTTCAATGTCTTTGATCTTAATGTCCGGCAAATCGATCCCTTCCAATTTTTCTAAATAATGAACCAGCGAATCGGCGGCCAAGGTCATCCCATATTCCGTCCAATGGATACCTGTTTTTGGAAACAAAGGATACCGGCTCGTGTCTTTCATCTGCACAAACCATTCATTAAAATCAATATAATTCAGCCCGCTGTCGGTGAATGCTTTTTTATGTTCATCTATATTATTGGTTTCCCTTCGCGGAAAATAATGATCGGGGATATATTCCGGGAAAAAACTTGCTTTGCCAGCAGCGGCAACAATAAGCAATTCTTTGCCAAGTTCTTTTAACTTTTTTTCGACCGCAACAAGCCGCTGCAATTTCTTTTTGACCGACTTGTCCCCAATGTATTCACTCCCAATATACGCCTTGATATACCCTTCCTCAAACAAATATCCATTTTTGCCAACGACAAGGTCCCTGACATTTGATTTTTCAAAAAAAGAAAACCGGTATTGGTTGTCCAATTTCACGAGCACATCCCTTGCCCCAAAATTCTGGGAAAGGTATTTTTCGCCCTGCGATTGAAAACTGCCCGACAGCCAATTCCCGATACTCCATTCTGGTTTTTCCGCTTTTTCTGAATAGCCTTTTAAATTGTTTTCGGACAATGAAAAAACTTGGGAAACCAATGGCAACAAAAGCAAAAGGTACAAAGCACCGAGCAGATATTTTGGCAATTTATTTTTCATAAAATATTATACAAAGCCTTGTTTTAGTTGGGACAAGCAAGCAAACAACTATCCCCTCAAAACCTGAAATAAATAAACGGGTTAAACCCGGAAGCGCTGATTGCCGCTAATGAAAACACGAACAAAATAATGGAAAAAACAAACATCGCCCATATATTCCCCGGTTTGTTTTTTGGCAAATAAAATACATTTTGCATTTGCTGCCCTTTTGGGAAAACAACAAAAAACGATAACAAAAAGGCAAGCACAAAAACAAAAGCAAACTCCTTGTCCACCACCGACATCAAGCCCGAAAATTCAAAACCGAACATTTTTGCAAAATAGGTTTTCATCAGCGTCATGTCTTCTACCCGGAATATAACCCATCCGCACACCGTAATAAAAAAGGTGACAACAAGGCTTATGGCAGCGCCTAATTTTTTATATGCTTTCAATAAGAACATCCTTTCCAGTACCAGAAAAAAACCATGGAAGGCCCCCCATAAAACAAAGTTCCAAGATGCCCCGTGCCATAGCCCCGAAATCAGAAACACCACCCATAAATTAAAATAAAGCCTCGCCGCAGAAGACACCCGGCTGCCCCCCAGGGGAATATACAAATAGTCGCGCATCCAAGTGCCCAATGTGATATGCCACCTCCGCCAAAACTCGGTGATGCTTTTCGAGACATATGGGTTGTTGAAATTTTCCGGGAATTTAAAGCCCATCATTTTGCCCAAACCAATGGCCATGTCGGAGTAACCAGAAAAATCAAAATATATCTGAAAAGTATAGGCTGCTATGCCGACCCATGCCGTGGTGGCATCCATATCTCCCGGCGACAGGCCGATCAATTTATCTGCCGTTTTCCCCATCACATTGGCGATCAATACTTTTTTTGCCAAGCCGATACAAAAACGGTAAAAGCCCGAAAGTTTGTCAAATGCAGTTTCGTTACGGCCGGTTATCTGGTCGGCTATTTCATTGAAACGGACGATCGGCCCGGCTATAAGTTGCGGGAACATGATAATATACAGCACATAATCACTTACTTTTTTCAGCGGTTCGTGTACCTTCCGATATACGTCAATGGAATAGGTAAGCGTCTGGAAAGTATAAAAAGAAATACCGATGGGCAGGGCTATTTCCACCCATTTGATAGGTGCCGCTCCTATTTGGGCAAAAAACAGATTTATATTTTCAACAAAAAAATTGGCGTATTTAAAAAAGGCCAGCAAGCCGACATTTATAAAAATAGACAAGGCCAGCAATAATTTCTTTTTTTTGCTGGCCTCGGTTTCGTGCATCCATTTTACCAAATAAAAATCAAGGTAAGTGGAGGCCAATAATATAAACACAAACTTGGGCGCGCCCCAAGCATAAAAGAAAATACTGGACAACAGGATAACCGCATTCTTGTACCGCTTCCCAACCAAATGGTAGCACACTAAAAATACGGGCAGAAAATACAAGAGAAAGGTTATGCTGCTGAAAACCATTTTAAATGAAAATGAAAATTAAAATGAAAATGAAAAATTCCATCCGTTCTTTTAATTGACATCTGTTCTTTTTTCAAAAAAAAACAAACCTTTGTTAATTTGTATGAAAACGGATGCCAAACAAAAGAACGGATGGAATTTTTCATTTTTATTTTTATTTTAATTTTAATTTAATAAAGTCCACCTCCATGTCCCGCACCATTTTATTAAATGCCGGCAGTTCTTTTTCTTTCACTGTTTTATATTTTTCCAGCCAGCCGTCTATTTCCGCAAAAAGCTCGTTTTTTAATTTCTCGGCCTGATCGGTGGGCGGATAGTCGCCGCCCGTGAGAGAAGTCAAATGCCCCAGTTTATTGGTCAACCTGATCGGGAAATTCAGCGGGTCTTGGCGCGCCCTGTTTTTGGTTTGGTACAGTGCTTCCTCCACTTCCGTCATTATCGAATCAATGGCTTCGGCCTTGTCAAAAACAGGTTTTAATTTTTCGTCTTCCTTGTCCAGGCGTTTGGTAAAAGATTTGATTTGCGAACGGATTTCCTTTATATCTCCGATGGTTTCATGCGACTCCGATATTTTATTTTTAATATCCATTAAAAAATCAAACTGCGCCTGCATATCTTTTTCCGATACTTCCGAGCGGGGGTCTTTCAATATTTTAAAAACCTTTTCCTGTGTGTCCTCCCCCACCGTCAATTGTATCTTATATTCACCGGGCAATGCCTTTGGGCCATTGGTACTTGCCCACCACAATATCATGCCTTTAAAATCTTTTGCCTTTTCATAGCGCATGTTCCAATTAAAAGTATTTGCGCCTTTTTTTGCTTTCAGTTTATTTTCTTTCTTTTTTGCCTTGCTCGAAAATTCACGGATTATATCGCCGTCCATTTCCAAAAAAGCAATTTTTATTTCCGTATTTGCGGTGTCTATATTTGGCAAATAATAATGCACCGTTACACCTCCTTTATGGTTGGTGCCTTTTCCTTTTGGTTCTTTTATTTGATAGCCCGGCATGCGGTAGCTGTCCATTGGTTTAAATAAATGGAATTTTTCGGAAGCTATATTTTTATTTAATTGCTGCAATATAGTGAGGTCATCTATTATCCAAAGGCCGCGGCCTTGCGTGGCCGCAATCAGGTTATTGTTTTTCACCGCCATATCTGTAATAGGCACGATGGGCAGGTTTAATTGCAGTGGTTGCCAATTCGCACCGTCGTCGAAACTGACATATGCGCCGCTCTCCGTGCCCGCATATAAATAGCCGCGTTTATTTGGGTCAACCCGGACCACTCTCGTAAAATGATTATCCGGTATTCCATTAATGATCTTCGTCCAGGTTTTACCAAAATCGGTGGTTTTATATAAATATGGACGGTAGTCGCCCGCCTTGTATAAAGTCGCTGCGAGGTAGCAGCCGCCGTCCTCAAAGGGGCTTGGTTCGATGCTGTTGACCATCGCCCATTTTGGCATGTTTGGCGGGGTCACGTCCTCCCAGTTTTTGCCGCCGTCTTGGCTGATATGCACGAGGCCGTCGTCGCTGCCCGTCCACAGCAGGCCCTCTTTGCGGGGGCTTTCCGCTGCCGCGAAAATGGTGCAGTAATATTCCACCGCCGTATTG
>DROJ01000073.1 GCA_011321935.1 Bacteroidota bacterium | reverse complement strand
CTATGCTTTCTTCCCCTTTTTTCAATGAAATCTCTTTACTTTTTTTCTAACAAGGTGTTGATGTATAGTAGTATGAGCTAACCATTTAGTTTTTGGTTAAATGCCACATTATCAGGGATTTGGCGGACTAATCACTAATCAACTAATTACTAATCACTGCACTAGTAAGGACATGGACCCAGCGCATATTTTAAGGAAAGTAATAGTACGGAAAAGAAACGGGAGTGGATAAATATCGCTGCCTTTGTTACTCACAACAATTCCCGTTCACCACATATTCGGTTTGGCTGTTTTTTATGAACCTAAGGCCGCAGGCCTCCTCAAAGGAACGGAGGGCATCATCTATTTTTTCTACATTTAGGTTGATGGTAAAGGGGCAGTTTGCCAATTTGGGGTCTGTCATTTTGAAATGCACCCCGTGGAGGGATTCAAGCGTAGAAAATATGCTGCCCATGTACTCGTTTTTGAACTTGAGCCTGCCGCTTTTCCAGGCCATCGGGTTGCCCGAAAAGTCGGCAACGACATTTGCTTCTTTCTTTTTTGCATCAAATTTCAAATGGTCGCCAGCAGACAGGATGTATTCTTTATTTTTATCCAAGATACGGACAGCCACCTTGCCGCTCTTCACATATACTTCGACCCTGCCTTTTCCAGTATAAGATTTGACATTGAAAGAAGTGCCGAGCACTTTGATCTGTGCATTTTCGGTTTCGATCAAAAAAGGTTTGGCCTCGTCCCTTGCCACCTCGAAAAAGGCCTCCCCGTCCAATACGACCCTGCGTTCCAGTTCCGAAAATTTTTTGGGGAAAAGTAGCTTGCTTGCTGCATTCAAGGTGACAAGCGTACCATCGGACAAGCCGAGGCTTTTGTGCTGTGTGTCCAGCGTAACCATTTTTTCAAGGGAAGGGCCAGAGCCGAGAAAACGCTTGAAAAACAGGCCGGCCACTGCCAAAAGGGCAAGGGCCGCGGCCATTTTCAAAATGGAGAAAGAAGGGCGCATGGACACCACCTTCGGCTCCTCGCTGATACGGGCCTGAAATTTTGACCAAGCCTTCTCCACATCAGGGGCATAGCTTTCCCGATAGGAGGAGGAGGCCTTCCAGATTTTCTGTAAATCTTCGTTGCCGATCCCCTCTGGCCGGTTGTTGTTCCATTCTGTCATACCCTTCATTTCTTTTGTATCCATTTCGATGATAAAAAATTAAAAAGCCGCGTCTTCCTTTTTCAAGTTGTTTATTTTTCCAGGGGTTTGGGGCTTGTTGGTGAACTTGCCTTCCTTTTTGCAAACGTTGGCATCATTGATTCCTTAGTCACTGATTTTCTCCTCCGCCCCTATTTGCGGCTGCTAAAATCCAAAAGAATATCCCCACCATTTGCAAGCTAGTTGACCAAATGCCAAAAGCAAACCAATTTATGTCAACTACTTTCCTTTTGCAGCGGGCAAAAGGGCTGTCCTCATTGTTTTCAGTGCCTTGCTCATTTGGTTTTCCACCGTTTTTACCGAAATGCCCAATGCCCCGGCAATCTCGCTGTACGGCATTTGCTCAAACCTGCTCAGCGTAAAAACAAGGCGGCAGCGCTCTGGCAGGCCGTTGATGGTGTCGTCTATCAATTTTTTCAAATCCTGTCCTTGCAATTCCTGAACGGCATCCGGCACGTTCGCAGCCATATAAGGGAGCTTGTCTTCGTCGTCCCATTTCACTTTTTTGTCCCTGATATGGTTCAGCGTTTTATTGATGGCAGCCCGCCTCAGGTAAGCCTTCAGCGATATGGAAATGTTCAGGTTTTCCCTTCTTTTCCATAGGTCGTGGAAAACATCCTGCGCCAAGTCTTCCGCAATGTGCGGGTCGTTGACAAGCCTGATTATCGTTTTGCACAAATAGGCGTAGTGTTCCTTGAAAACCAAAGAAATTGCAAGTTCATCGTTCTCTTTGAGCAGTTCCAACAGCTCAAAATCTGACCGGTTTTGTTTAGACACCTGAATGCGGAATGGTTAAGGCTGATAATAAAGGCCAAAATAGTTTTTTTTTAATTATTTTTGAGGCCAATACGGAAAACCCTGAAATTCAAGTTACATTTTTTTGGTTAGAAACTCGAAGCCTGTTCTCTTTTAAGTAGGACAGGTCTTCGGGCTTTAATTTCAAAAACGCCGTAGTCAATGCGCTTCTTTGATAAAAATAGGATCGAAGCCATTTTCCCCGGCACCATAAAAAAAATCTCCACAATGAGAAAATTCATCATCCCGCTGACATTTTTTTTCGCCCTCGCCCTTCAAGGCACAAGCTACTCGCAAGACCAGCTTACCGCAAAAGGTGGCTTTAGCGTGAACGCCGACGAGGAGCATTATTTCCTTTTTGTACTCAACAACCGCCCTGCCGACCTCCCGGAAGTACGGGCCAGCATCACCAAATACATCTGGAAGCACTACCCCAAGGCCCACTTGAAACTGACCCAGATCAAAGTAGATGGAGACCTGCAAAACGTGCCAATGATCCATGTAAAAGGCTTTAAGGACAAAGCCGAAGCAATGGCCTTTTATGCCGGCCTGAAAAAGAACCGGCCAGACTTCCTGATGATGGGCATGACCAAAGACTACTTCGCCATTTCGAAGCGGAACTACGAAAGCATCGTCCGCAGCAAATCTTTGGCCGGATATAAGCCGTTTTTTGAAAGTAATTATTAAAATGGCTAAAATGGTTAAATGGCTAAATGGTTGTTCAAGTCTCGTGCGGCCATTTAGCCATTCAGCCATTCAGCCATTTTAGCCATTCAACCATTTATCTTGACCTACCAGCAGATACTCACCGACCTTAAACAGAAAAAGTTCCAACCTGTCTATTTCCTCTGCGGGAAAGAGGCTTTTTTCATTGATGCCATTTCCGCTTATATCGAGAACCACGCATTGGCCGAAAGCGAAAGGGCTTTCAACCAAGTAGTGCTTTACGGAAGGGACGTTGACCATGTGGCCGTGATAGACCATGCGAGGCGCTACCCCATGATGGCCTCCCACCAAGTGGTCATCGTAAAAGAAGCGCAGGACATGAAGGACTTGCGGGAACTGATAAAATACGTCGAAAAACCAACCCCAACGACCATTCTCGTGCTTTGCCACAAGCACAAGGCTTTTAATAAAAACACCAAATTTGCGAAGCTGCTTAAAGCAAAGGCCGTTTTGTTCGACAGCAAAAAATTGTACGACAACCAAGTGCCCGACTGGATCATGGGGCAGTTGAGGCAGGCCAAATTAAAGGTCGGCCCCAATACCGCTGCATTGCTGGCCGAATACCTGGGCACCGACCTTTCGCTTATCTCCCACGAACTGGAAAAGCTGGCACTGCACCTCCCCCCCGGCACCGAAGTGACCCCGCAGCATGTCGAAGAACACATCGGCATCAGCAGGGAATACAATATTTTTGAACTGCAAAATGCCATTGCCAGCCACAACCTGAACAAGGTGGCGAGGATCACCAAAAACTTCATCGCCAACCCAAAGCGCAACCCTTTCATTATGGTGACGGCATCTTTGGGCGGCTTTTTCACCAAAGTCTATCAATTGCATTTTGTGAAAAACAAATCGGATTTCGAGGTTCAAAAAGCACTGAACCTCCGCTCTACCTATGGCTTGCGCAACTACCGGGCAGCACTGCGCCACTACCCCTTTTCCAAGACAAAAGAAATAATCGCTCTTTTAAAAGAATATGATTTGAAAGCAAAAGGCGTGAATTTCAATACGGTGGGAAAGGAGGACGGGGCGCTGCTGAAGGAATTGATGTGGAAAATTTTGCACTGAACCAGGGGGGGCAGCGGGCTGATTTCCCCTGAACCCTACTTCACCCTCACCTTCGGCGGCAGCAATTTGTACAACAGCGGCGTCACTATCCTACTCAAAAACAGGGAACTTACCAGCCCGCCGATCAGCACCCAAGCGAGCGGCGAAATCAGCGGCGAATTTTCCAGCACGAGCGGTATCAAGCCACCGATTGCGGTAAGCGTAGTCAAGAAAATCGGCAAGAAACGCGTCTCCGAACCTTCCAATATCGCCTCCTCCAGCGGCATCCCCTTCTCCCTCAATTGATTGGTATAATCCACCAAAAAAATAGAGTTTTTGATCTCGATGCCTACCAAGGCGACCATGCCGATAGTGGCCACGAACGACAATGTTTCGCCGATCAAGAACAGCGTGGTCAGCGAGCCGATGATGCCCAACGGAACGACCGACAAAACGATCAGCGTACTCTTAAAAGTCCGGAACTCCAGCACGAGGATGGCCAGCAACAAAAAGAAGGCAATGATGACGATGCCCGTCATGCCACCAAAACTTTCTTCCTGCGATGCCCGCTCGCCCGCGGCCTGAAAACGGTAGCCTTCGGGGAAGTCGTAGCGCTCCAGTTTATCAATGATCTGGTCGGTGAGGGCACTCGTGTTGTAGCCCGTGCGGGTATAGGCAGAGACATTGGTGAAGCGTGCCTTGTTGTAATGCTGGATGAACGACGGCGAGGTCTGCAGCTCCATTTTTGCGATTTGCGAAAGCGGGACAAGGTTGCCGGAGAGGGAGGTGATGTACATTTTGGAGAAGGTGGTCAGTGCCTCGTTTTTGTTTTGGGGAACAGAAACATTGAGCTTGTATTCCTCCCCTTCTTCGTTCCTGAATTCGCCGATGTCCAGCCCGGCCACACCGAGGCGCACTGTCCGTGCCACCTCGGCCAAAGGTATGCCGAGCAGGCCAGCTTTGTCTTTGTTGATGACCACTTCGAGGTCGGTTTTTTGGGTGCGCAGGGGGTTTTCGACATAAATGGTGCCCTCCGTTTTTTTCATTATCTCCTCCACGTCAATGGCAATGCGGCGGAGCTCTTCGAGGTTTTCGCCAAAAACCTGGATGTCTATCGGCGCCTCGATGGGCGGGCCTTGCTGGAACATTTTTACCGAAATCTTTGCGCCGGGAAAATGGGCAAATTCTTTTTTCAGTCGGTCGGTGTAGGCCACTATTTCGGGCATCTGCATCTCTGGCTGCAGGCGGATAAAGAGTTGCCCAAAGTTGGCCGCAATCTGGTGTTGGAAGATGTTGTAATACACCCGCGGGTTGCCCTTGCCGACGTTTGCACTCACCGAAACGACCAAAGAATCACGGAGCATCCGGTCTTCGATTTGGGTGACAATTTCATCCACTTTTTTCATGTTCGAGCCGAGCGGCAGTTCCACATCTATCATAAAAATGGGTTTTTCGGAAGGCGGGAAAAGGCTGAACCCGATGTAGGGCACGAGGCAGAGGCTGCTCAAAAAGATGAGCAGTGCAAGGGCCAAAGTGAATGCGGGATGCCGGAAAGTCCAGCGCAAAATCTTTTGGTACGGCTGGTTCAGGTATTTTTTAAAAATACGGAAGAAGAAATTGCCCTCGGCTTTCTCTTCTTTTTTCAAGATCATGCTCGACAAAAAGGGGATAATGGTGAGCGACACAAACAGCGAGGCGATCACCGTCAAAATGACGGCAAGCGGCATGCTGCGGATAAAAAGCCCCGTCGCCTCCGGCAAAAATGCAAGCGGCAGGAAAGCCAAAATCAGGGTAGCCGTACAGCCCACCACAGCGATGCCGATCTGTTTGGTGCCGGCGATGGCCGCCTCCGTCCGGCTGTAGCCCATGCGCATGAACCGCTCGATATTTTCCACGATCACGATGCTGTCGTCCACCAGCAGGCCGAGCGAAATCACCATGCCGACGATGCTCAATTGGTTGAGCGTATAGCCCATCAGGTCGAGCAGTGCGACCCCGATGGAGAGGGACAGCGGTATCGAAATCATCACCACAAAAGAGGCGCGGTAACCCAGCGGCAACAAGGTCAGCAGCACCAAAAACACGGCGACCAGGAAGTCGCGCCCGAGACCTGAAAGCCGCCGGTCAACGCTTTTGGCCTGGTCGAATGAAGTTTCCAGCCTCATGCCGGGCGGCAGTTCCGAGGCAAATTTTTCGAGGATGGGGTACACCTCTTTGCTTACTTGGATGATGTTTTTGGCGTCTTTTTGTTTGGTCAAGATCCAGATGGTCCGCTCGCCGTTGAACCTTGCCCGGTGGGTCTCCTCTTCGTAATCGAAGCGCACCGTGGCGATGTCTTTCAAATGAACAATGCGCCCCTCGGGCGTGGTGCGCACGATGGTGTTCCTGATGTCGCCGATGGTCTCGAAACTGCTCGTCGTTTTGATGTTGATTTTTTTGGAGCCGATGTCAATGCTGCCCCCCGGCACGTTGATGTTGTTGGCGTTGATGAGGCCGAGGACTTGGTTGAGGCCCATCTGGTTTTGTGCCATTTTTTCGAGGTCGATCTCAATTTTTATCTGCTCGGCGGGGCATGCTTGGATGACCACATTTTTCAGTTCTTTCAGCTTTTCCAGTTCGTCTTTGAGCTTCTCCGCCTGCTTCTCCATTTCTTTGAAAGAGGCACTTTTTGAAACGAGGGCATGTTGGAAAACATTGACATCGGTTGATTGTGCCCGGATGATCTCTACCCTCAGGATGCCCTCCGGCAGGTCGGGCCGCAGCTTGCTCACCTCCCGGATGATGTCGTTGTACTTCGTTAAAACCTCGACCCCGTAGCTGAACTCGATTTCCGTGATAGACACCCCGTCATGGCAGTTGGTATCTATCTTTTTGATGTCTTCCAGCTCGCCCAGCGCATCTTCCAATGGGTCAACGATCAGCTCCTCCATGTCGTTGGGGCTGGTGCCGGGGTATATCACCGTGACCACATAGATCGGCGCATTGAAAACAGGGTCTTCCCCCCGCGGCATGTTGAACAGGGCGTTCAATCCCAGCAGCAGTACCATGATGAACAGCACGATGGTAAACTGGTGATTCTTGACCGAAAATTCTGCTATTTTCATTTCTCGGAATTGGCTTGTATGGTTTGAATGGTTTGAATGGCTGAACGGTTAAATGGCTATTTAAGCGGCTCCACTTCTTGCCGCAAGGGTACGCTTCCATTTGCCGAAAGGCGAACCTGTTCAAGTTAATATTGCAGGTTGCTTTTGTTCCCGGTTTTCAGGAAAAAAAAGTGGAGTTTTGGGCTTGGTTTATCGTAACTGCTTAGCAGGGGGCCTTGAGGTGATGCCCCGAGGGTTCGGGACAAGCTCTTTGGGCGGGGAGCGCGGGGGGAAAGGCGTTGCCTCAATATATCGAATTGAGGCAACGCCTTTCCCCCCGCGCTCCCCGCCCAAAGAGCTTGTCCCG
>DROJ01000072.1 GCA_011321935.1 Bacteroidota bacterium | reverse complement strand
AAAGGCGTTGCCTCAATTCGATATATTGAGGCAACGCCTTTCCCCCCGCACTCCCCGCCCAAAGGCATCACCTCATGGCACCCTGCTAAACAGTTACGAAAAAATTAAATTTAATTTATAAAAAACTCATTTTGAGCGAAAAACAGATTTGCTAAATTTCTAAAATTTAGTAAATCTCGACTTATGAGACAGCCTCAAGTTGGGCGTCACTAAGAAAAAATAAAAAACAATGAAATTCGATAAATTTATCCTGATTGTTTTTCTAATTCTATTTTGCGGATGTGCTGAAAAGACCAAAAAAGAAATTTCTGCAATAGAGGAAGAAATAAGTCAATTGAATTCCATCGAGGATAAAAAGCTGTATTTAGAGAAAATATTGGAAGATGACCAAGCGGTGAGAAATAGTGAAAAATCTGCTGAATTGATGTTGAAGTATGGCAACGACTCAGAAGAATATATGGAATACGTTAAAACGCAATGGAAGCAAGACGAAATTAATCTTCATAAAATTGAAGCATATTTAAAAAAATTTGGGTATCCTAAAAATGACGAAATGGGAAAAAATGCCGTAACTGCTCCTTGGATAGTGATCCATCACCAAACAGATACGGGAATTAGAAATAGGAATTTTGAAATTCTATATAAAGCCTATTTAAATGGAGATATTGATGACACAGCAATGTCCTTTTATTTGGGAAGAACTTACGAATTTACATTCAGAGAAAGATTTAAAATGGAAAGCCCTTTCAAATCGGAAGATGAAATAAACAAATTGATAGAAAAATTAAATTTAGAAGAAGAGAAAGCGAATGCCCAATAAAGTGCAAAACGTTCGTAGCCAGCAAAAGCTGGCTACGCCGTTTGCACCAACCGATAAACTCATTCTCCACCCACCATGCAACACGACTACGACTACATCATCATCGGCAGCGGCTTTGGCGGCTCGGTCAGTGCTTTGCGCTTGGCCGAAAAGGGCTATAAAGTACTGGTGCTGGAAAAGGGCAAATGGTACAGCGAAAAAGATTTCCCGCGCAGCAACTGGCACCTGCGGCGGTGGCTGTGGCTGCCCGGCATCCGTTTTTTCGGCATCATGAAAATGACCATCCTCCGGCATGTGAACATCCTTTCGGGGACGGGCGTCGGCGGCGGCTCGCTCGTATATGCCAATACTTTGCCCCGCCCAAAACCGGCATTTTTCAACAGCGGCTCCTGGAAGGGCCTCGCCGATTGGGAAGCGGAACTCGCGCCATTTTACAGCACTGCGGAACGGATGCTGGGGGCAGCCCCGAACCCCCGTTTAGGCGCAGCCGACCTTGCCCTAAAACAGCTTGCCGACGAAATGGGGAAAACCGAACATTTCGCCCCGGCCAATGTGAGCGTCTTTTTTGGTGCCTCCGGCAAAACCGTTTCCGATCCCTTTTTTGCAGGCAAGGGGCCAGACCGTAGCGGTTGCACTTTCTGCGGCGGCTGCATGACCGGATGCCGCTATAATGCCAAAAACTCGCTCGACAAAAACTACCTCCACCTCGCCCAGCAATTGGGCGTGCGCATCATGGCCGAAAACAAAGCCTTCGATGTCCGCCCCATCGGCGCTGCCGACGGCTCGCAGGGATACGAAGTGCATTTCAAGAGCAGCACCGCTTTTGTATTTTCCAAAAAAAACAAGCGCAGCACGAAAGGGGTCATATTTGCCGGAGGCGTAATGGGCACTGTGCCGCTGTTATTGCGGCTGCGCCGCAAGTCATTGCCCCTGCTTTCCCCGGTGTTGGGCAACGATGTGCGCACCAACAACGAGAGCCTCATCTTCGTCACCAACACCGACGGCAGCCTCGACCTCTCCGAAGGCATTGCCATCGGCTCCATCCTGCACACCGACGCCGACAGCCACCTCGAACCGGTGCGCTATGCCAAAGGCTCGGGGTTTTGGCGCCTGCTGGCACTGCCCAATGTGGAGGGGAAAAACCTGCCCGCCCGCCTTGCCAACACCCTGCGCCAATACCTGTCGAAACCGCTGGCCATGCTGAGGGCGACCTTTGTTGCCGACTGGGCAAAGAGTACCTCCGTGCTGCTGTTCATGCAGCACCTCGACAGTACCCTCCGGCTGTCGCTCAACTGGTTTGGCGCCGTCGGTTCTTCGGTGGAAAAGGGGAAAGCACCGAGCGCGTTCATCCCCCGGGCAGGCCAATTGGCCCGGCATTATGCCCGCATCGTCAAGGGGCAGCCGATGTCCTTTTTTCTTGAAACGCTGGCCGGCATCCCTTCCACGGCACACATCCTCGGCGGGGCGGTCATGGGAAAAGACGCCGGTTCGGGGGTCATTGACAAGGACAACCAAGTGCATGGCTACCAAAACATGTTGGTCTGCGATGGCTCCATGATTTCGGCCAACCCGGGGGTGAACCCCTCCCTGACCATCACTGCCATTTCGGAACGGGCAATGAGCAAGGTTGCCCCGAAGGGGTAGATGGGTATTTAGGGAAAGTTGTCAACTTTAGGCCAGCCGATTACATAAAACCTTGAAAATCAATTGATAAAACCCCAACATGCCCTTATATAAAAAAACCTTGTTCTGCATATTTATCAGCCCGTATTTTTAAAATGTGACCCGCATCACTGATTATGGGATCAACATTCCTGCTTCTTTGCACCCGTATTCAGATTGAGAATTTGAGAGTTTGAGAGTTTGAGAGTTTGAGAATTTGAGAGTTTGAGAGTTTAAGAGTTTGAGAGTTTCCTAATTTCTTAATTTCCAAATTTCTTAATTTCTTAATTTCTTAATTTCCAAATTTCCATTTCACTAACCTAAAAAAAATATTTACCAATGGACTTTACAAGCATCATCAACCAGCCGAACACCAAAATAATAGACGTGCGGGAGCCACAAGAATTTGCCATGCGGCATGTGCCGGGGGCAGTGAACATCCCGCTCGGGAGCATCCCTTCCCGCCTCGAAGAATTCCGCAACATGGAGCAGCCCATCGTCCTGTATTGCGCAAGCGGCAACCGCAGCGGGCAGGCCGCAGGTTTTCTCCGTGCCAACGGTATCGAAGAGGCATACAACGGCGGCGGCCTTTTTGAAATGGAACATTATATGGCGCAGGTGGCCTGATTTTACGTGCCACAACGTCGGCAGGGCTTGCGCTGAGCCTCCGGGTTTTAGAAACCTGCCGACGTTTCACCCATAACCTTTTATTATAGTCTTATAAAAAGATTCAATTGGTTTTATATGAACACCTGTTCATATCTTTGCGCATCAATTATTTTAAAACTATAAATCACAATAAAAAATGGACAACGAAACAGTATCAAAATCAACCATGCCCCGCATCGGGGACAAAGCGCCTGATTTCGAGGCACTCACCACTACCGGGCCGATCAAATTTTCGGAGTACATAAAAGGTGGCTGGACCATCATGTTCTCCCACCCGGCCGATTTTACGCCGGTCTGTACCACTGAAATGTCTGCATTTGCGGTGAACAAAAAATGGTTCGCCGAGCGCAATACCAAGCTCATCGGCCTGAGCATCGACAGTATCCACTCGCATTTGGCATGGGTCAACAATGTGCGGAAAAACACCAAGGTTTACATGGACTTCCCCATCATTGCCGACCTCGACATGAAAGTGGCCAACCTATATGGCATGCTGCACCCGGGAGAGAGTGCGACCGCTGCCGTGCGCGCCGTTTTCTACATTGACCCAAATGGGATTATCCGCCTCATCATGTACTACCCGCTCAACGTGGGCCGCAACATGGACGAAATACAACGGGTACTGGTAGCCCTGCAAACCGCAGATGAAAACGGTTGCGCCCTGCCGGTCAACTGGCGCCCCGGCACCAAGGTCATCGTGCCCCCGCCCAAAGACCTGGAAGAAATGGAGGAGCGCATCAACAACCCAGACTACGACGAAAAAGTGGATTTTTACTTGGTCAAAAAGTCCTTGTAAAATAAGTATTTTGAAATAAAAAAAGCCGCCGGGGGCAATTCCCCTGGCGGCTTTTTTTTGCGCCTGCACCACCTCAAGAAAACCCGGTACACTTTTTCCGCCATGTGACCCGCATCACTGACCAAGCCCTAAAAACCCCTTTTCTTTGCACTATCAATTCGATAAGAACAATATTTAAAAATCTAAATTCCATTAAAATGAAAGTCGAACAAATCTATACCGGCTGCCTTGCCGAGGCTGCCTATTATATCGAAAGCGAGGGCGAAGCCGTCATCATTGACCCGCTCCGCGAAACACAGCCATATTTGGAAAAACTGGAAAAAGAAGGTGCTAAATTGAAATATATATTCGAGACGCACTTCCACGCCGATTTTGTTTCCGGGCATATAGACCTAGCAAAAAAAACGGGCGCCACTATAGTATATGGCCCGAATGCAGAAACCAATTATGACATATATTCGGCCAAAGACGGAGAGGAATTGAAAGTCGGGAAAGTGGCTTTTAAAATATTGCATACGCCCGGGCATACCATGGAAAGCACCACTTATTTATTAAAAGATGAAAATGGAAAAGACTATGCTATATTCAGCGGAGATACTCTTTTCCTCGGCGATGTGGGGCGCCCCGACTTGGCCATCAAGCAAGGTAAAATAACAAAGGAAGATTTGGCAGGTTTTCTTTTCGACAGCTTGCGCAAAAAAATAATGCCGCTGGATGACAATATTATTGTTTACCCCGCCCACGGTGCGGGTTCTGCCTGCGGCAAAAATTTGAGCAGCGATACTTGGGGCTATCTCGGTGACCAGAAAAAAACAAATTATGCGCTGCGTGCCGATATGACGCGGGAAGAATTTATCCAAGAAGTAACAGCCGGGCTGACACCCCCGCCGCAATATTTTGGCAAAAATGCAATGATGAACAAATCAGGCTATAATAGCTTTGATGAAGTATTGCAAACGGGAAATGTGGCGCTGACGCCGGAGCGTTTTGAGGAACTCGTAGAAACCGAAGAAGCTCTGATGTTGGATACCCGCAGCGAGGAAGAATTTGCGAAAGCGCATATTCCAAATTCTATATTTATCGGAATTGACGGCACCTTCGCCCCCTGGGTCGGCGCATTGATTACCGACATCAATCAGCCCATCGTTTTGGTTGCGCCGGAAGGCCGGGAAGAGGAAGTGGTGACCCGCCTCGCAAGGGTCGGCTACGACAATACCCTGGGTTATTTGGAAGGCGGCATGGCAGCATGGAAAGCCGCTGGAAAAGAAACCGACAGCACCGAGCAAATTACTGCCGACAGCTTGGCCGAAAAAATGGAAAACGGTTTGGACGGTACGGTAATAGACGTTCGCAAACCGACCGAATACCTCGCACAGCATGTTGTTGGCGCCACCAATTTCCCGCTGGACTATATCAATAAAAATATGGACAGGTTGGATAAAAATGAAACTTATTACCTGCATTGCCTCGGTGGTTTCCGCTCATTGATTACCGCCTCTATTTTGCAGGCGAGGGGCTACCGCAATTTAATTGACATTAAAAACGGATGGCACGACATCGAGGTGAGCGCCGTTCCGAAAACGGCCCATGTCTGCCCCACTACCATGACGCAGGAGGTCATTGACCAAGCGGTGGCGGAATTTGTATAAGAACATAATCGGGTGATTTTTTATAATAAAGCTGCACCGCCTTTTTATTAAGGTGGTGCAGCTAATTTTTTT
>DROJ01000071.1 GCA_011321935.1 Bacteroidota bacterium | reverse complement strand
CCCCGGCGAGGGCCTGGAGGAGGAGGGGGTGTTTTTCAAAAGTATGGAACATGCGGAGCAGTTCGTCCCTTTGCCCGCTCACCCCGAAGTGCCGCCAAAGGGCGAGGGCATCGTCATCGCTCAGGCCACGGAGGAAGATGGCCTGACAGCCGGGAAGGGGATGCCCCGTGACCGTTTGCAAAGCCAAAGGGTACAGCCGGCTGCTGATGAGGATGCGGCTGGATTTCACCTTCGACAGCCTCCGCAAAAACCGCCCGGCACGGGGGTCGGCAGTTTGCCGGAGGCGGGCCTCGCCCGTGAAAGACTGTGCCGCCGATTCGGGCAGGCCATATGCCTCGGCGACATAATTTGCCGTCCGGCGGTCGTATTCGTCATCGCCGAGATAGCGGGCGGCATCCATGCGGGCATAGGCAATGAGGATGCGCTCAATGCCGTCCAAAACCAAAAGGTGCGGCTCGGTATCGAGGATTTTCAGGAGCAGGTCTTCCCGTTCCGGCTTGGCAATTTTTTTCACTTCCTCCACGCTTTTCCGCCCCACATAGGCCAATGCCCGGATGATAAAATTTTCAAAATAGGCATCGCTTTCATAAAAACTCCACCAGAAGCGCCCCGCCAAATCCGGCCTTTCGAGAGGGGCGATTTTATCGAACCAATGCCAAGTGAGGGCGCTCTTGCCCATGCCGCCAATGGCGATGATATTGAGGATAGCCCCCCACAGCCCCCCCTGCCCCCCCGAAGGGGGGGTGTTGGTAATCCAATCGGTGAGGAGGTTGAGTTCGGGTGCCCGCCCGATGAGTCCGACGGCCTGCAAAAGGGTGTATGGATGGGCGACATAAACCTCTGGCGGCTTGCTCATCGGATGCACATAATGGAAGCGGTGGGGCGGCTCGCCGTGCTCTTTTTTGTATTCGTTTTTGAGTTGGGAAATGGCCTGGATGACGTGTGCCCGCAGGTCGGCGGGGGATTCAAAATAGGCCACCACCCGCTCGCCGCCGATTCGTTTTTTCAGGGCTTTCAGTTTTTCCGCCCCGGGGCCGGTCTCCACGTCCTTGGCTTTTACGGGGTGGTCATCGTGCATAAAAAACACGAGGCGGGGGATGCCCCTTTCGACCGCCCGGTCGTATTCCATTTCGGTGATGGAAATCTGGCGGGGGTTGTCCTTCTCCGGCACATATCCATTCCGGTGGGCGAAGATGCCGATGTAAAGGTCGGCCTCGTCCACGAGGCGGAGGGAGACCTCGACGGCATTGGCGTTTTCGGCGGTGAGGTTTTCCATCATTTTTTCGGCAAAAACCTCCATGCGGTGGCAGGCTTCCTCGACCTGTTTGCGGTGTTCGGGCAGGTCACGGGCGGTGCTGGAGACCATTGCTTTTTTTGGAAAGTGATTTTCGGCAGGCATGAACGGGGGTGTTTGTTTTTGAGAAAGAGGCTGTCTCATAGGTCACTTTTGAAAAAATTAAATTTATTTTAATTTGTAAATCGCTCATTTTAAGAGGAAAATAGATTTACTAAATTTATAAAATTTAGTAAATCCCGACTTATGAGACAGCCTCTATCAAAACTTTCAATAAAATTTGTCCACCTGTTTACTTATTGAAATGCAGGGGGAAGATATATATTTTGATTGGAATATATGCGCAGGTGCCGCGGGCATTTTCGGTTTGATGGTTTTTTGATTTATAAAATGTTGGTAGCCAATAAATTGTTAGGGTTCAAGCAAAAACATCTTCGGCCTTCAAACGGAAACCTTTTACCACTTCCTCTGCCGAGCAAATATCATCACCGGTACATATCTGCCCTTTTTTGCCGTGATAAACATGGACTTCCTGCAACTTCGGAAAGATGAGCCAAATGACCTTGACGCCCGCTGCCCGGTAATCTTTCATTTTTCCGTTGACCTTGTTTATCTGATCGTTGTTGGAGACAATTTCGATGACAAATCCGGGGGTGATTTTTTCGCCTTTTTTGCCTGCTTCTATTTGCGCAGCGGTGTAGTAGGCCATGTCGGGCCTGCGGTGGGCACCAGCAAAAAAAGTATCGCCTTCGGCAATAAATTCACCTTGATCGCCTAGCGAATAAAGGAAACGGTTAAATGTTTTTTGAAAATAAAATTGTGAGGTGTCCATAGATCGGAGAGTTTTCTCAATAAAGCCGTGAACCCATTCGTACTTGTACTGGTCTTCTCGGGAAAGGTAATCCCTTTGGAATGTTTTCCAAGAAATTTTTTTGGGTTTCTTTTTGGACAAGTCTTTTCCGGTGTCTGCTACTGCTACCATTTCAATGTTTTTTTTGATAAAATTATGGTTTGTAAAGGTACAAAAAAATGCGAACTTCCAGATTTCCCTGCTGTCCTTCACCATTCCCTACCTTTGCCCCATGACCGATATTTCCACAAAAAAAGACATCCGCCAATTCAGCCTGCCCGAACTCGAAACCATCTTTACCGAACAGGGCGAAAAGAAATTCCGCGCCAAGCAGGTCACGGAGTGGCTATGGAAAAAAGGGGTGCATTCGTTTGCCGAAATGACCAACCTCTCCAAAGCGCTGCGCGGGTTTTTGGAAGAAAATTTTACCATCAATGCCATCGCCGAGGACAAGGTGCAGCGCAGCCTCGACGGCACTATCAAGACCCGCTTCCGGCTGCACGACGGCCATTTGATCGAATCGGTGCTGATACCGGTGCCGGAGGACAAACGGTTTACGGTCTGCGTGTCGAGCCAGGTGGGCTGCAGTTTGAGCTGTAAATTTTGTGCTACCGGGCAGATGAAACGGCTGCGCAACCTCGATGCCGCCGAGATTTACGATCAGGTCGTTTTGGTGAACCGGCAGGCGGAGGAAACTTTTGGCCACCCGCTCACCAACATCGTTTACATGGGCATGGGCGAGCCACTTTTGGCCTATAAGAACGTGATGGAAAGCATCGAAAAAATCACCTCGCCCGGCGGCCTCGGCATGTCGCCCCGGCGCATCACCGTCAGCACGGCGGGCATCGCCAAGATGATAAAAAAACTGGCCGACGAACAAGTCCGCTTCAACCTCGCCCTCTCCCTCCACGCCGCTACCGACGGCAAGCGCAACGAGATCATGCCCATCAACGAGCAGAACAAGCTCGCCGTGCTGATGGACGCACTCACTTATTTTTATAAAAAAACAGGCAACCGGATCAGCTACGAATACATCGCTTTCCAGAATTTTAATGACAGCCTGCAGGACGCCGCCGCCCTCGTAAAACTCTGCCAGCAATTCCCCGTCCGGGTGAACATCATCGAGTACAACCCCATCGAGGGAGTTGAGTTCCATAAATCATCGGCAGGGCAGACCGACCGTTTTGCGAAATACCTGAGCGACCGCGATGTGACGGTGACCGTGCGCCGCAGCAGGGGAAAGGATATTGATGCGGCCTGCGGGCAGTTGGCGAATAAGGAGGGGTGAGTGGGTATTGGGATTTTTTACGCAGATTTTCCAGATTTTTAAAATCTGGAAAATCTTGTACCCCATAAATTACTGATTTCAAGTAAAATAAAATCCCAACATGCTCTGAACAATTAGATGCTGGCAGCAAGAGGAACATCAATCCAATAACGTCAAAAAAGTATCGACAGAAGCTAGTAGTTTTTTCCGGTTCGGCTGGACTTTCGCTACCACTTTTATTCCATTATAAAATGTAAAAATCAGGCCCGCCATCGTTTTCAAATCTTTGCCTTTTGGAATCTCACCACTTTGCTCGCCGGACAAAAGGAATTTATAAAATATATTTTCAAAAGTGGCTTTGTTCTTTTTTAGGATGGCTTGTATTTCCTGATCTCCGGGAATTAATTCGGTGGTGGTATTGACCACAAAACAGCCTTTTTTTTCTTTATCAGAAATAGACTCGTTTATTCCCATTTCAAATAATTTCCGCAAGCCGGTTTTTACATTTTCCTGTTTTTTCAAAAAGGATTTAATACCAGCAATATTTGCCGTCCGGTATAATTGAAATGATTTATCGAACAATTCTTTTTTGCCGCCAAAGGTATCGTAAATACTGGACCGGCTGATGCCCAAATGGTTTACCAGATCTTGGATTGATGTTGCGTGAAGACCCTTTTTCCAAAAAAGTTCCATCGCTTTTTCAAGGATTTGCTGCTCGTCGAATTGTTTTGTTTTTGGCATAATATAAAAGCGGTTATTTGCATGTCTTGTGGGCGAAATCGAGTGCGGTGTAGTTTCCCGCGAAGTCACGCAAAGGTTTCGCAAAGTCACGCAAAGCTATACATGTACTCGTCTTGCTTTGCGTGACTTTGCGAAACCTTTGCGTGACTTCGCGGGAAATATACTGAACCATAAAGTTTACTCTACATGATAAAACTTTTAAAATATAATATGTTGTATGTTTTAGGATAGTT
>DROJ01000070.1 GCA_011321935.1 Bacteroidota bacterium | reverse complement strand
ATGTGGAATGCCTGTTTATCATAGTCCCGCAGGGACGGCATATCTTAGCGAGTGTCGTGAGACCCTCGAAAAAAAAAGAAAAAAAAGCATTACATCTGATACACCGCCTGAAAAAAAAGTAGTGCCAATTAGTGAGTGATAAGGCTTACTAAACTTGACCTCACTCCGAAATTTAATTTGGAAGATATAGGCCACACCCGACTTTTCGGAGTGGACTCAAGTTTAGTAAACCTATGGCCAAGGTCATCACTCATTATTTTGCACCACCAAAAAAATACATCCACATGAAAAATAATATCACCAATGCCGCCCTTTTCTCCGCTTTTATATTTTGCGCAGCGATATGGATAGCGGCGGCAAAAACAGATAAAAGGCAAAACTATATGCCGGCAAAAAACATGGAAGGCCAGCCCGAAGAACTCGGAAAAGTAAAATGGCTGCGCAATATAGAAGCTGCGCAACGGCTTTCTAAAAAAGGCCAAAAACCCATTTTGATCCTTTTTCAAGAAGTGCCGGGCTGCGCTACTTGCCGCAATTATGGAAACAATATATTGAGCCATCCATTGATCGTCGAAGCGATTGAATCGGAGTTTGTTCCGCTTGCTATTTTTAACAATAAAAAAGGGAGTGACGCAGAAGTGTTGAATTATTTTAATGAACCTGCGTGGAACAACCCCGTTGTGCGCATCGTGAACGCCGACAAACGGGATGTGACGGCGCGGCTGGGCGGCAATTATACAGCCTTCGGACTGGTCAATTCCATGCTCTTGGCATTGGGCGCAAGCAATAGGGTAGCGCCCAAATATCTGGAACTGCTGGGCGCCGAACTGCAGGCAAAAGCATTGGGCACGGAGCAGGCCAATATTGCCATGCACTGCTTTTGGACGGGCGAAAAAGAGATCGGGGAAATACCCGGCGTGGTGGCCACCGAGGCCGGTTTTATGGGCGGGCGCGAAGTGGTGAGGGTGGAATACTGCCCCGCCGTCGTTTCTTTTTCCGAACTTATAAGCGAGGCCAAAAAATCGGGCTGCGCCAGCCATGTTTTTGCCGAAGGCGAACAACAAAAAAAAGCGGCGGGCAAGGTGGTCGGCAGCGGTGCCGTTTCCGAAAAAGGAAAATACCGCCCCGATAAAGAACCCAAATATTACCTCTCCAAAACGCATTGGAAATATGTGCCGATGACCGCATTGCAAGCAGTAAAAGCGAACAGTTTGGTGGGGCAGCGGAAGCCGCCGGAAGGGGTGCTGTCGCCGAGGCAGGTGGAGTTGGCGGAATATATTTTGCGGAATAAAAATTTGGATTGGGAAGATGTGATCGGGGTGGAATTGGGCGTGGCTTGGGGGTTGGTGGAGAAAGTGAAAAAAAGGAGTTAGGATAATTGATTAAAACTTGGAGGTTTTAAAAACCTCCAAGTTTTGCTGCTCACGTCAATCAAACAATTCTTCCACATCCATTTCAAAGCCCGGCAACATACCGGAAGTCAGTTTGCCCTTTATTTCCAAAAACAATTGCAGCTCATATACATTGTTTTTTATGGCAAATATTTCGACGGTTTTATTGGCCGGGTCAATCAGCCAGTATTCTTTGACGGCAAATTTTTCGCAGATGTTTTTCTTTTCCACCCGGTCTCTTTTTACGGTGCCGGGCGAGATTATTTCGATGATAATATCTGGTGGGCCGGCTATGTATTCATCGTTTTCCAGAAGGGAATATTTGTCTTTTGAAATAAAAGCCCCGTCCGGCACCAGCCCATTTAAGTTGTCAAAATAAACATCGGTGAGTGCATAAAAATATTCCCCGAGGGGCTTGGTTTCCAGAAAATTTCCCAGCGCATACGACAGCCTCCTTGCAATGCGCTGATGTTTAAGGCCGGGGGAAGTCCGCCTTATCGGTATGCCGCCGATCAGTTCATAAATATGCTTGTCGTTGTCATCTATTTCCAGTTCCCGGAATTCTTTCCAGGTCATCTTTTTTTCAAGTACAAGCATAAAAGCGAAATTTTAATTTTCCTCTAAAATACAAACAATTTCCTTTCCCAACAAGTCCTGTCCGTCCGAGATGGCTGATAAAAAAGCCAAACCCTGCCCAATCCTTTTTTATTCCCTATTTTTATCGCTTGAACAATACAAGCAGATGCAAAACCAAATAACAAAACAAGCAGAGGCATATGTGGTGGCCCTTTTGAAAGAGGGGCTGACGGGGGATCACCAGTACCACGACCTCCACCATACCATGACGGTCAGGGACGCCAGCCTTGTCATTGGCAGGCGGTACCGGCTGAACGACGACGAGCTGGAACTGCTCGAACTGGCCGCCCTTTTCCACGACACCGGTTTTGTGAAACAGTACGACGGGCACGAGGATGCCAGCAAAGAAATAATGGCGGGTTTTTTAAATGAAAAAAATTACGGCGCCGGAAAAATCGCTGAACTAAAAGGTCTCGTCGAGGCGACCCGTTTGGGAACTGAGCCGGAAACGCTGGCGCAAAAAATATTGAAAGACGCTGACTTCAATACTTTCGGCACTACTTATTTGGAAAAGTCGAAGCAGTTGCGGCACGAGTGGGAGGTGTTTAAGGGCATAAAAATGAAGGAAAAGGAGTGGCTGGAAAACAACCTTGAGTTTTGGGGCAGCCACCAGTTTTATACCGGCGAGGGCAAGGCCATGTTTGGTGACCAAAAAAGGAAGGTGCTTAAAAAATTCAAAAAGCAGATGGGAAAAATAGAAAAAAAGAAGGGCCTGCCCCGGCACTTCGGGGATAAACCTAAGCCTTCAAAAGGTGATAATTTTTCTCTCAACAGCAGCAAGTCTGCCCAGATGATGTTCAAGACGACGCTGCGCAACCAGATAGACCTCACTAATATAGCGGACAATAAAGCGAACATCATGCTGACTATTAATTCGGCGCTCATTACGCTGGGCATCCCGCTCATCGCTGGCGAACTGGAAGCCAGTCCGCACCTTGTTTATCCGGCCATTACTTTATTGCTCACTTGTATATTGGCCATTGTTTTTGCGACACTTGCCACCCGCCCCGTGAAGATGGCCGGAAAGACCGACCTGCAAAAATTGGACAAGGGCAATACCAACCTTTTCTTTTTTGGAAATTATTATAAAATGCCGCAAAGCGAATATAGGGAAGGATTGAAAAGAATTGTCGAAAACGAGGAACTGTTGGATAAAACAATTGTGAACGACCTGTATTTTCTCGGCCTTTCACTAGGCCGGAAATATAGCCGGCTGCATACGACCTATAGTGTGTTTATGGTGGGCATGGTGGTGACGGCGATTGTATATGTGCTGTCTTTTTTGTTTGCACAATAATAAAAATAAAAATAAAAATGAAAATGAAAATGAAAAACTCCAGCCGTTCGGGTATTTGGGTATCCGGGTCTTGTTTCAAATAAAACCCAGGTACCAAACACCCGAACGGCTGGAGTTTTTCATTTTCATTTTCATTTTCATTTTCATTTTTATTTTTATTTTAATTATCCAAAAAGCCCACCCGCAATATCGCCGAGTTTTCCTTTTGCCATATCTTTAGCGGCATCCATCAGGCCACCTCCACCGGCGAGGCCGAGGTTGTCCATCAGGCTGTCCTGGCTTACGTTTCCGGCGCCGCCCAATTGGCCGGCGAGGCCGCCGATCATGCTGGTCAGCCCGCTGCCGGCAACGAGTCCGGCCACCGGTTCGGGCAGTCCCATTTTGGTCATTATGTTTTTCATGAACATGTTTTGCAGGCTGCTGAAGAGGCCGTTGCTGGCCAGCCCGCTGCCGCTGTTGAACATGCCGAGAATGCCGGAAATGTTGCCCCCGGCTACTTCTTTCATCAGCCCGCCCTGCAGGGTTTCGGTAGCGATGGGAAGTACCTGTTTGGCTTGGTCGGCGGAGATGCCCGCTTTTTCGGTGATGGAGTTGATGACGTCGCCCCCGATGGAATCCATTAATTTGTCTAACATGGTTAAGTGTTTTTGTTTATAAAAAATAGGTTGAGAAACGGCCGCAAATATATGAAGGAAAACGGCCGTTCGTTAACATTGTGCCCACGAACTGGTCACTGCCGCACCATTTGAAAATAATTGAAATAAAATTCGGAATATTGCCCGTAAACCCATACTTTTGTGCGGCCTGAAAGATCAGGCATCTTTTATTTGGTCTCCGTTTTTTGTTTTTCTCACTTGCTTTTCCATTTATAACAATTACTGGTTTTGAAAATT
>DROJ01000069.1 GCA_011321935.1 Bacteroidota bacterium | reverse complement strand
TATTCCCGCCTATGTAGAGCGGGAATATCCCAAAGGGATGCCTGTGGCAAATTCCCGCTCTTTCGGAAGGGCAATAGGTCGGGCTTGAAATGTGGTTTTTCCTTTTAAAGAATACGCCTCGTTGAGGGGGCCATATTCTATTTTTTTTCTGTCAAATCTCCATTTCCAAATTGACCTGTCGCCCTTCCAAAAGAGTGGGAATTTATTCCCGCCTAATTCCGCCCAAATTATCAAACATTATCGGGGTCAATGCCCAAAGCTTTTAGTTTTTCCGCTAAGATTTTGCTTCTTTTTTCTGCATCCTCTGCCCGTTCCTTTTCCTTCTCTGCCCGTTCCTTTTCCTTCTCTGCCCGTTCCTTTTCCTTCTCTGCCCGCTTTTCCATTTCCATCGTCCACTTTTTTTCTTGCAATAGCAAAGCATTCACCGCATCTACCTCCATGCTCAGGTAGCGGGTCTGTCTTTCCAATTCCGAAAAATGGACAAAACGGCTGCCATCGGGGCGGTAGAGTTTAAAGGTTTCCCCGAACCATTCAAACCTGACCTTCAACAAAGGGCTGACCCATTGTTGCAACCCCTCCAGCCGAGTCAGTTTATCGCCCTGCCTTTGATAAACCACGAACAGGTTTTTCTCTGGATCATAGGTGTAAAATTCCTCCACCCCGTATTTTTCATAAAAAGCCAAAGTGTTCAGCTTGTTTTTCCCTCTCCGGTTGCTCTTAGAATGTATTTCAATTACTACCTGTGGCGCCACATTTTCCTCGTGCCACTGCAAGTACGAATACCGGTCGCCTTTAGGCCGACCAACGGCCACCATTACATCGGGCGCTTTGCATATCCTGACCTGTCCCTCTACGGGGTACCATAAAAGGTCACTTGCCACGAACACATCCTGCCCCTCCGTGGCAGCGTCTATGTTTTCTTTGATTTTGACAATCCATCGTTGGTGAAGGGTCGTTTCCGCCATAGGTTCTCCGTCATTAAAAGGGTATTTGTAGTAATCGGGATGAATGGATTTTTCTTGTAATTGAATCATGGTCGAATATTTTGTCCAAAGATAATTATTTTTTGCAAAATTTCTCGATTTTTTGCGCCAGCACCTCCCCGTGTTTCCGCTTGCTTTCAAAGGACCAGCCGGCAATGTGCGGCGCCAAGACCACATTCTTCGCCTGCGTCAAATATTGGAAATCGGCAGGCAGTTTCTCCAAGCTAAAGCCGTCAAAAGACTGGTCTTCATATTCCAGCACATCGAGGGCAGCGCCTTTTACTTTTCCCGATTTCAGGTTTTTTACCAAGTCCGCAATATTCAAGACCAAGCCCCTCGCCGTATTGATGACATAAATATCGTTTTTGAAATTTTTAATAAAATCATCGTCCACGAAGTGGAAATTGCCCGGCATCATCGGTATATGCAGGCTTATTATTTCCGCTTCGCTAAATAGGCGTTCGAGGCTTGCCTCTTCCGCATGGGCATCTCCATAAGCCGACTTGTACTTGTCGTAGGCCAACACTTTTACCCCAAAACCGGACAGCCGTTTTGCGAAAGCAGAACCCATGTTGCCGTAGCCGACAATGCCCACCGTTTTGCCCATCAGTTCGACGCCCCGGTTGGCCTCTCTGACCCATTTCCCGTTTTTGACCTCGTGATCTGCCCGGCTCAGATTATTGAGCAGCATGAGCAGCATCCCGATTGCATGTTCGCCCACCGTGTCCCTGCTGCCCTCCGGCGAGTTGATTATTTTGATGCCTTTTGATTCGGCATACTCGACGGGGATGTGTTCCAGCCCCACCCCTTCGCGGGCGATGAATTTCAGGTTTTTTGCGGCATCAATAAACTGTTCGTCCAAAGTGAGGCGGCTACGCATGACGATGCCGGTATAATTTCCCAATTTTTTTTCGACTTCCGTTTTAGAACTTTTCAGGTCGAGTTCGCAGGTATATCCGAGTTCGGAAAGTCGGGTTTCGAGGACGAGGTGCGCCCGGTCGAGGAAAAGGATTTTTTTCATTGTTGTCGCGATGTTTAGTTGAAGGGTGTTTTGCAAATCGCCCTTTGAGATGACAAACATTTTGGCACAACAATACACCTTATTATTAAGTTTGTATTTTTGCAAAATTAGAAAGCTGTTTCACATCGCTTGCCCTTTATAAAAACAAATGCCTTCTATCCATAAAAAAACAAAAACCGAACCCCTGCCCGAACATATTATCACATGAAGTTGAGCCACTATATCACCACTGCTTTTTTGATTTCCGCCATCCCTGTCCTCTGCATTTCGCAAGAGGAAGACCCTTATCAAAAAAAATACGAATACCGCATCCGGCAGCAAGTGCTGTACGGGGTTTACATCCCAAAAGACGTGACCGAGGCTTTGGTGCAGCTCAACAAACTCACCGATGAAGAGTCGAAAGCAAAGCTGAAAACAATGTCGGAAAAGGACGTGGTGGACAAACTCTTTTTCAGTTTCGGCAGGTGGATGACCTATAATTGGAGTTTTTACGAAGGGTCAAGGTTATCTGTAAACCTGCGCAGCATGGGCATTTACGATCCCGACGACATGGCCCGTTTCCTGATGATCGTCTTCCACCGCAGCCTGAACAAAAAGCCGCTGGAAATAAAAGAACTCCTCAAAGGATTTCACGGAAAAGAAAAAAACGCCAAAGCCGAGCGCAGAAAAAAAGGCACTGTTATTTACGAAGAAAAACGGCAGCGGGAAAAACCGCCGGAAGGTGGAAATGGAAATTGAGTGGTTAGTGATTAGTGATCAGTGATCAGTGATCAGTGATTAGTGATCAGTGATCAGTGATTAGTGATTAGTGATTAGTGATTAGTGATTAGTGATTAGTGATTAGTGATTAGTAAAGTAGTGAACAGCAATCAGTGCCTTTCCTAACCATTCGGCGCTGACCACTAATCACTAATCACTACTTTACTAATCACTGATCACTGATCACTACTTTACTAATCACTGATCACTGATCACTACTTTACTAATCACTGATCACTGATCACTACTTTACTAATCACTGATCACTGATCACTGATCACTGATCACTACTTTACTAATCACTGGTCACTAACCACTAATCACTAATCACCAAAACCTTTTTCAAAAAAAACTACCAACAAATCCCAAAGTTTATACTTTTGCGGCCTCAAAAATTTGGGGTGCAACAGGTTCTTTACTTGTTGCCAACAACTTTTTCCAACGGCTTTAAGCTAAAAGGTTTTATGCAAAAAAAGCGATTTATCCAACTGGTTTTCAACAAGTTAAACATCCTTTATTTGTTCCTTCCTTTTGCTTATTTCACTGATAAATAAATACAAAACAGGTTATGCCAAAGAACCTCCTCATAGTAGAGTCTCCGGCGAAAGCAAAAACGATAGAGAAGTACCTCGGATCGGATTTTACGGTAAAATCCAGCTATGGCCATGTCCGCGACCTGCCAAAAGGCGAGGGCGCGGTCGATATCGAAAATAATTTCAAGCCCAAATACGAGGTCACCCCCGACAAGAAAAAAGTAGTGTCCGAACTGAAAAAACTGGTCAAAAAAGTGGACGAAGTATGGCTCGCAACGGATGAGGACAGAGAGGGGGAAGCCATCTCCTGGCACCTCTGCAAAGTGCTTGGCCTGGACGAAAATTCGACCAAGCGGATCGTATTTCACGAGATCACCAAACCTGCCATCCAAAAGGCGATCACTGCCCCCCGTCACCTCGACCTCGGCCTCGTGGACGCACAGCAGGCAAGGAGGGTTTTAGACCGGTTGGTTGGCTACAAACTGTCGAGCCTTTTATGGAAAAAAGTAAAAGGAAAGCTGTCGGCAGGCAGGGTGCAATCGGTCACTGTCCGCTTGGTGGTGGACAGGGAAAGGGAAATTCAAAATTTTGAAGTCAAACCGTTTTTCAAAATAGCCGCCGAGTTTGACGTAAAAGGAAAGAGCGGGAACACGGTGACTTTGAACGCCGTCTCCCCTACCCGTTTCGACGAAAAAGCCGGCGCCGAAGCATTTTTGAAAAAATGCCTGAACGCCAGTTTCAATATCCGCGACATTCAGGTAAAACCTGCCAAACGCCGCCCTTCTGCGCCGTTTATTACTTCTACTTTGCAGCAGGAGGCGAGCCGTAAACTGGGCTTTTCGGTGAGCCGAACCATGGTCGTTGCGCAGCGGCTGTACGAGGCCGGGCACATTACCTATATGCGTACCGACTCCACCAATCTGAGTGAATTGGCGCTCACTGCCATCGCTGCCGAAATTGATAAAAAATACGGCAGCCAGTATGTCCACACCCGCCGCTATAAAACAAAAAAACAGTCGGCCCAAGAGGCGCACGAAGCCATCCGGCCTACCTATATTGACCGCATGAACGTGACCACCGAAAGGGACCAGCAGCGGCTTTACGAACTCATTTGGAAACGTACCATCGCCAGCCAAATGGCCGATGCCCAATTGGAAAGGACGGTTGTTGACATTGCCATTTCGACGCAGCCGGAGGCCAAACTGAAGGCAGAAGGCGAGGTTTTGAAATTCGATGGTTTCCTCAAAGTTTATTTTGAATCGAAAGACGACGACAACGGCGAAGACACCAAAGGCATCCTCCCGCCGCTCAATGTCGGGCAGGTTTTGAACCTCAACAACATGACCGCTACCCAGCGTTTTACCCGCCCGCCTTCCCGTTATACGGAGGCGAGTTTGGTGAGCAAATTGGAGGAACTTGGCATTGGCCGACCATCTACCTACGCCCCGACGATCACCAAGATCATGGAAGAAAACAGGGGCTACGTGGTGAAAGAAAGCCGCGAGGGAGAGGAACGGAAATACGAAATTTTGACCCTCAAAAATGGGCAGATAACGACTGCCGAAAAAACTGAAAAAACGGGTACGACCAAAAAGCGCCTCTACCCCACCGACCTCGGTGCCATCGTCAGTGACTACCTTTCCAAAAATTTCGAGAACGTGATGAACTATGGTTTCACCGCCGAAATCGAAAAGAAATTCGACATTATTGCCGAAGGCAAAGAAGACTGGCACAAGATGGTCGGCGCCTTTTACGAGCCTTTCGCCAAAGCCGTTCAAAAGGCGCTCGAAACCAGCGAGCGCGCAACGGGCGAACGCATTTTGGGAAAAGACCCCGAAACCGGGCGCACACTGTTGGTAAGGATGACCCGCTTTGGAAAACCCGCAGCACAGATCGGTGCGCAGGACGAACTGGAGGAAGGCGAAAAGGCAAAATTTGCCAACTTCAACCCCGGCCAATCCATCGAAACCATCACTTTCGAGGAGGCGCTCAAACTCTTTGCTTTTCCCAAAAACCTGGGCAAGTACGAGGGCAAGGATGTCGTGATCGGCATCGGACGTTTTGGCCCCTATGTCAAGTACGACGAAAAATTTGTCTCCATCCCGAGGGGCGAAGACCCCAATTCGGTGGACATGGAACGCGCCATCGTTTTGATAAAAGAAAAACAAAAAGCAGATGCCCCCGTCGGCACTTACAAAGGCATCCCGATCACCAAAGGCAAAGGCCGTTTTGGCCCTTTCCTGAAATGGGACAAATTTTACGTGAACGTGCCGAAGCGCTATGATTTTGAAAACATCAGCACCGAGGACATGTACGAGCTGATCGAAAAGAAAATCGAAAAGGAGGCCAACCGGTACATCACCCAATGGCCGGAAGAAAAACTGGCTTTGGAAAACGGAAGATGGGGGCCCTTTATCCGTTTCAAAAAGAAAAGCATCTCCCTCCCCAAAATTGACGGCAAGCGGATGACCCCGGAAGAAGCCAAAGAAATGACTTTAGAACAAGTCAAAAAATTGGTGAACGAGGCACTCCCAGGGAGTTTTAAAGACAAAAAAGAAAAGAAAAAGGCAAAGCCGAAAGCGAAGAAGAAATGAGTGATCAGTGAATGCCAAAGCCAAGCACTAACAATCAAACCGAATCAGTATGAAAAACAATCGCACTTCCCTACCCTTTTTAAGCATTCTTTTATTCCTTCCAATATTGTCTTTTTCACAAAACAGGAGCAACCTGCCCGGCAATAAACAAGCCGCAGTAAACAGCATCCAGGCCCATAAAAAAGATTTTATTAAAATGAGCGACGAGATATGGGCATTGGCAGAAACCGCTTTTGAGGAGCAGCAATCCGCAAAAATATTGGCGGACTACGCCGAGCAACAAGGCTTCAAAGTGGAGCGCGGGGTCGCTGATATACCGACCGCTTTTATTGCAAGTTACGGCTCCGGCAAACCGATCATCGGCGTATTGGGCGAGTTCGATGCACTGCCCGGTCTTTCGCAAAAAACGACGCCGGAGAAAAACCCTTTGCACGAGGGCAAGGCAGGCCACGGCTGTGGGCACAACCTCTTTGGGGTCGGAAGTCTGGGCGCTGCCATCGCTGTAAAAGAATTGATGGAACAGGGAAAATTAAAAGGGACTGTCCGTTTTTACGGCACTCCAGCCGAGGAAAAATTTTTCGGGAAACTGTTCATCGCAAGGGCCGGCCTGTTCGACGACCTCGATGCCTGCCTCGACTGGCACCCGAGCGCAAAGACCAAGGCCAATGTGCAAAGCTCCCTCGCACTGGTTGATTTTATCGTCGAATTTTATGGACAGGCCGCCCACGCATCCTCCGACCCCTGGAACGGAAGGAGCGCCGTGGACGGCCTCGAACTATATACCACCGGCCTCAATTATATGCGCGAACATGTCAAGCCGACCGTCCGCATCCACTACCAGATCATGAACGGCGGGGCAGTGGTCAACGTCGTTCCCGATTATGCCAAACTATGGGTGCGCATCCGCGACACCAAAAAAGAGGGCATGGAAAAAGTATGGAAACGCGCGGACGAAATGATAAAAGGCGCAGCCATCATGGCCGATGTGGACTATAAAACAACGCTCGTTTCAGGTCTCCACGAAGTATTGGTCAACCGGACGGGCGGAGAAGTTTTGCAAAAAAACCTCGAACTGCTCGGCCCCATCACCTACACGGACGAGGAGGTCGCTTTCGCAAAAAAAATACAGGAAGCGACCGACAAACCGCAGGTCGGCCTCGACGCTGAAATCAAGGAATTGGAAGAAACAAAAGAAAACCCCGGCGGCGGCTCTACCGATGTCGGCGATGTAAGTTGGCTTGTTCCCGAAATACGTTTGGGGGTGACCACTGCTCCCGTTGATACGCCCTGGCATTCATGGGCAGTGGTCGCCTGCGGGGGCATGTCCATCGGCCACAAGGGGATGGTATATGCCGCCGATGCCCTCGCCATGACCATGGTTGACCTTTTTGAAAACCCGGATATAATTACGGAAATGAAAAAGGAATTCAATGAACGGAAAGGCGACGCGGAATATAAAGCAATACTGCCGGACGGGCCGGCGCCGATACCGGGGAATTGAATAAAAATATTGAAAAGAGGTAGTGTTAATTTTGACGTGATTTTAAGCACTTAAGCCAAGCCCCCGTCTCCGCTGCTTTGTCATCCGCCTAAAGGCGGATGACAAAGCAGCGGAGACGGGGGCTTGAGTGCTTGGAAATCAGATAAACATGTTTCTGCCTATC
>DROJ01000068.1 GCA_011321935.1 Bacteroidota bacterium | reverse complement strand
TATCAATGGCCGCGTAATGGGAAATGGTTTTGGCGGCCATGTCATTGGTCGCATCGGCATCGCTTGGCAGTTGGGTGCGCACTTCGAGGGCATAGTTTCCGGGGGCGGAAAAATCATAATTGAAAGTGAAAAAATCAACCGTTCCGGGGAAAATATTTCCATTGTACATGCCTGCCGAAACCCATGCCCCGCCATTCACCCGGTACTCCACGGGGCAGGTGAGGATGTTCGTGTGGCCGAGGTTTTGGATGCCCACTTCCACTGTTTCCACTCCCAAACTGCAATGGCTGTCCGGCCGGTTTATACTGAGCATTTTGGCATCATTTGCCGGAGGCTGGAAAATGGAAACATCGTCGAAACCGAAGCCTTCGAACTCCCTCGTCAACTGGCTTTTCATTTGAAAGCGCAAACGGACTGCCGATTTGCCCGCCATGCCGTTCAGTTCGATGACCGCGGGCAGCCAGACGTTCGGGCCGTTTTGGGTCACGCCCATCCAGCCCACGGTGTCATTGTACCAATTGGTGCCGTCAAATTGTGCCCCCAGTTTTGACCAAGTGATGCCGCCGTCGGAACTGATTTCCGCCCAGGCATAATCCATCAAAGTGCCGCTCAATCGGGGCTGGGTCTGATAAATCAAATTGAACGCGAGGATGGGGTCTTGGGTAAAACCCGAAAAATCGAAACAGGGACTCGTCACCCATGCACAGCACATGTTGTCGGGGTAATTTCCGCTCAGTTTGGTGAACCATCCTTTCGTGCCCGTGGCCGCCGTGCGTATCCAGTCTTTGGTCGGCGTGCCCCATTCCCACAGCGAGGTGGTATTGCCTTCCCAGTTTCCATTGTTGTTTTCAAAACCTTCATTGTACGGAAAGGTGGAAATGGTACGGTTGGAAAAATCACGGCTGTGGCCATCGTTCGCCGCGCCGGAATCGCCGGACAATTGCGTCCGTACCTCGAGGGTATAATCGCCCGTGGCGGCGGCATTTATATTAAAGGTAAAAGTGGATTCGCCAAAACCTGCGATGCTCGCCGCATGGGTGCCCGCCGAAGTCCATGCCCCGAAATTTCCGCCATTGAATTTGAGGCGGTATTCCAGTGGGATATTGGCGGCGGCGGCGCTCCCATAATTGTCGATGGTGACGGTGATGGGGGTGGTGGCCGAAAAGCCACAGGCCGGCAAATTGATGAGGCTGATGCCGACATCGGTGGTGTCCGGGGCGGGCACGGCGGCCACGGCGGCATGGGCATTCACCCGGCCATATCCATAATTGGAATGCCAGGTTCCATTGGGCTGACCGGGCACATTGGTATAGGTGGCATTGTTTATTTTATCACAATTGCTTTCGAGGTATTGCCGCGCCTGTGCCCCCGTGAGGGAGGGGTTTTTGGACAAAATAAGTGCGGCAATCCCCGCCGCCATCGGGCAGGAGGCGGAGGTGCCGCCGAAGGTTCTTTGGATGAGCGGGGTATTGCAATTGAGCACATTGCACAGTGGAATCAAAACACCGGGGGCGAGCACATCCATGCCGGTGCCATAGTTCGACCCCCAGTTTTCGCCGTCACAGGAGGAGGTGTATTTCCGCTCATCGCAGGGGCTGGAAGCACCCACGGCAATCACCTGTGCATTCGAGGCCGGATAGGCAATGGTGGAATCATTGTCGTTTCCCACGGAAAAAAACACCGGGCAGCCCAGCCCGCCCCGGCCTTTGGTGACGGCCCGGTCAATGGCATTGTCCACAAAAGCGGACACCGTGCCGAGGCCATATGAATTGGTCAGCACATCGGCCCCGGCATCCTGCCATGCCCAGTCAAAACCCCGCACGACGGCGGAAGAAATACAGACGCTGAAATTGCTTTCCAGGGCATATGGGTCGGCGACTTTCACCGGCACCACACTGCAATCATAGGCCACGCCCGCCACGCACACGCCATTGTTCCCTTTGGCCGCCGCCATCCATGCCACGGGGGTTCCATGCCCCCCGGCGCTCATGGTATGGAAAGGGTCATTGCTGTACGCATTGTAGCCTTGGAGCAGGTTCAGTTCGGTGTCCATGGAGTCCACCCCATTGTCGATGACGGCGATTTTGATTTCCGCCCGCCCCGTCGTGATGAGCCACGCCGAGTCGGTGTCCATGTCGGCATCCACGAGGGTAAATTGGGGGATGAAGCAATAGTCGCCGTCATTGTTGTGCTGCCATTGTTCGGGGTAGTCGGGGTCATTGACCGGGGGCGGCGGTGGCAGTTCCCCGGTGGGCGGCACTTCCCCGGTGGGGGAAAGTTCCCCGGTGGGGGGCAGGGTGGAAAACACGCCGTGGTTTTCGGCCATGGTGAGGAAGTCCGCTTCGGCATAGTCGAACAGACCGCTTTCGGCAAAAAGGTTGGCGGCGGCGAGGGCATCGGGCTGCCTCCCGGTTGCCCGGAGCATCCATTGGCGGGGGTCATATGGGTACTGCTCGATGACTTCCATTTGGTTTGCTTTCGCAAAATCCCGCAGTGTTTCCACATCGCCCGCGTTTTTCAGCCCGACCACAAAATCGGCGGAATACGACTGCCTGACCCCTTCCCGGATTTCGAAAAAGGGGTGGGCAAATTCGACGGCGGCATCGGTGCTCAGTTTTTCCAGCCAGTTTTCCACCCTCGTTTCATCTACTCCATCCGGCATTTCAAAAAAAGAAAAGCCCTGCCACTCGGTGAGCCGCCCTTTCGCTGGGGCATCCATGCCGGGCAGTTTTTCCAGAATGGACTGCCGGGCCGCCGGACTGGTCCCGGTTTTGAATTTTACCAAAAAATAATCAGTGGAAACTTGTAGTTTGACCTTGCCCTCGGGGGTGTGGCAATAATGCTCCCGCTGTGCAGACAGGCCATTTAACAATAAAAAAGAGGCAAAAAGCAGGATGTAGATTTTCATGACTGGCGTATTTTATTTTCAAAAAAAACAGCAGCACTGCCCGGCATGGGCAATGCCGCCTCATTTGGACTTTTGTTGTTTATAGGGGAAGTGCCTGCTGAAAGGACCGGAGCAGCAATTGTCATAACTTTACCGCTTTGCTTTCGTAAGATTTTTTTTATAAAATAGAAATTGGAGGTGGACACAAAGGTGAGGGGCAGATGCTTTATTGACGGCGCTCATTCAGGACAAGTTTTTGCTCATTTCGGACATGCTGTGCTGCCTGCTGGCCACTCCCCATTGACCATCAGCACTTTATGAAAAATCAAAACTGGAAATACCTCTTCCTTCTTCTGTGCAACTGGCTGGCTGCCCCTGCCCATGCCCAGTCAGGAAAGGACGCCCCGGTTCCTTTGGACTCGCTCGTAAACCATGTACGGACAGCAGTTTTTAATGAGCCGGAGATAGCGGTGGAACTTGGCCTGGCCTGCCTCCAACGCGCCACTGAAGAAGAAAACAAACAGGCCTCGGCCAAATGCGGCATGGCCGTGGCCAATGCTTACTACCACCTCGGCAAACCCTGGAAGGCAAAGGAATACATCCGGCCTGCCATAGCGCAGGCCACCGGGGATTTGGAGCTGCACTTCAACGCTTTATTGCTTGAACATTCCATCCTTTGCGCCACCGGGGAAGCTCCCTTGGCCTGGGGTGCCCTGCAATCGGCACAGCAGCTGCTGGAAGGCAATGGAGGCCGGGCAATTTTACAGGCCAACCTTTATAATGAAATGGGCTATTTTATTATTTATTTCAATTGGCTGGAGAAAGCGCAGGGCAAGGAATTTCTCGAAAAGGCACTGGAAATCTATCGTTCCCAAAATGATAAAAGGGGCATGGCAAGGGTGCTGCGAAGACTCGGAAGGGTCGCCGAAACCCCCGGCGAAGCACTCGGCCATTACCAACAGGCACTGGTCATTTTTGAAGAAGAAAACGACCTCGTGAATGCCGGATGGACGCATTTTGACCTCGGGCTGGCCTACCGCGACAAAAAGGATTTCAGCAACTCGCTTGCCCATTTCAACAAAGCACTCGACATCCACCGCTGCAGTAATTCCCTGGGGGGAGTGGCCGACATTATACTCGAAATCGGTAGGTTGTACCTTGTGCAAAACATGCCCGGAAAAGCCGTTGCCCCCTTGAACGAAGCATTGCTTTTGGCAAAAAAAATACCCCTCCAGCCCAATATCCGGGATGCCAGCGCCGCACTGGCCAAGGCATACGAACAAATGGGCGATTTTGCGAAAGCATACCCGTTTTTGCAATTGAACCTCCAGTACAAGGACTCTACTTTTTATGAAAAAATGACGGAGCAAATCGCCGAAAGCAACGCCCGTTACCAGAGCGAACAAAAAGAAAAAGAACTCGCCCAAAAAGAACTCGAACTCGCCCAGCAAAAGAACCAGCGCAACCTCATCCTGCTTGGCAGCCTTTTGGCGCTGGCACTGATATCCGGCCTCTTCCTCTTTCGGAATTTCCAACAAAGACAAAAGAAAAAAGAGGCCGAAATGGCGCTCGAAGTGGAACTCCTCGAAACGGAAAAACTGCGGGAACTCGACCTCGCCAAGTCCCAGTTTTTTACCAATATTTCCCATGACCTCCGCACCCCGTTAACTCTCATCATCAGCCCGCTGGAAGAGGCCATCAAACAACTGAAGCAGTTCAACCTGAAACCCAGCCTTCAACTCGCCCACCGAAACAGCCAACAACTGCTAAAACTGGTCAATGAAATACTCGACCTCGCAAGGCTCGAATCGGGGAACTTGGAAATAGAACAGTCCGAAGCTGAACTCCTCCCGCTGCTCCGCCGTATTTTCTTTTCCTTCCAATCGGGCGCTGATTTAAAAGGGGTCGAACTGGTTTTTGACGTGAACCTGCCGGAAGGTTTTTTGATAAAATTGGACATTTCTAAATTTGAAAAGATAATCAATAATCTGGTTTCCAATGCTTTGAAATTCACCCCGAAAGGTGGCAGGGTGGCACTGGCCGGAGGGCTAAGCAAAGACTTTCCAAGTTTTAAAAACTTGGAAAGTCTGAGCCTGACCATTTCCGATACAGGCACCGGCATCCATCCCGACGACCTGCCCCACGTCTTCGACCGCTTTTTTCAGAGCAAAAAAAACAATGGCAGTACCACGGGGGCTGGCGGCACGGGCATCGGCCTCGCCCTTGCCAAGCAATTGGCCAATCTGCTCGGCGGTGACCTGACAGCAGAAAGTACGTTTGGAAAAGGCAGCACATTTGCCCTGACCTTGCCTGTTCAGTCATCGGTCGGCAGTTTGGAGCGCAGCGGAAATCCCGAATTAACATCGGGGCCGCAGTCTTCAGTCCATTCCGGAGTTGAACCTGAAAATCCGGTTGCTCCTATTCAAGATGCCTTAGTTCTTAACAAGCCTGTTAGCTTTAATTTGCCCAATGGAAAACAGCCCCGTATACTCATTGTGGAAGACAATGCCGACATGGCGGAGTACCTGAAAAATGCCCTTTCCAAAAAATATGACTGCACGGTGGCACCCGATGGAGAGGCCGCCTTAAAGCTGCTATCCAACCTTTCCGGCGGAGGCCGGAAGGAACACTACTCCCCTTCCCACAAAAACCAAGACAGGACTTACCCCCCCCCTTTGGGGGGGCCGGGGGGGGCTTTCGACCTCATCACCTCCGACGTGATGATGCCCAACATGGACGGCTTCTCCTTCCGCGAAAAGGTGAACAAAAACCCGGCGTGGCGGCAAATACCGTTCATCCTGCTCACCGCAAGAACCCTCGAATCGGACAAGCTGAAAGGCTTCCGCCTCGGTGTGGACGACTACATCACCAAGCCGTTCAGCCTGACGGAACTGGAAGCAAGGATTCATAACCTACTGACGAACAAGGCGCAACGGGAAGAATTTGAAAAGGAAGCCCCTACCCTGTCCGAGGAACTGAACGCCGACGAAATTTTATTGAAAAATGCCGAAAAGCTGGTTTCGGAAAAGATGGACGACCCGCAGTTTTCGGTGGAAGTGCTGGCCAAAAAACTGGGCTATAGCCCCCGGCATTTGTCCCGGGTATTCGGCAAGTTGACGGGGCTTTCGCCCGTGAAGTTCATCCTCGAAATGCGGCTGCAAAAGGCGCGGCAACTGCTGGAAAACGGGCAGTTCCGCTCGGTGGCAGAGGTGCGCTACGAGATCGGTATCGAGAGCGCTTCTTATTTCACGAAGAAATTTAAGGAGCGCTTTGGGAAGGGGCCGAAGGCGTATTTGGGGGAGGTGGTGTAGCCGAGAGAGAGGGGGAATAAATTCCCCCTCTGTTGGAAGGGCACGGAGACGGGCATAGATAGCCGGGGTTTTATCATGGCGGCAAACATCCGAGGAGGGGGAATAAATTCCCCCTCTCTTGAAAGGGCATGGAGACGGACATATATAGCCGAGGTTTTATCATGGCGGCAAACATCCGAGGGGGAATAAATTCCCCCTCTCTTGAAAGGGCACGGAGACGGACATAGATAGCCGAGGTTTTATCATGGCGGCAAACAATCGAAACAAGCTATTTTCGAATATTTTACAACAATATAATGAGCCGTCTCCGTGCCCTTCCGATAGCGGGGGAATTTATTCCCCCGCCCTCTCTTTTGGAAGGGCACGGAGACGGACATAGATAGCCGAGGTTTTATCATGGCGGCAAACATCCGAAGCAGCCTGTTCTCAAATATTTTACAACAAAATAATGAAGGGGAATAAACTACCCCACCCCTTTCCCAGTATTTTACCAAATTAGGTTTTACAAAAAAACCGTATTTTTGAAAAAAATTAACAACCATGTCGGCACAAAATTTAAAACTCGATTTAATACAGGCCATCCTGCAAATACAGCAGCCCGAACTTTTGGAACAGATTAAAGGCTTGGTTCAAGATGTCTTAAACAATGGACATGTGAAACAGAATGAGGAAGAGGAGGAGGAATTTGACGCCAACGAACTGTCCTTTGAAGAATGGAACAAGCAGTTTGATGATGACCAAAGCTTAGATGATTACGTCCCAGAACATGGGATGACTTTGGGGGAGTTCCGGCGGAAAATTTATGACGCGGAACGCTCTGAATACTTGACCCACGAAGAATTTATGAACCAACTAAACGCTATGAGAAATGAACTCAAAACGAAATATTCTTTATAAAAAGGCTTTCCACCAATCTATCAATGAAATCAGCAATTATATTTCTGGATCATCTCCTCAAAATGCAATGTCCTTTGTTGACGACATTGATCCTGTTTTGGAGAAAATAAGGAACAGTCCTACTGCCAACCCTCCCGAACGCTACCTCCCCACCAAACGAAACTGGTACCGCCGCAGGATTTATAAAAAACGGTACAAAATCATTTACAAAGTCCTGAAAACAAAACTTATATTTCTTGCCGTTATTCATAGTTCCCGGCATCCGAACGAAATTGCGAAGCTGCGGACAAGTGATTATACTTGATAGAAACGAACGATGCCCTTCCGAAAGCGGGGGAATTTATTCCCCCCACGCCCGTCCACCGTCCGTCGTCCACCGTCTTCACGCCCTCAACGCATTCCTCACCTTTCTTTCCTCTTTTAGCCTCGTCCCATCATCTTCCGAAATTATGAACTCCTGTTTTTTTACCATCAATTTCCACCAAAGGAGGGCAGCTATCAGATTGCCGGAATGTTTGCCCAAACGGTAGGCGAGGCCGATGTTGGGTTCTTCTTTGTCATTGAGCAGGCGGCTCAGTTTGGTGTAGTGGACGGAGAGGTCTTCGGCCATTTCCTTTTTTGATTTTTTTGTGACCCGGATGTATTCGCCCAGAAACTGGCCAAAAGTTTTACCAAAAGAAAAAGGCTCTTTTTTCAAATAGTTTTCGATCTGGAACCTCAGGCGCATGACATCCGAAAGTATCTGGTCTTCGGTGGTCATGTTGCGCAACATTTCAAAACGCAGCTTTTTGATTTCTTCATCGGCTGCCCCTTTTTCGCTTTCCGTCAAATCGGCAGGGATCAGCATGGAGTCAGCGATCTCCTCGTCCGTGTATTTCTTTTTCAGTTTTTGATATATTTTTTCGTATTTCATTTTTATAAATATTTTTGAGAGGGGGAATAAATTCCCCCTCTTTCGGAAGGGCAAGAAGGGAGACATGGATATTCGAGGTTTTATTAATGGCCATAAATTGGTGCCTGACCTGTTTTCAAATAGTTACAAAACTTTACGATAAAAGATAGAGCCATCTCCTTGCCCTTCCAAAAGAGGGGGAATTTATTCCCCCCGCTTTCGGAAGGGCATCGTTCATTCCACAAACAATTTCCTAAACCCGCCCTCTTTCCACCGCCTTTTCAAATCCTTAAATATATCCCCCGACAATTCTTTTTCATATTTCAATATAGTCGGTATAATCCACAAACTCACTTTTAGTTTTTCTTTTAATTCCAATTTATTATCGGCTTTGTTTATTTTGGCCATTTCTTGTAATGCGCGCAATAAACTTTCTTCCGTTGGCTGTTTTCCAAAAACTTCATTGACACCTTTATCAACTGTTTTTATTAAATCATTTACCTGTTCTATATTTAATTCCAAATTGCTCATCTCTCCATATAAATTCAATAAAATACGCTCCGATGTTTCGTTTAATTCTTTTCTAAAAATATCGGGAATATCCGCTAATTTTTCATCAATTAATGCTCTCGTTTTTTTATTTCATCATTATTTGGCTTCATTAATTTTCCAGCGATATCAAGTGCTCCATCAACTTCGAATGATATTTTTCCACCAAACCAACCCATTTTATTTTGCTTTTGTTTTTCAATCGCTTCTTTTAATGCTTTGCGGGAAATGGTTTTTAATAATTCATGGAAATCAATTTTCTCTCTC
>DROJ01000067.1 GCA_011321935.1 Bacteroidota bacterium | reverse complement strand
CTTTTCTTGCTATTATCAACTTGTTCAGCATACTTGAAACGTATTCACATTTGCCGATTAGTTGATTTGCTTTTGTTTTATCAATATAGCCAATTTCGGCAGTAATAATTATTTGTGTCAATAATTCTGCTGTCGAACCTTTTGCGATGTAAAAATGACGGATGCTTTGTTTGTTGCTATCCAATTCATCCCCTTCTGCAATATTTGATGAAATAGATACTGCTGCTGCCGACATTTGGCTTTTCAACCTGTAATCTTTTGACAACCGATCTGTATCAATTGTCATTCTGTAAATTTCAACAGCTAAGTTCTTAGCCAATTCCCAAACTCGAAGTTTTCTAAAGTTTCCCATAATTATTGGTTTTGTGGCATAATGGATAATTGGTTTATTGGTTCACAGGTTTGTCGGTTTAAATACCAAAACACCGTCGCCCGTTAGACCTATAAACCATTAAACCATTAAACCATTAAACCATTAAACCGATTTTATAAGCAATGCTAGTTACCAAAGCACCATCGCCCGTTAAACCCTGCCTGCCGGCAGGCAGGCTATAAACCGTTAAACCATTACACCATTTTATCCTCCATACATTTGGTCAATATCCGATTTAAATTTCTCCGTGATCACCCGCCGCTTTAATTTAAGCGTCGGCGTCAATTCCGCATCGGCGCCGTCTTCGTGGATGGGCAGCCATTGTTTGGAAATCAAGGCGAATTTTTTGATCTGTTCTATATGGGAAAAATCCGGGTTGTATTTATTGATTATTTCTTGATAGCACTCACATACTTTTTCGTGTTTGCAAATAGATTGGAGATCGCTCCACTCCACCCCGTTTTCTTCGCACCAACTTTTCAGTGCCGGTTCGGAGGGAACAATCAATGCGGAAACAAATTTCTTTTTGTCGCCGACCACCATCATTTGTTCAATTAAAAAACTTTCTTTAAAACGGTTTTCAATAGGTGCGGGGGCGACATATTTTCCGCCGGAAGTTTTTAACAGTTCTTTTTTGCGGTCGGTTATTTTCAGGAATTTATTGCCGCCGGGGCCGGTCACGAATTTTCCAATATCGCCCGTGCAGAACCAGCGTTCTCCATCTATTTCTTTAAATACTTTTGCATTGGCTTCGGGGTTGTTATAATAGCCCATCATCACGTTCGGGCCTTTGGCCAATATTTCCCCTTCCCCTTCCCGATAGTCACCGTCGGAGCGGTCAATTTTTATTTCCACACCACTTAATATACGACCGACCGTTCCGAGTTTTGCGCCGTTTTTATCAAAAGTATTTACCGTCAATGTTGGGGAAGTTTCGGTGAGTCCATATCCTTCCCGGACGGGAATCCCGGCGGCATTAAATACTTGCAATATTTTAAATGAACAAGGTGCAGCCCCCGTTACAATACCGCGTATATTGCCGCCGAGTGCGGCGCGCCATTTACTGAAAATCAATTTATCGGCGAGCTTCCAACGGAGGCCATCTATGCCGCCCGGTTTTTTATCCAATTCATATTTATCGGTAAGGCCGAGTGCCCAGAAAAACAATTTTTTACTGGTGCCCGTTAATTGCAGTCCCTTATTATATATGGCCTCATATACTTTTTCCAATAAGCGCGGAACGGTGGTAAAGAATACAGGTTTTACATCTGCCATATCTCCTTTGGGGCCGCCCAAATTATCGGTGCCGGTAAAATGGACGGAAACATTTTTATTAATATAACAATATATAGCAGCCCGCTCAAAAACATGGCAAAGGGGCAAAAAACTCAATACATTGTCGCCTGCATTTATCGGCATCATATCCGAAGTTTCCTTTACCACATGCCCCAAATTGGTGTGCGACAACATCACCCCTTTTGGGTTGCCCGTAGTGCCGGAAGTATATATAAGCGTGGCCAATTCACCGGGCTTTATCCCCGATTTTATTTTTTCAACTTCGTCTTTGTTTTTTTCAGAAAACATAGATTGCCAATAGGGCTTGCCCTCTTGTTTATCGAAAGTATAGACGCCCTGCAAAGTGGGTACATTTGGCTGCGCTTTTATTAATTTATCATATAAATCCCGCGCCCCGCAAAATGCCAATTTACTTTCTGAATTATTCAAAACATATTCATATTCCCGCGGGCTGATGGTCGGATATAAAGGCACGGAAACCATGCCCGCCATTTGCGCAGCTAAATCCATGATGACCCATTCCGGCCGGTTTTTATAGGCAGCTATGGCAACGCGGTCGCCCTTTTGCAGACCCAAATCTATAAGGCCGGAAGCGGCGCGTTCGGCCATGTCTATTATTTCATCGGTGCTGTAAAAAACCCAATTGCCTTTGGCGTCTTTCCGGCCCAATGATTTTTCTAAAGGGTGCTGGTTTTTTTGCTGGTATATGTAGTCGAATAGTCTAGTTGGTTGCATGATTTGCCTGATTTTAAATTATGAATTGTGAGTTATGAATTATGAGTGCCCAAAGTACAACTCATAATTCACAACTCATAATTCACAATTCATAATTCATAATTCATAATTCAAACAATCACCTCCTCCCCCTTCGCCACCGTCAGCACCTCATCGTCCGTTAATATCTCCGCCATGCCCGGTGTTTTTTGCATTTCATATTTAAAATAAAATTTCATGGTGTGTATTTTACTTTCGTAAAAAACAGCATCGTAAGTAGTGTTGCCCATCACCAAAGCCTCTTTGGCAGCGGTGGCCATTTTGAGCCATTGCCAGCCGCCGACGATGGTGCCCATAAAATCCATGAAAACAGTAGCATCGGAAAGGAAGCGTTCGAAGTCGCCTTTTTGGGCAAATGCACCCAAATATTCCATCACTTCGGCGATGCGTTTCAGGTTGACGCCGAGTTCTTTGGCATATGGTTTCAGTTCGTCGTAGGCAGTGGCGGCCATGATGGTGGCGTTTATTTCCTGCGCCAAAAGGTGTGCGCCCTTGCCGCCCTGCATCATCATTTTGCGTCCCAAAAGGTCGAGCGATTGGATGCCCGTGGTGCCCTCGTAAATGGCAAAAATGCGCATGTCGCGGAGGTATTGCTGTAAAATATATTCCGAGCAGAAGCCATAGCCGCCGAGCACCTGCACACCGTTATTGGTCGAGGTGATGCCTTTTTCCGAAGGGAAAGTTTTGACGATGGGCGTCATCATTTCCAGCAGCAGGTGGTATTTTTCTTTCTCTTTTGGGTCGGTCGCCGAGGCCATTTTATCATGGTAATGTGCGCCCTGCATGACGATGCTCATGCCGCCTTCCGACAGTGCTTTTTGCAGCAACAACATGCGCCGCACGTCGGGGTGATTGACGATGAGGGTCTGCTCGGAGGTCGCATCTTTTTTGCCAGAACCCCCTATTTTCCTGCCTTGCGGGCGCTCGTTGGCATACTCCAAAGAGGCGTGGTAAGCAGCCATTGCGATAGCGGCAGCCCCCCGTCCGACGGCGATTCTGGCGCCGTTCATCATCTGGAACATGTACTTCAGGCCACGGTGCGGCTCGCCGACGAGCCATCCCCGGCAGTCGTCGCTTTCGCCAAAAATGAGGTGGGCGGTGCAGTAGCCGCGCTGCCCCATTTTCTGGAAATCGCCTGCCGTTATCACGTCGTTGAACTCCAGCGAGCCGTCGTCCTTGATGCGGTTTTTTGGCACCACAAAAAGAGAAATCCCTTTTGTACCAGCGGGCGCTCCGTCGATCCTCGCCAACACGAGATGGACAAAATTATCGGAAAATTGATGGTCGCCGCCGGAGATGAATATTTTCTGGCCTTTTATTTTATAGCTGCCATCGGCCTGCGGCGAGGCGGTGGTGGCCACGTCGGAAAGGGAACTGCCGGCCTGCGGTTCGGTGAGGCACATGGTACCTGCCCATTCGCCGGACAACATGCGGGGGCAATAGGTTTCTTTGAGTTCGTCGCTGCCGAAAGAGAGGATGAGTTCCGCCGATCCGAGGGTCAGCCCGGGGTAGCCGAGCAAGTGGTTGTTGGCGGCTTCCATGATGGCGTAGGCCGTGGTGTGGACGGCCAATGGCAGTTGCAGTCCGCCATGTTCCATCGCCACGGGGCTGGCAATAATGCCCATTTCGCCGCCCTTTTTCATGACGGTGCCGACGACGGGATGTACCATTATTTGCCCGTCCTTGAAGTAGGCGGGCTGGGTGTCCATTTCGGTAAATACCGGGTAGAGTTCCTGATCGGAGAAGTCTTTTATGGATTCGAGGAAGAGGTTGATGGTTTCTTCATCGTGCTCGCCGAAGTAGTCGGAGGACAGGATGGATTGCAGGTCGTGGACGTTGTAGAGTTGGAATTTTAAGGTGGGGATGTCGATGTATTTTTTTGCCATTTTTTTATTTATTTTTTTGGTTATGATTTTTATTGAACAAAGATAATTAGACGTATTTCACAAGATGTTTCGGAAAATCCCATGGAATAGACATAGTCGGCTTATCCAATATCTTTCTATATTCATTTAGTACTTCTTTTGCAAGTTCCAAATCATTTCTTTCTGGCCGACACAAAGTATCGTTTAATTTATCAAATGTTTGAATCACCTCTTTAGTTAGCATATCGTTTTTTAGTCTTTTTGCCATTTGATAAATCCATTTAAGAATACGAAGCCCTTGAGAACCTACCTCTAAATCTTCAAGATAAATATATGAATAATATGCTAACTCGAATCCAACCTGTATCCCCATTTTTGCTATATTTTCAACCTTTTCTCTTTCTTTTTCAAAAAATGAAAATGGTAAAAATTCCGTTGTCAAAGAATAAATCAAATACGCAATATCAGGTGTTTCACCACCTCGTATACTTGTTGCAATATCTGACAGAAATAGATAGACCTCGAATGCTAACTCTATTGAATTATGACTTATATATTTTCGTAAACTCCTTAACAGTTCCTCTTTTCTTTCCCAATCATCTTTGTTGCACAAAAAGTACTTTTCTTTTATTTTTTCTAATTCAATAATTATTATTGCAGTTTTTACAATTCCCAGAAAATCGTTTTCTACATATTTGTTATTTTTTTTTGACTTTTTTTCGAATAAATCTCTTTTCTGTTTTTCTTCTATACCTCTAAATAATTTTAGACTAGCCCTTATTATTTTGTTGATCTTAACCTCTTGATCTTCATAAGTAATCCCTCCGTCATCATAAGTTTTTATCAATTGATTATATCGCCTCAATAAACATGTAATTTCATCTTCAATTTGGAAATTTTTCGCTAAATCAGCAAATTTTTTCATTTCAGAAAAAGCATCAATAATTTCATTTGCTCTGAAATGATTTCTGATTCT
>DROJ01000066.1 GCA_011321935.1 Bacteroidota bacterium | reverse complement strand
TTGGAAGGGCATGTAGGCATTGCTTGGGCCGGGAGGAGATATTGGGCGCAAAAAAACGGGCTTGTTTATTTTCCTTTGATTTTCAATTCAAATATATCCGGGCGCTGATAATGCCCGGAAGTATCGAGGGTCATTCGTTCGCGCAGTACATGGCCGGGGTCGTCCATGGTGTGGTATATGGCGGGGGAATAAATTCCCCCGCTCTTGGAAGGGCATGTAGGCATTGCTTGGGCCGGGAGGAGATATTGGGCGCAAAAAAACGGGCTTGTTTATTTTCCTTTGATTTTCAATTCAAATATATCCGGGCGCTGATAATGCCCGGAAGTATCCAAAGTCATGCGCTCCCGCAATACGTGGTCGAGGTCGTCCATGGTATGATAAATAATCTTCTCTTTATAAAATTGTGGTTTGAGGTCATAAAAGCCATCGGGCGCGATGACGCAAGATCCGCCGTTGAGCACCCATTCGTCCGGGTCGTTTTTGAGGTGTCCGGGAAGTTCTAGTTCGGGCGGGAAGTCTTTGGCCTGCATCATCTGCCCGGCGGCGACGACAAAGCAGCGGCCCTCGAAAGCATATTGCCGGCAGGCGACTTGGTGCATTTCGTGTACCATCGGCCAGAGGGCGAGGTGGATAAACTCGCCGCTGTTGTGGAGTGCCTGCCGGGAGAGGGGCATGAAATGTTCCCAACAAATAAGCCCGCTGATTTTGCCCAACACCGTGTTGGCCGAGCGCAGGCCGCGGGCGTCGCCGAGGCCGTAGAGCAGCTTTTCGGTGAAAGTGGGCATCAGTTTGCGGTGGTGGACGGCGAGTTTTCCATCGGCATCGAAGAGGAGGAAGGAGTTGTAAAGCGTTCCGCTGCCGGGGCCTCCTGTTACTTTTTCGTTGATGCCGATACCGATGACCACTTTGTGTGCCTTTGCCAGTCCTGCAATCAGTTTGGTCGCTTTACCGGGCACGGTGACGCCGTTTTGCAACATGCGGGCGAATACCTGTTTGGTGGGTTCGTGGTTCCACAGCGCCACATTGGGGCAGTGGTCGAGCCAAGCGGGGTAGCCGCAGAGCCATGTTTCGCCGAAGACAATGAGTTCGGCATTGTTGGCGGCGGCTTCTTTTACCAGTATTTCCAATTTTTGGAGGCTCAGGCCGAGGTTGAGATAGACGGGCCTTTCCTGAACGATAGCGATGTGGATGGAGGTCTTCATTCGGAGATCGGTTTGCTCATAGATACGGGGCGCAAGGTAGGGAATAAAAGTAAAATGGAGGGGGCAAGGGGCGGTGCTTATTTTCTAGTCCCGCAGGGACGGCATATCATAGCGAGGGGTGTAAACCCCTCGAAAAATGGAGCGGCACCGTCTGTTTTCGAGAGGGGTTTACACCCCTCGCTATGATATGCCGTCCCTGCGGGACTAGAAAATAAGCATGCCTCTTGGGGCAACAGAAAAAGGGCCGTGGCTGCAATAGCCGACGGCCCTTTCGTCCTGCTGTTTTTTCGTATCAATCTTCGATCAATTCTTTGGCGAGTTTTGCCCAATTGGTCGGGTTGCGGAACTGGCTCATTTTGTTGGCTTTGAGCAGTTCTTTGAACTTGTCGAAACTGACCTCGGACATGGCCTTGAAAGTAGTGATGCCGTTTGCTTTCAGCATGTTGGCCACTTTTTCGCCTACTCCGGTGACCTTGGTGAGGTCATCGCCGACCATTGGTGGCTTGGGAGCGGCCGGTCTTCCTGGCTTGCGTCCTCTTTTCTTGGGAGCGGCGGCGGCGGCAGTTTTAGCTTTGGCTGGGCGCCCCGGTTTGCCTTTTGGCTTTGCGGCGGCGGCAGTTTTAGCTTTGGCCGGACGGCCTCTCTTTTTGGCTGGTGCGGCTGGTGCTGCATCTGCTTTTTTAGTAGCGGCCGGCCTTCCTGGCTTGCGCCCTCTTTTCTTGGGAGCGGCGGTAGCGGCTGTTTTAGCTTTGGCTGGGCGTCCCGGTTTGCCTTTTGGCTTTGCGGCGGCGGCAGTCTTAGCTTTGGCCGGACGGCCCCTCTTTTTGGCAGGTGCAGGTGCAGGTGCTTTTGTGCCGATCAGTTTGGCAGCATCGGCAGCCCAATTGGTGGGGTTGCGGAACTGGCTCATCTTGTTTTCTTTGAGCAGTTCTTTGAACCTCTCGACGCTAGTCCTGGCCATTGCTTTAAAAGAAGTGATACGGTTTGCCTTCAGCATTTCGGCTACTTTTTCGCCTACTCCTTTTACCCTTGTGAGGTCGTCACCGGTCGTTGTTTTTTTGGCGGCGGCAGGCCTGCCCGGTTTGCGTCCCCTTTTCTTGGGCGCCTCCTTTTTGGCTGCTGCCGGCCTTCCTGGCTTGCGGCCCGGCTTGCGCCCTGGTTTTGGCCCCGGCTTGCGCCCTCTTTTTTTAGGTGCGGCGGCGGCAGTTGCTTTGCCTTTTTTGAGGGCGGCAGTTGCCTGGGCTACGGTCTTTTCAGCAGCTTTGACGGCAGCCTGAAAAGTTTTTACCCTAGCTTTAATAGCTCTTTGTTCAGCTTTCAGCGCGGCTTTTGCGGCTTTGCTGGCTTCTTTCGCTCTTTTAAGAGCTTCTTTTAATTGTGCTAATTCCATTTTTTAGATTCAATTAATGCAGGATATTGGGAGCAAAACTTTTTTTGTTCCTAATCCTTTTTCCCGCTGTTTTATTTATGAAAAATTAATGTGATAAATTTTGTGGTTGTATATGGCGTAATTATACTAATGGACGGCGAATTTGTTTCCTGGTTTTTATTATTGAAGCTGTTTCTCATTTTGTTGATTTTGTTTGTTTCTCAAAAAAACTGCCTTTAATGATTTTTCTGTTTAAAATATAAAAGGCAGGTCGAATGTTTGTTTTGTATTTTTCAAACCTCACGTCTCGGTAAAAAAAAACAATTTTATGGGCCTGCGTTTTGGTTGAAAAAAAGAGGAAGTGTTTTTTGAAAGATGGCAGGAACCGGAATATCCTAAATTTCTTGTTTCCCTTTATTCGTGCCTATTTACCGGAAAGAATAAAAGGTTCGTTTTACGATATTGCTTTTTGAAAATGCTTAAGCCTGTGGCCCCTTTCATTAATGTCAAATGCTCATTTTAAATTTATCTTTATAAATTGTTTCGTCATCAAAAAACCGCAATAGGTTCATCCTCGCCGCAAATATAAAATTCTTTGTATAAAATGTATGTAAAAGTGATTATTTATTGAATTATATCCAAATTATTAATTGCTTATGTCTTTATGCACTGGACTGGGTTTCGTTTTTAAACCGTTTTTATTTGAAGAACAAAGAACTGCTTTCAATTTGCACAAAACCTATAATGGTTCAGTATAACGACAGAAAAAATACTTTTAATGGAGTTGGTAATAAATAACCTGTCCCCTAAAAAGAAATGCAACCTGCGGCCAATGCCAATGCCGCCCTGCTAGGATTAGATATTCCCACGATTCCATAAAACGGTAAATGCAAAAGCTGTTCGGGGGCTTATAAGTAATAAACCTTAGTTTTGCCCTTGATCAGTAAGGTAATAAAACAAATCAATGATGGATTTCAATAAGCCAGGATTAACCATAGCGATAATTTTTTTTCAGGCAATGCTTTATGCACAAGAAATAAGGTATGACCGGGTGGACTTTCAACAGTCGCCTGTTTGGTCGGAAGTATTGGCCTCGGCGCGGCAAACGGGCAAGATTATTTTTTTGGACGGATATACCAAATGGTGCAGGCCATGTAAAAAAATGGACAAAGAAGTGTTCACCCAGGCGCGGGTCGCCAATTATTTCAACCAAAAATTCATCAACGTAAAATACGATATGGAAGCAGGCGAGGGCATTGACCTTAAAAAAAGATATGGCATCAGCGCTTTCCCGACCTATTTATTTATCACCGGCAGCGGCGAAGCGGTACACCGCATATTGGGCGCACATACGGAGGGCACTGTATTTCTAGATTATTCCAAATTGGCCGATGTGCCAGGGCAATCATATACCGACCTGCAAAAAAGGTACAGGAACGGCGAGCGCAATTCGGAACTGATATTCGCTTACCTAAAAGCATTGCGCATGGCAGGCGAACTCGAAAAAGAAAAAGGCATCGTGGATGATTACCTGAAACTAATGACTGCCGACCATTTTATGGACCCCGCTTATTGGGGCATCATCAATGCTTTTTTAAAAGACCCGGCCTCCCGTGAATTTAAAATATTGATGGAAAACAGGAACGCCATTGCCGAGGCTATCGGCCAAAAAGAAGTGGACGGAAAAATATACCGGGTATTGGAGACTTATATCGAGCAGGTCATGGATTTTAATAATTGGGGCCTATTGAATAAAGAGGAGGAAAAGGCAGTGCTGGAAATGATCCGTAATCTGGAGTCGCCCCGCCGCAACGAACTGTTTGCCCGCGCATTGGCGGCGCAACATTACCGAGACGGCGACTATTATGACTTTGCCGCCGTGGTGGACGCTATGCTCAATTTTAACCTGTTGGGCAATTACGAAAACCCCGACCTTTTATATATCGAATACGCAGGTGTGATGAACAAAATGGCCGTTGACGAACGCCTGCTCAAAAAGGCGCTCGGATGGATAGAGTCCATTGATTATAAAGATTTGCCGCAGGCGGAAAAAACGAAGTATTTTAAAGTGAAAGAGGCATTGGGGGGGAAATTGTGATATGGGTTCAATTATGGGTGACGGCGTTATGGAAATGGTTGAATTGTTGGCAAACGGGCTTGTTGAGCAGTTCCTCAATATCTGTTTTGGTGCAATGCCCCATGATTCTTTCGATGTCCCTTTTTTTCTTTTTATATGATTCCCCGACGGCCCCGAACAATTGCCCCAATGATTTGGAAGGTTGAAAAAAAGCCGTTTCAGGGTCGTCTTTTTTTATATCGAAACCAATTGTTTTGAGCATCAACTTGGCATCCAGTTTTTTATTTACCTTATTTAAAACTTCCGGGAGGCCGAGCAGCCATGCTTCTGTTTCCATGATGGCAAAATGGAAGGAGATTTTATCTGGACTGTCTGCTTTTGCTTTTATAGTTTTATCGAAAGTGTCGATGATGTGCTGGGTTACTTTAGGGTCAATAGATTTGGACAGTTGAACATAAATTTCGGTAAACATATCCCGTAAGCCAATAATTTTATCATATCCTGTTTTGAGCAAAGCCTTCTCCCGTTGAAGCAGCCTTCGAAGTACTATCGTATCTCCACCTACGTTGATTATTTGATAATGCCGTTCTGCATTGGGTAATAAATAATCAAACTCAGCACTTTCCATTTTGCCATCCGAAAGTAACTTACGGCATAAAATGTCAACTTGCCAATTGAAATAACGCAACAAGTATTCCCTGACAAAAATCAGTTCGGTTTGCCCTTCCACAAATATGGCGGTTTTTCTCATGCTGTTTTGCTAAGCAGGTAATCGGAGGAGAATAGGTCGAATGGTATTAGACCAGTGAATCTGAACTCGTCAAATATATCTTTGCTGTTTTGGTAATTCAGGCATTTTACTTTACTGCCTTCGCGGATTAGTATATTCCAATATTCGATGGGGACCACATCCATTAAGAAACTGTCATTGGAAGTGGCGATTAATTGAAAGTTGCTATCCTTAAATAATTTTATTATGATTTTTCCCAGCTTAACTACTCTCTCATAATCTAGGCCTTCTCCCAAATCATCGATCATAACCGTTCCTTGCTTCTCGTTTTTCAATAAGTATTTTAGAAAAATCAGAAACACCAATGACCTGAACATTCCTTGAGACAGGTCTGCCTGCTCAATTTCTAACCGCAGGCTTTTTTCCCTGACCTCCAAACTATTGTTATTGGAAGTGTTCAGTGAAAAATCTGAAATTTCATAACCCAACTTGTTGAATAATTTAATCACATCATCCTTGTCACTTGTCAAATTGACTTTGCTGATAAAATAATTCAAGTTGTGCGTATATGGCGATTTGATACCAATTTCATTGCTCAATGATGACCTTGAATTGAATTCGCCAAATTTAAAAAGGTAGGTGTTTTCGGCCCATTCAACAATTTTTTCAAGATAGGGATACTCTTGGGTATCTCTACTACTGAAAATCACCCTATCGTTTGGAGGGTTTATTTTAATATGCTCTTGCTTTTTAGCGGAGTAAATTTTGGTGGTTTTCAGAGACCTTTGCAGTAGTTGTTTACCGTTTTCAAATATGGCTTCATTAACGATTTTTCCATTTTCGATTTCCAATTGGTATTTTATTTCAATGTCTTTGTCCAAGAACGAGACAGCCCACTGCCCATGTACAGCGCCATAATAATGGGTTACTATATATGCAAATTCGATTATGCTATTTAGCACCCTAGACTTTCCGCTTGCATTTTTGCCAACAATCAAGTTTAACTTAGAAAATGATAGTTTTTCAAGTTCAAGATCATTTTGGCGGGCAGCACGGTCTTTTTTATATGCGAATTCTTTTAAAATCATAGCCCAAAAATACAAAACAAAAGGGCAAAATGAAATTTCCATTTTGCCCCCTGTATATTTTAACGACAGCGAAATATTAACTCAAACCCACCTCGATCCCCACCTCTACATCTTCAAATAATTCCACTTTTTCTCCTTCCACGCCTTCGGCGAACAATAAAGAATCGGCCAATACTTCGCCTTTTATATATTCCCCGAACAGTTCCACTGCCGCCGTCAGTTTATCGTGCTTTTCAATGCGCACATTAATTTTATCGGTCACTTTAAAATCGCTGTTTTTACGGATATTCTGGATGCGGTTCACCAGTTCGCGGGCAGTGCCTTCGGCAATCAGGTCATCCGTCAATGTCACATCCAAAGCGACCGTCAATGGGCCGTCGGTGGCCACTAATAAACCCGGTACATCCTCTGCCGTGATTTCAAAATCGGCCAGTGCCAGTTCGTGTTTTTCGCCATTTAATTCCAATATATAGCTGCCCGATTTTTCCAGCGCCGATATATCGTCCTGACTAAAAGCGGAAATTATTTTTGCGGCGTCTTTCATATTCCTTCCGAGGCGGCGGCCAAGCGTTTTGAAGTTCGGTTTTATTTTCTTTTTAATGACGCCCGCCGTGTCGGTTATATATTCGATTTCTTTTACGTTCACCTCCGCCAATATCAGGTCTTTCACCCCCTCCACATGTTGGATAAAACTTTCGTCCAATACCGGCAGCATCACTTTTTGCAATGGCTGGCGCACGCGAATGTTTTCTTTTTTGCGAAGCGAAAGAATAAGCGAAGAAATGCGCTGCGCATAATCCATGCGCTGCTCCAATGCCTTGTCCACTTTGCTTGCGTCCCTGTTTACCAGATCGGTCAAATGCACCGACTCATGCCGCAACGGTGTATTGTTGGCAATGGCCTTTTCGCGGATCGGATCGGTCAAGTTTTTATACAGCCAGTCGGCAAAAAACGGCGCCACCGAAGCACTCAATTGCCCCACCACCATCAGGCACTCAAACAGCGTCTCATAAGCCGCCCGCTTATCGGTTGACATATCGCCTTTCCAAAAACGGCGGCGGCTCAGGCGCACGTACCAATTGGAAAGGTGGCTGTCCACAAAGTCCTCGACGGCGCGGCAGGCGCGGGTCGGTTCGTAGTCGTCCATCGCCCTGCGGTACTCGTCCACGAGGCTGTACAATTTGGAGATGATCCAGCGGTCGAGTTCGCTGCGCTTGTCCATTGGCAGCACGTTTTGCTCGTCCATTTGCCAATTGTCAATATTGGCGTAAAGGGAGAAAAATTTATAGGTCTGGAACAGGGTGCCAAAAAATTTGCGCTGCGTTTCGCCGATGCCCTTGAGGTCGAATTTGAGGTTGTCCCAGGGCTGCGAATTGGAGATCATGTACCAGCGGGTGGCGTCGGCGCCGTATTTGCCGATGGTCTCGAAAGGGTCGGCGGCATTGCCGAGGCGCTTCGACATTTTGTTGCCTTTTTTGTCCAGCACGAGGCCGTTGGAAACGACGTTTTTATAGGCCACACTGTCGAAGACCATCACGGCAATGGCATGCAGGGTGTAGAACCAACCACGGGTCTGATCCACTCCTTCGGCGATAAAATCGGCGGGGTAAAGCCCCTCCCAACCCTCCCCAAGGGGGGAGGGCTTTTCCAGCCTGCCATGACCTTTTCTGTTTTCGGTAGGTATGGCTGATGGAGCATTTGGTTTGTTTTCTGAATTGGAGACGGGAAGCCCCTCCCAACCCTCCCCAAGGGGGGAGGGCTTTTCCAGCCTGCCATGACCTTTTCCACTCTCGTTGGGTTTTTCTGATGGAGCATTTGGTTTGTTTTCTGGTTCGGAAAGGGTGGCAGCGGCGTGGTTTTTTATGCCCCCTTTGGGCATGTCGGGAAGTGAGTCTAGTTTGGTTTTTATTTTAGAGAGGACTTCTTCTATTTGATGGAAGATTTCTTCGTTTTTTATGCGGAGTACATGATAGCCGTAAAGTTTGAGCCATTCGGTCCGTTGTTCGTCGGCGACTTTGATTTCCGGTTTTTCGTGTATCCGCCCATCCACCTCGACAATCAAATTTTTCTGCAAACAAAGAAAATCAGCAATATAATCCCCGATTACATGCTGCTGCCTGAACTTATAGCCCCCCAACTTCTTCCCCCTCAAACACCCCCACAACACCTTCTCTGCCTCCGTCGGGTTCTTCCGCATCCCTTCCGCATATTCTTTCAATAAGCCGTAGCTCATCGGGTTAGCGGTCATGTATTTCGGGTGCGGGCGCTCCCCCCCCCTTTGGGGGGGCTGGGGGGGGCTGAACGGGTAATGCCATTGAGCGTAAGGCATAGATCCACTATCGAACCACACATCAATCAAATCGAGTTCGCGTTCCATCCGTTCCCCGTTTTCGCTCACCAATATTATTTCATCAATATAAGGCCGGTGCAGGTCTTTGGGCACCTTTTGGTCGAGGCCGAGCGCCTCGTTTGCCTTATTTATTTCGCTTCGCAAATGGTCGAGCGAGCCGATGCACAGCTCCTGTTCGCCATCTTTGGTGCGCCATATCGGTAGCGGGATGCCCCAATACCTGCTGCGGCTGAGGTTCCAGTCCTGCAGGTTTTCCAGCCACTTGCCGAAGCGGCCCTCGCCCGTGCTTGCGGGCTTCCAATTGATGGTCTTGTTGAGTTCGACCATCCGCTCTTTGCAGGCCGAAGTTTTTACGAACCAACTGTCGAGCGGGTAGTAAAGCACGGGTTTGTCGGTGCGCCAGCAGTGCGGGTAGTTGTGGGCGTACTTGGCGGCGTTGAGGGCTTTGTTGTCGGTTTTCAGTTTTATCACGATGTCAATGTCAACGGGCCGATAGTCCTTTTCGTCTTTATAATTTTTGACATACCTGCCGGAAAATTCACCGGCGGTGGACTTGAATTTTCCCTGCTTGTCCACCAGTGTCAGTGCGCCGATTCCGTTGGCCTTGGCCACTTTCATATCGTCGGCACCAAAGCTCGGGGCCGTATGCACGATGCCCGTGCCGTCCTCGGTGGTCACGAAGTTGTCCACCAGCACGCGGAAGGCGTCGGTGTGGAATTCGCCGTCGTTGCCGCGGAGGGGTTCTATTTCGTTGCCGAAATCGAACAGCGGCTCGTACCTGATGCCTTCGAGGGCGGTGCCTTTGATGCCGCCTTTTTGTTCCAAAATTTCCGGCTGTTTTTTTCCGCCGAACCATTTGCCGACCAAAGCCTCTGCCAGCACGACGCTCATCGGTTCATGGGTATAGGGGTTATTGGTTTTTATTTTTACGTAATTGATTTTTGGCCCCACGGTGAGGGCGGTATTGGAGGGCAGGGTCCACGGGGTGGTCGTCCATGCAGCGATGCGCACGTCCTCCTCTTCATTGTCAAAAAGGAAGTCCGATTTTTCGTTTTTGGTCACTTTAAAAAGCGCGGCGACCGTTGTGTCCGACACCTCTTTGTATGCGCCCGGCATGTTCAGTTCGTGGGTGCTAAGGCCGGTGCCAGCGGCAGGCGAATAGGGCTGGATAGTGTATCCTTTATATAAAAGGTCTTTGTCGTAAAGCCTTTTGAGGAGCCACCAAACGCTTTCGATGTACTCGTTTTCATAAGTGATGTACGGGTTTTCGAGATCCACCCAATAGCCCATTTTACGGGTGATGTCGTCCCATTCGCTTTTATAGCGCATCACTGTTTCCCTGCATTTTTGGTTGTAGCCGTCCACCGATATTTTGTCGGTGCCGATGTCCTCTTTGGTGATGCCGAGTTCTTTTTCCACGCTCAGTTCGATGGGCAGGCCGTGGGTGTCCCAGCCGCCTTTTCGCTCCACGCGTTGGCCTTTCAGGGTATGATAGCGGCACACGAGGTCTTTGATGGCGCGGGCCATTACGTGGTGGATACCGGGCTTGCCGTTTGCCGAAGGCGGCCCTTCGTAAAAGACATAGCTGTTGTCCTTTGGCCGCTGCTCGACGCTTTTTTTGAATATATTTTCCTGCTCCCAAAAGGCGAGCATTTGTTTGTCTATTTCCGGGAGGTTGAGGTTTTTAAATTCTTTGTACATGATTGTTATGCTTTATTTTTTTTGTCCTTGCCGATTGAAAACAAAAGGATTTCCAACGCTCTTAAAGCGGACACATCGGATTCTAGCTTTTTATTTATTTTTTTCAAAAGAGTATTAAAATTTTCTTTTTTAGAAAAACCCAGACATGTGGCTTTGTATTCACAATAAACTGCGGTTGAATTAACTTTATGATTCGCAACTCCAACTGCCCGGGCCACATTGCTGTCCCAAATTGGAAAATTTTCTGGGTTTATAAAATGGAGCAACTTAGAGACGCCAACGATGGAATTGTTAAATGTTTTTTTTAGCTCTTCCAATTGGTTTGCTGAAAGGTCACCATTTACTTTTGCTTGATTTAATATGCTCGCGGAACTTCCAAGAAGGCTTTTGTCAATGTTCTTTGGAATGGTCGGCATCCATGAATAAGTAAAACCATATCCAACCAATACGTCTTCTTTCGATAAAGTGTTTATCTTTTTGAAAAAATTTATAAACGCTGGATAAGTGAGCAGATAAAAACCCATCTTTTCTAAATCAAGTTTGGCGACCTCTTCTTCTAAAAAGTTAAATGCAGGTATTTTCATGTTTCATGCTTTTTTTAACAAGGCGGCAAAAGTCCCAAATTCTATCTAAAAACAAAAAGCCCCGACAAGTGGCAACTTGTCGGGGCTTTTTGTCCCGATTTTACATCGGGATCAGCACTCACAAGTTGCGGGGCAACCCGGTAATGATAATGCTGATAATTATGTTTGTAAAATGGTTCATATTGATTGAGGGGCAAAGGTAGTTGTTTATTGGCATATTAAAAAAACGCCAATTATTTTGACAGGTCAAGCAGCAATGGGTGACTCGTAAAGCTGCGGGTTGATGTCGGCGCGGTCAATGCCCAATGCTGCCAATTCTTCTTCCAGTTTCAGGTCTGTCCAATTCTGCAAGACAACGACCTTGTCATTTATGAGCTTAAAATGAAAAACGCAATGGTGCGTCCATTGTTCTTCATCTTCGCCAAAACGGATTAAACAAAAGTTGCCGCTCTCCTTATCTGCAACCACTTCGTAATGTATGTTTTCCGAATCGTCGGGGATGTTGGCATAGTCCCTCAAAAATTTCTTGATGGCATGAATATATTTTAATTTTTTACCCATTTGATTATTTTGTTGGTGGCGCCATCGAATACGATCAATGCACCGAAATAATGACCGCTTTCATAATGCACTAATATCGGCGGGTGTTTCCCCAAAAGATGATACTTTGAATTTTCCCAATTGCCGGATAAAATCCGATTTGGCCATTCCTGCAAAGGCTGCCGCTTGGCCAGCCGAAAATATTTCTGCATCATATAGCAATGCCGCAAGCACAACGCAAAGCATGCCATCGCTATTTTTAACATTGGAATCAGCCAGGCGTTGTTTTGCTTTTTGCACTATATTTTCCAATTCATTTGGCAGTAAACGGGACAAGGTGCCAGACCTGTCTTTGGCTATAAAATATTCAAGTCTATTCTGGGCATCAGCTAATTTATATGATTTGATTATTCCGAGGTCTTGCAGCCATTCGACCAACTTAATTAGCCGCTGCTGGTTGTTTTTGTCAAAATTCAATTGTATGGTCATTTTTGAAAATTTATTTTTTTAAAAAAAAACTCGCTCATGTTCCTTTGGCGCTGAAAAATTAATATTGAACAAATAGGGCATCTTTTTAATCAGCCGAGGTAAATGCACAAAATGCTCGCCCGGCTCCGCTGTCTTTTGTCATCCGCTTTAGCGGA
>DROJ01000065.1 GCA_011321935.1 Bacteroidota bacterium | reverse complement strand
GTTGCCTCGAAGTCTCCTTTCAAAAAAACCTCGTGCCGGCGGAGGGCAACCGCCGCTTCCCCAAAGACACTTGGGTGGTCAATGTGCTGGCCGTGCAGAGGGGCACATTGTACCCCGACCGCTACGTCATCATGAGCGGCGACATAGATTCCCGCGTCTCCGACCCCTTGGACGGAACGAGCGACTCCCCTGGCGCCAACGACAATGCTTCGGGCATGGCAGGCACACTGGAAGCCGCCCGTATTTTGACCAAATACCGGTTTCCGACGAGCATCATTTACGTTGGACTTTCTGGTGAAGAGCAGGGGCTTTTTGGAGGCAAGCACATGGCAAAGGTGGCCAAAGAAGAAGGCTGGGACATCGTCGGCATCCTCAACAACGACATGATCGGCAACATCCACGGCATTGACGGGGTGATAGACAATACCTCCTTCCGGGTCTTTTCCGAAGCCAACCCGCCGGGTATGGACGAGCGCGCCCGCATTTGGCAGCGGTTTTATGGAGGAGAGGTGGACGGCCCTTCCCGCCAACTCGCCCGTTACGTTGACCGCCTGACCGATCAGTACTGCACCAACCTCGACGCCACCATGATCTACCGCCTCGACCGCTTTGGCCGGGGAGGCCACCACCGCCCCTTTAACGACGAGGGCTTTGCGGGCATCCGAATCATGGAAAAGCACGAAAACTACAACCGCCAACACCAGGACATCCGCACCGAGGACGGCATCAAGTACGGCGACGTGATCGAGGGCGTTGACTTCGATTATTGCGCTAAACTGACGGGCGTGAATGCCATCACATTGGCCTCTTTGGCTTGGGCGCCGCCTGCCCCAAAACTGGTCATGATCGGCGGGGCGGTGCAGTCTTCCACCAAGTTGCAATGGGAAAAATCAAGCGACCCAAATGTGCTGGGCTATAAGATCTACTGGCGGGACACTACCTCGCCGCAGTGGCAGTACTCCCGCTTCGTCGGCGATGTGGACAGGTTCACGCTCGAAAATATTGTGGTCGATAATTTTTTGTTTGGCGTAGCCGCAGTCGGAAAAAATGGGCATGAGAGCATGGTCGTTTTCCCGCACACCTTGATACCGAGGAGGAGGTAAACTTGTGTGAAATGGGTCTATGGCGTCCGGCGCCTTGGCCTGATTATCAGCTTTGTCAATTTTTCTATAATTTTAGATTTTTATAAAACCAAAATGGCTGGATAGGATTGTGTCTCAACCATTTAACCATTCAGCCCTGCCTGCCGATAGGCAGGCATTCAACCATTTATTTCTATGGGAATCATCAAACCAATCGGCGCCATCGGGCGCTCGCTCGACAAAAGCCAGATCATTGCCCTTGCCACGGCCGATGCCGAGGAGGTCATCGTCAGCGGAAAGTTCGACATGCTGAAAGTTTATACCGAACTGAAGCGCTATGAACTGTACCTCAAAACGCTCATTGACAAAACAAAGGAGGTAGCGCTGGAAAAGGCCATCGAGCAGGATGAAAAAACTATTGAACTGGACAATGCCCGCATCACCATTTACCGGAGGAGGGTCTATGATTTCAGCAGCGACGACAAATGGAACTCGCTCAAAGGCGACCTCGATTATTTGCAGGAAATGAGAAAGGGCAGGGAGGCGCTGCTGAAAGAACTGGCACCCGGCGAGACGAGGGAGATCGTTGATGAAAAAACGGGCGAGATAGAAACGATCACCGCGCCCCCGGTGGAGACCAAACTGGGGCTGATCGTGAAATTGTAATTGGCTTTGAAAAATGAAAATAAAAATGAAAATAAAAATGAAAAACTCCACCCGTTGTTATGGCTCGGAATTATATCATTTTCCCAAAAAAACAATTCCGAACCATAGCAACGGGTGGAGTTTTTCATTTTTATTTTCATTTTCATTTTCACCCCCCCTCCGGGTCCATCATTTTGCCCATAAAAAGAATGCTGTTTGTCTGGTTGTCGCGTATCACGAACAGGAAGGGGCGGTTGACATTGACCGTCGGGATGAGCGGAATGGAGGTTTCGATGATAACCACCACCGTCACGGCACCTGCTTCCGATCCTTCTTCGTCCACTTCTATGAACGCTTTGTGGATCACGTTGTCAATCATGACACCTCCTCCGTCTATCATTTTGGAAAAATCGGCAGCAGTGGTAAAGGCCGTCGGCATGCCCAATGCGGATAGGGTTTCCCTCATTTTTATCCCATATTCCATTTTGAATTTTGGCATAAACAATTGCACGTTTTCTGGAGCAAACGAGTTGGTCCAAGTATCCCAGTTTTCTCCGTTCAGTTCGTCAATGACCTCGCTTACCTGATGCCCTTCTTTTGGCAAAAATATACTCATTGAAAAGATAGAATCGCCGTAAGGCAGGTCAATGGCCTGGAAAAGGCCGTTTTCAAAATAGGGGAAGGCCTGCTCTTCGAGGTGCATCATATCCACCTGCACCGTGCCGTCGGCAGTATAAAAATCGGCGCGGTGGGTATCTTCTGGATTAAATTCCGTTTGCCACGAACCTTTAAAATAGATGGCATTGATGAGCAGCATCACGACATCCGGCGGGAGTTCTACCAAGGCATCTTTGATCAGGCCGTCCGTGTTTTCTTCGATCCAGCCATTGACCAGCCCAAGCGTTGCCGGGTCGGTAAAATCAACGGGCAGCACTTCGCTGTTGAAGTATTCGGTATTGGTGCTGAGGAAGGATTCCAGAACGGGGTACCCGATTTTGGGCCAAATGGAATTGGCCAGTTTCAGCTTGGTGGCGGGGTCGAGTGCGGGCAGTACATCCAGCAGTTGTTGGTAGGAACCGTTGACCGAAGGCATGTCCATGTCGTTGATCCTCAAGGTGTTGCGCATTTCGTCCGAGGTTTGGCCGACGGCGCCGTTGGCGGTCATGGCAAGGGCGGTGGAAATGCTGAAGGGCGAAATGAAAATGTTGCCGTCTGGCTCGTCCGCATTTATTTTTTTGAAAACATCAATGGCGAAGAGGCCGTTGGCCGATGTGAGCTCGCAGGTAGTTGGGCTGTCGGCACAGGAAAATTGGAGACCAGATGGCGAGGGTTGTGGGCCATCTGATTTGTCGCAACTTAGAGCGAACAGTGCGAACGATAGAACTGCAAGGAAATAAGATTTAAATTTCATGATATTGTTTTTTTGTAAAAATAAAAAAAAGCACGATCGGCAGGCATGTTGGCAGGTTTGGATAAAAAAGCAACCAATTTAGCCCTTGTCTTTCGGAGAGCTAAGACAAAGGGGAAAATGAAAATGGTTGGTGAATTTCATTCTTTTTTAGCTGTTTTTCGATCCACTTTGAAAATTGTAAAAACTACGACTTTTAGTTTTTCATATCCTTATCCCTTGTTTTTTGAAAGGCCTTCACAACTGCTTCAATAGCCACTCCTTTTCCCCCAACGCTTTTGTCTCTTCTATCTCCGTTTTCAGTTCCTCTTTTTCTTTTTTATTAAATGGGTTCAAAGTAATCAACCGGCGGGCAAACTGCAAGGTGCCCAAGTAATTTTCCCGGTGGTAGCCCAGCGCTTTTTTCCGTTGCAGGAAACGCTGGAAAGAGCTGATGAAACTGTCCAGCACATCCATCTCGTCCATTTCAAAATAGATTTTCAATAGCAACATTTTAGCGTCGAGGTTGAGGAAAACATCTTCGTACTCCACCTTTTGCAACAGTTGCATGGCTTCGCCAAATTCTTTGCGGGCATAGTGCAGCTTGGCAAGGTTGAAACTGGTGTAATTGCGGCGGTGGCGGGGGGCAATGTGATGGCTGTATTTTTTTATAAAAACCTCCGTCCAAGCGTACTGTTCCAGCCGGATGGCAATGCCTGCAATGTTTTTAAAAGCAAAGCGGCTGAGCAAGCCGTTTTCCAATAAAATACCGTTTTCGAGGGCAGCTTTATAGAGGTCAAAAACTTCTGGCAAGTACCGTTGCCCACCTTTGTTAAAACGCTGGATGCAGTAGTTGATGGCCAATAGGTACAGCGTCCGCAACTCTTCGCCCGGCAAAGACCCGCCCTTTTCCAAAATCCCTTTTTTCAGTTTCTCAAAATAAGAATGCCCGCCCTTTGTGGCTGCTTGGTAATAATAAAAATAGAGCGAGATAGCGGGGTGCGATTCCAGCCAATCCGCATTTTCGAGGTGGCCCAGCACAAGGTCGAGCAGGCCGCTGTCGTACTCCACATTGGCCACTGCACCATGGGACAGCGCAAGGCAGCTGTGCTTTAGTTTTTTTGCCAAAAATGCGAGGTCGAGCGAGAGGTTGACCTGCTGCAGGTTGCGGGGCGCAGTGCGCTTCATGCCCTCCGAATAGGCGTAAAGCTCCGCTTCGAGCTGGTATTTTTTTTCGTAAAAATGCAGATCCTGCTGACGGCTGCGGCTCTGCAAAACACTGGCCTTTTCCAAGGCCCGCCGGGTATGTTTTTCCAGTCCAAGTTTGCGGTAAGCATTCGACAGGTGGAGCTGGTTCTGCAAAGGGTCGGCAGTGGCCTCCTGCACGGTGAGGTATTTTTCCACGGCTTTCATCAGGTAGCTCATGCAGTAGCGGAGCTGCTGCATATCGAATGCTTGGCCGGGGTAGGCCGCCGCATGGGCATTGGCGAAGGTGATGGCGGGGAGGTCTTTTGCAGTGTTTTTTTCCAAAAAGAGGAACAGGTTTTTTACGTCGCCCCGCAGGTTGTGGAAAGGGGAGTGGATGAATTTGCGGAGCGAACGGCGGCGTTCGGTCGGTAAATTGGAGATAATATGGAAGACATTGCTCTTTTTCATTTTCGATAAATATTTTGACAAAGCCTTTAAAACAAGCACTCTGCCAAATAATTGTTTCGATAAATCAAAAAAGATGTCATTGAGCCGCTCCAGGAAAGCTGGCACTTTTGTAGCATAAAACAATTGAACGTTTTGCGAACAAACAAAAAAGACGTTGAAAAAGGGGCAATGCTTTGATTGTCAATCCGGTACTCACTCATTCATTCACCTGTTTCGGCCGCTCGTTCTAACATTCAAATTTCGAACACAAACATTACTATCATGAAAACAACTTTTATCAAAGGCTTGATCTTGCTCCCCTTTTTGCTTTTTTCTTTTCAAAATATCTATGGCCAGGGTTGGGTTCAATCCTATGACTTTGGCCAGTCCGATTTTTTTGGAAAAATGCACGCCGTGCCCGATGGCTTTTACCTTGTAACAGGCGATAAAATCATCAAAACTGATACGCTTGGACAAACAATGTGGACTGAGGATTTGCGCTACAACGCTAGGGAAGCCCTGTTTACAGACGATGCCATTATGACCAGAACAATTGACAGCCTGAGCTGGCGTTGGGTAGCCTATGATTATGACGGCGGCGTCCTTTGGGACAGTTTGATTGAGGTCCAAAACGGTAGCATACCTTTTCAATCTTTGGCTAAAACAAATGATGGCGGCACAGCGGCTATTTTTCCAATAAAAGAGGGGTTTTGGAACACTCGGTTGTTTTTTCAAAAAAGAGATATGGATGGGAGTGTTGTTTTAGAAAAATATTTAAGCCCCGGTGATACGGTACTTAGATATTTACCAACAAACAGCATCGGCCTGTCAGACGGCGGGTTTTTGTCAACAGGGTTTTATGACAATGTTCTGGATGACCAAGGCAGGTTTATCATGCGCCTGGGTCTCGAAGGGAATATCATTTGGGAAAAACATTGGGATTTCCATTACTTGTTTACATTATTGCCAACATCAATAATAGAGACACAAGACAATGGCTTGATTCTTTTTGGCACAAAACGGACTACTGGCATGTATGTGCCAAAAGTGGTCAAAATTGATACAAATGGGGAGATTGTCTGGGAAATGGAGTTTCCTGAGATAGAAGGACCTTACAATCTTTCAAGCAATATCACAGAATTGCCTTCTGGCAACCTTATCTTGAATACCGCAAAATCCATCGGCCTAAATACTACAAATGTTGCCGATCAATCCAAAAGTACTCTTACAATGTTGGACAAAGACGGGAACATAAAATGGCAGAACGACTTGGACTTTTTCCAGCATGGGGCGCAGAACGAATTTGTTCGAGAAACAAAATACTTGGGTGGAAACAGGCTTGCCATCGGCGGAAATTTTACCAGTACTTTTGATGGCGGACAAGACTTGATGCTGGTCGTGTCCGATACCTTTGGCAACATCTTCCCCCATTTCTTGACAGGAACTGTTTTTCAGGACATGCCGTCCGACTGCCATTTTGATGGCGATGAGGAAGGCTTCGAGGGCCGAGTGGTCAAGGTAGAGAAGGGGCAGGACATTTATTATACAACCACAGATGAGAGCGGCGGCTACCAGTTCAACCTGCCGCCCGGAGACTATAATGTGTCAGTTGCCGGTACTTATTATTGGCAGTCCTGTGAGCCGCTTTTTTCTGTAAGCATAGACAATACGCCTGATACCTCTTATATAAATGTACCCATGCAGGGATTGGGAGATTGCCCGCTCATGGAAGTGGATATTTCGGCTTTGAGGCTTCGTTTGTGTTCCGAAGGTTTTTACGCCGTCCAGTACTGTAATATCGGGACAGAGGCCGCAGAAGGGGCTACGGTTGAAATTGGATTGGCCGAAGGCCTGCAATATAGTGGAGCGGACATGCCTCTGCTTTCGCAAGTTGGCCAGACGCTCACGTTCGATCTCGGAACAGTCGGGGTAGGTGAATGTGGCAGTTTCCGCATTGATATTGAAGTTGACTGTGACACCCAGCTTTTTGGGCAAACACTCTGCACCGAAGCGCACATTTATCCCGATCAATTATGTGACAACAACTTTACCGGCCCCAACCTCGAAGTCAGTGGCCGATGCCAAAACGATAGCATCTTTTTCAACATTACCAATACCGGCGAAAACATGCCCGCTCCATCTGAGTACGTTGTCATCGAGGACAACATTATTTTACTGTCCGACGAATTTCAATTGATGCAGAACGCCTCAAAACAGACCATGTTTGAAGCGGCCAACGGCTCTACCTACCATATGATAGTGGCTCAAGACCCTAATTTGCCAAGCTCATTTGGAAGTCCTTTTATTACCGCAACGGTCGAAGGGTGTGTGGGTGAAGTGAATACTGGGGCATACAGCCAAGTGCCTGAAAACGATAGCGAGTCGTGGATTTCCATTGATTGCCATCCGGTCATATCTTCGATTGACCCCAACGACAAAACCGCCTTCCCCACAGGTTGGACAGAAGAGCACATCATCGAAAACCGCACGGAACTCGACTACCTCATCCGCTTCCAAAACACGGGTACGGACACTGCTTTTAAGGTGGTGGTAGTGGACACGCTTTCTCCTTTCCTCGACCCCTCGACCATCCGCCCCGGGGCTGGCAGCCATCCATTTACTTTTAAGTTGAGTGGGCAGGGAGTGGCCGTTTTTACTTTCGACAACATCCTCCTCCCCGACAGCACTACCAACGAAGCTGCCTCGCATGGTTTTGTAAAATTCCACATCGCACAAAAGCCCGGCAACGAAATCGGCACGCTGATAGAAAACACGGCTTTCATTTATTTTGACTTCAACGGCGCGGTGCAAACGAATACCGTTTTCCATACAATCGGCGAGCCGTGGGTGCAGGTTTTGAGCGGCTCTACGGAGAGCTTTGAACCGGGGCTGGAGATGGCTGTTTTCCCAAACCCGTTTTTTGAATCAGCAACTTTGCAGTTGAAAGGATGGGAAGGAAAGGAAGGCCGTTTTCAACTGTTCAACGGGAGCGGACAACTGGTACAGGAGCAAAATTTTACAAATCAAAACTTCGAGATCAAACGGGCAGGCCTGTTGCAGGGCATTTATTTTTTCAAAATAGAAAGCCTCGGCAAAATGATCGGCACGGGCAAGCTCGTCATAAAGTAAACGCAACTGTTTCGCAAGCTCTTTGAGGCGATACCTTTGCGGTGGAGGGGGCGGGAGGAAAGGCCTTGCCTCAAGCCGAAAACAGAGACAACGCCTTTCTTCCCACTATCCTTCCTCAAAGGCATCACCTCAATAGTCATGCTCTACAAGTAAAACAGGTTTTCATAAAAAAACGTGAGTTATGGATATATTTGACTGATGGTCAATCATTTAGCCCCGGCAGGGGCTTCCCTTGTCCATAACTCACGTTAAGCAAAAAAAAAGCCCTGCCAACATTCAAAAATGCTGACAGGGCCATAAAAAGGTTCAGTGTCCAAAAAAAACTGAATCTCTTTTCTTTCAAAAAAAAAACGGTTAGCGGACAACCAGTTTTTTGGTCATGACCGTTCCGTCCAGTTCAACTTGCAGCAGGTAAACACCCTCGTCCCAAGTTGCCGTTTCGATTCTCACTTCTGCGGTATTGTCCTCCAACCTGACCACCTTCACCAAGCGGCCCAGAGCGTCAAAGGCACGCAAGCGGCCTTGCTCGTAATTGCCCAGTATCACCACGTTCACAAAGCGGTCGGCAGGGTTGGGGAAGAGGCTGATCTCTTTGAAACCTTCAAAGCTGGAAACATTGGCGGCCTGCACGCTGCCCGTGGGCGGCGCCAACAAAGATGAACTTGTGCAGGTGCTGTTGATCTCGGCCTCGCTGTTGCAGCCCGTGCTGTTGAAGAAGATATACTTCGCCCCCGCGATGCCGCTGTTGAGCAGGCCGTGGATGGCACAGCAGTCGGTCAACACAAAATTGTAATAGAGCATCAGCGAACCGCCAACGCTGGTCACGTTCTGTAGCCCATTGAGGCTCGTCAACTGGCTGTTGAAATAAACCGTCAGCGTGCCGCCTACCGAAGTCAAGCCATCAAGCCCCGACAGGTTTGCCAAGCCAGTGGTCTGTACGGTCACCGCCCCGGTCACTTCCACCAGGTTGGCAAGTGCCGCCAAATTGGTGATGCCTGTCCCGGTAATGGTCAGGTTGCCGTCAATGACCGAATAACAGGCCGAGAAGGCATCCACATCGGCTTGGGTGTAGAGGGCCACGTTGCCGGTGAAGGTAAGCCCGCCTGCGGCGCCTTCATCAACCTGTCCGTTGCAGTTGTCGTCTATGCCGTTGCATATTTCCGCTGCGCCCGGGTTGATGGCCGGGTTGTTGTCGTCGCAATCGCCGCTCGTTTGGATCAGCTCACCTGCGGTGAAATAACCCGCCGGCCGCAGGCATTGCGTCAGCGTCGTGCCATCAGAGTAGCCGTCGCCGTCAGCATCCTTGTACCATACTTGGCCTGGATAGGCCTGTGGGTCGTTGTCGTTGCAGTCGCCACTGGTAGCGGTGAGGTCGGCGGCCAGTTTGTAGCCCATCGGTTGGCTGCACGACTGCTGGCTGATGCCGTCGGAATAACCGTCGTTGTCCAGGTCTTTGTACCATGTTTTCAAGGCACTGGCCGGTGCCGCTTGTACCACTACTACCTGTGTGGCCGAGCAGGTCGGTACGCCCAACAGCCTGACCACGATGTTGTAAGTACCGGGGGCCAGGTTGACGTAAACCCCTGTCAGGTTGTAGTTCACTCCTCCGTCAATCGAGTATTCCAACTGCCCGTTGCCCGTCGCAGTGATGGTGATAGAGCCGTCCGCATAGCCGGGGCATGACTCGTTCACCACTGATACGTTCGTGATGGAGACCGAACAATTAGAACAACTGGAAGGTGCGATGCCGGCATTTGCAACAGAGAAGTTACAGTTTGGCCCGTCCGTAAAGTTGGCGGTCAGTGCGATGGGCGTATCGTCGGCAGCCATCTCGACACCAATAAAAGTATGCGAGTTTGGCCCGTCCAGGCCAGCCACGTTGACCGAAGCCGTACCGTCGCCCGTAAGGTCTAAAGTACCGCTTCCGGGAGGGTTCATGTACTGTACCGTAACATCGGCAGTAAATGTGTCATCGCTCGGATCGGGCGTCCCTTGGTCATTGCAACTGGAAATGTTGGAAACCAAAATAGCGCTGATGTTGCAAGAACAGCCCTCGTCCACCACGCCGTCGCAGTCGTTGTCTATCCCGTCGCAGGCTTCGACCGCGTTCGGGTTGACAGCACTGTTGCTGTCGTCGCAGTCATCGGCATTCGGCACAAAACCCGCGGGTGCAGAGCAGGCCATGGTCGTATTGGCGGGGTCGCCAAAGCCGTCGCCGTCTGTATCGGCATAGAAGGTCGTCTGCACGCCTTCATCGGTCATGCCGTTGCAGTTGTTGTCAATGCCATCGCAGACCTCCATCGCGCCGGGGTTGATGGCTGCGTTGGCGTCGTTGCAATCACCGCTCGTAGCGGTGAGTTCACCTGCGGTGAAATGGTCGGCCGGGCGGGCACACTGCGTCATCGTCGAGCCGTCAGAATAGCCGTCACTGTCAGCGTCCTTGTACCACACCTGACCGGGGTGCTCGTTGGCGTCGTTGTCGTTGCAGTCGGTGTTGTCGGCCACAAAGCCCATCGGTGCAGAGCAGGCCATGGTCGTATTGGCGGGG
>DROJ01000064.1 GCA_011321935.1 Bacteroidota bacterium | reverse complement strand
GGGGGGGGGGGTTGGGTGGGGGGGGGTTTTGGATCGCTGGGCGTACTTATATTTTCTCTTTTTATGGCCGGCAATATAGAAGGTGCAACGCTGGAACAACGGAAGGAAGCATTTCGGTATGTCCTCCTTTTTACCTCACTTATGGTTGGCGTGGTGGCATTGGTGCTTTGGATTTGGCTAAAGCCCGGCCAAACAAAAACCGACGAAAAAAACAGTCCCCAAAACTTCACTTCTGCCAATATACGGGCTGTCTTAAAAATCCCCTCGGTGTGGCTGCTCATGGTCATTGTTTTGTGCGGATATGTCGGTTATAAATTAACAGACGACTTTTCTTTATACGCAAAACAGGTCATGCTATATGATGAAATAGAGGCCGCTAAAATAGGTGCATTATTATTGTATATCCGGCCAATTGCGGGGGTGTCCGTCGGTATATTGGCCGACCGATCCCGGTCTTCCACTTGGATGCTAGTTGGCTTTGTGCTCATGCTTTTGGGCTCGCTGGTATTTGCTGTGGGAATAATGGAGGCGGGCATGTACCCGGTTTTCTTTTTGTCGCTGACAGCCACCTGCGTTGGTGTATATGCCGTGCGGGCCTTGTATTTCGCGGCGCTGGCGGAAGGCTTTGTTCCATTGGCCGTAACGGGCACAGCCGTTGGTATCATTTCGCTGGTGGGCTATACGCCCGATATTTTTGTGGGCCCAATTATGGGCTATCTGCTCGACAGTTCACCGGGGGAACCGGGGCACCGGCATGTCTTTATGATGATGGCAGGTTTCGCAGCACTGGGCCTGGTTGCGGTGGTGTTTTTTCGCCGCATTGCAAAAAAAGGGAATAGCAAGGCCCTCGTCTAAAAGACAGGGGTTTTGCTCCTTCTTTTGGAGCGGCATTTAAAATAACGTTTAATTTCACCGATCATTGACCAAGTAATATTCTAAAATATATTTCGATATACGTTTACTAATCTTTTAAAGATTAGTAAACGTGGAAATACCGATCATTGGCCAAGTAATATTCTAAAATATATTTCGACATACGTTTACTGATCTTTAAAAGATTAGGTAACTATTCAGTCCCCTCAAAAGTATTTCCCCGAGGGTTCGGGACACGCCCGCAAAGTCACGCAAAGCTATACGTGTACTCGCCTTGCTTTGCGTGACTTTGCGAAACCTTTGCGTGACTTTGCGGGAAACCTCTTTTATTTGCTTGTGCTGAATAGTTACAAGATTAGTAAACGTGGAAATACACCCAAATATTCAACCTCATCCATGAAGCAACTTTTACCGCTTATATTATTTTTGTTTGCCGCAACACTCTGCGGGCAGGACGAGCCGGCAAGCGACCGTGCAAAAGCAGCGGCGGCATTGCACGGAGAGGGCTTGGCATTGCTGCAAAAAGAAAGCCCGGAAGCATTTGACAAAGTATTGGCCCTGGGCAAATTCAGGAAAAGCATGCGGCTTCTCGATTCAGATAAAAATAAAAACAATGTCCTCCAAAAAAACAACGAAAAACAAATAACAGCACTCATCGGTTTTTTTTCCGGCCTTTCCAATAGCGACAGCCTGCTCAACCTGACCCGCTTCTATCCCGATTCTGTTTTCCGAGCGGACAAGCGGTATTCCCAACAATTCAAATCACTCATCACCAATTTATTATTTTATAAAAAAAGAAAAACAAGAAATGATTTTTATGAAATTGATGGCCTGAACTATACAAGCCCTTCCTCCACAAAAACAAATTTGGCCTTTATATTGGATGCCGAAAAATATTGGCCATTGGAGGTTCTTGAATTTGAAAAAGAATTAAAAGAAAAAGAAAACGATTATAGGTCAATCGCAAAAAAGAAAAAAGAAAAACTGCTCTTTGAACAATATAAAAATGAACTTGAAATATTAAAATACCAAACCAAAACCGACTCCCTAAATAATATTGTCCAATATATACAGCAACAAAAAGAAACGGCAAAACTGGAAACAAAAACCGTAATTCAAAAATATATTGCCCACCGGAATATTGCCCTCGGAATTATCGCAGCCCTCCTTTTGTTGTGGTATTTTTCAAAAAGAAAAAGCAATCGGCAGCTTCTAAGTATGAACCAAACCGTGCGCGAAGAAAAACAACGTTCAGAAGAATTGCTACTGAACATATTACCTGCCGAAGTTGCAAAAGAACTCAAAAACAAGGCTTCTGCCCGGGCACATGAATATGACAATATATCTGTGCTGTTCAGTGATTTTCAGGGTTTTAGCCAAATTGCCAAAAGGCTCAGCCCAGAAGAATTGGTGGCCGAACTCGACTATTGTTTTACGGCATTCGACCGTATTATTGATAAATATAGGCTGCAAAAAATAAAAACAATCGGCGACGCTTATATGTGCGTCGGTGGACTTTATACGCAGGGCAATACGCACGTTAAAAGGATGATATACGCAGCTTTGGAAATACAATTGTTTTTGGATAATTTAAAAAAGAAAAGAGAAGCCGAAGGCAAACATTTTTTCGAGGCGCGCATCGGCATACATACCGGCCCGATAGTCGCCGGAGTGGTCGGGACAAAAAAATTTGCATTCGATATATGGGGCGACACCGTCAACGTTGCCCAGCAAATGGAATTCCACAGTGAACCCGGCAAGGTCAATATTTCAGGACAAACATATGAGCTGGTAAAAAATATACTGAACCATAATAGGTTTTGTGCATCGAGCGCAGGTTCTCCCCTTCTGGGGCTGGGGGCTGGCGAGGGCAAATGCACAAAACCTATTATGGTTCAGTATAATTTCAAGTGCATTTACAGAAGAAAAGTGGTGGTCAAAAACAGGAAAGCATTCGATATGTATTTTGTGGAAGAAGTGGTTAGGAATGGCAGCCGATAGGCAAAGGGCATCAAGGTTCCGATGGTCTCAAAGCACACATTCCCGCATGATTTTTATCATATAAATACGCACCGACCCAAGTTAAACATTACTTTTGTCGCCTTTTCTAACAATCCAAAATCTATGTCCACATTTGTTCCGTTTAAAGCTTTCCGCCCGGTCCGGGAAAAAGCAAAAGATGTTGCCTGCCGCCCGTACGATGTACTGGACGAAAAGGAGGCACGCAAAGAATGCGAAGGCAACCCGCTCTCCTTTTACCACGTCATCAAACCGGAAATTGATTTCCCGGACGGCCACGACCATTACGCCCCTGAAATTTACCAAAAAGGAAAAGAGAATTTTGATAAATTGGTCAAGTCCAATGTCCTGTTTCAGGATGCCGAGGCCAGTTTTTATGTTTATCAACTGAACATGGACGGGCACAAACAGACGAGCCTTGTCGGCTGCTGCGCCATTGACGACTATTTTAACGGCGTCATCAAAAAGCATGAAAAGACGCGCCCCGACAAAGAGGAAGACCGCAAAAACCACATCCGGGCCAGCAAGCTGAATTACGAACCCGTCTTTTTTTCTTACCCGAAAGTGGATGCCATTGACCGCTTGGTAGAGCAGGCTAAAACGGGAAAGCCGGAATACGACTTTACCTCCGACGACGGCGTCCGGCACACCGCTTGGGTCATCAAAGACCGGGCAATGGTCGCCGCTGTCGAAAAATTGTTCGAGACATCGGTGCCGAAAATCTATGTGGCCGACGGGCACCACCGCACCGCAGCAGGGGCGCATGTGGCCCAAGAATTCAGGGCGGCAAGGGGCGGAGACGCCTCGGACGGGCACCGCGACAATTATTTCATGGCCGCCCTTTTCCCCGACGACCAAGTAAAGATATTTGATTATAACCGTGTGGTCAAAGACCTGAACGGACTGAGCTCCGGGCAGTTTGTCAAGCTGCTTTCCAACAGTTTTTTTATCGAAGAAAAAAGCGAAACCTACCGCTCCGAATCCCCCCATGTTTTTGGGATGTACCTCGACGGCAAATGGTACAAACTCACCGCCAAAAACGGCACGTACAACGGCAACCCCATCGGCCGGCTCGATGTCACCATTTTATCAAAACATTTGTTGGAGCCGATTTTGGACATCGTTGACCTGCGCACCGATAAAAGGATCGAATTTGTCGGGGGCATCCGCGGAATCAAAGAACTGGAAAAAAGGGTGGACAGCGGCGAAATGAAAGTCGCTTTTTCCATGTTCCCCGTCAGCATGAAGGAGGTCATCGAGGTCTCCGACAACGGCGAACTGATGCCGCCAAAAGTCACTTGGTTTGAACCGAAACTGAGGAGCGGGCTGTTTGTGCATAGCTTGAACGGGAAGTAGGAAATTGGGAAATTACCTGCCGTCCGGCTTACCAATGTTGTGGGTTTGCCCATTTAACCTTATTTTTGGAGAAATAATAAAACATTTAGCCATGCTGAAAGAAGACGTATTTACCGAAGACATCCCTGCTGTGGAGGAAGCGGCTGCCCCGGCTACCTTATCCGATTACGAAACAGAACGCAACAAACCTATGCCCAACAGAATCCACGGAGCCATCCAAAGCCAGATCGGTTTTTTGCTGAAATCCGTTTACGGCGACAAGTATCAATTTATCAGTGAATTGGCCCTCGACACCACTCCCGGCAGCACCCCCGACATCTGCATTTTCCCAAAAAAGAAACTCGACGTAAAAAACACTCCGGCCAAAGAAACAGAAGCCCCCCTGACCACCATCGAAATCATCTCGCCCAGCCAGACTTTCAACGAACTGATGCACAAGGCTTGGGACCTGTATTTTCCGATGGGCGTAAAATCTGCGTGGATTGTTGTGCCAGAGGTAAAAGCCATCCACATCATCATGCCCGGCGGCGACAACCTTTATTTCGCCTCCGGCAAATTGAAAGACCCTGCCACGGGCATCGAGGTTCCGGTCGAAAGGGTTTTTGAAGACCTGCTTTGAAAGTATCATTTTAATCAACCAAGTTAGATAACCGAATCTGTTAGCTCGGCTCCTTGCCCTTCCGAAAGAGGGGGAATTGTCCCCCTCTTTCGGAAGGGCAAGGAGCCGAGCGCTTGAGAAGTTAAAATGATACATTTGAAAATATGTTTTGCTTAAAAAAAACGGGCATCCCGATATAGTCCGGGATGCCCGTTTTTTATTTCACTCGCTCCGCAAACTCTCCGCCGGGTTCGCCACCGCCACTTTGATGCTTTGAAAGCTCACCGTCAACAAAGCAATTCCGACAGCGATAATGCCCGCCACGGCAAACACCTGCCAGCCGATCTCGATATGGAAGGCAAAATTTTCCAGCCAGTTTTCCATAAAATACCAGGCGATGGGCGAGGCGATCACGAGTGCGAGTGCGACCAGTTTCAAGAAGTCTTTGGACAGCAGGCTGACGAGGTTGGCCACCGATGCGCCCAGCACTTTGCGGATGCCGATTTCTTTGGTGCGCCGCTCGGCAGTGTATGCCGCCAGCCCAAAAACACCGAGGCAGGAGATAAAAACAGCCAGTCCGGCAAAGAGCAGAAAAAGGTTACTGGTTCGGTTTTCGGTCTTGTACAACTGGTCGTAAGCCTCGTCCAGAAATTCGTATTCAAAAATGGCGTTCGGCTCGTGTTTGCGGAATATTTTTTCGGCAGCGGCGATGGCTTCGGCAGCTTTTCCGCCCGTCGTCTTCACGTTTACGCGCCACATCCATTTTGGGTTTTGCACAAAAATAAGCTGCTCTATTTTGTGGTGGTAGGAGCGGAAATGGAAGTCCTTTGCCACCCCGACGATGGTGCCTTTCACGCCGTTGAAGTCCATCCATTTGCCGACTGCGCCGTCGGTCAGGCCGAGTGCCTCGACCGCCCTTTCGTTGATGATGAAGGAGGCCGAATCAATAGTTCCCGGACGAAACCAGCGCCCTTCTTTTAGCTCCAGCCCAAAGAAGCCGGGGAAGTCTCCGTCCACGTTGATGGTCCACAGATAGGGGTCGGCGTTGGGGTCTTTGCCTTCGTAGTCAAAGCCGCTGTTTCGGTTGCTGATGTCAACGATAGACTGGCCGCTGGCCGCCACTTCCAAAATGCCGGGCTGTCCGAGCAGTTCCGTTTTTAGCTGCATGGGTTTGGAGTCGGTGCAGGTGAAAGTGAACACCTGTTTGCGGTCGTAGCCGAGTTTTTGTTTTTTCACGAAATCCATTTGCGCAAGCATAATCAAAGTGCCGATGATGAGCACGCCCGAACAGGCAAACTGGCTGGTTACCAACACTTTGCGCAGCCCGCCCTTGCCTGCTGTCCCTGAAAACCCGCTGCCCCTCAATGCTTCCAATGGCTTGAAAGAAGAGAGCTGCAGGGCAGGTTGGATGCCGGAAACCAGCACAGCCGTCAGTGCCGTGCCGAGTACGATGAGGAGGGTCTGCTGGGTGAACAACTGGCCGTCGGCAAAGTGTTTTCCCGACAGTTGCTCGAACATTCCGAGGCTCATATTTGCGATAGCGATGGCCAACACGCTGGCCAGCCCGACGAGCATGGCGGCTTCCATCAGGTATTGGCTGAAAAGCTGCCCCCGGCTGGCGCCGACCACTTTGCGCACTCCGGTAGCACGGGCGCGGTGGGCCGAACGGGCAGTGGTCAGGTTGACGTAATTCACGCAGGCGATGAGCAGTATCAGCAGGCCGATGATGCCGACCAGCCGGATATTGCCGGGGTTGCCGCGGGGCACGCTGCTGTACTCCAGCCAACCGGAGTCGAGGTACACCTCCGGCAAGGGCTGCAGGGCAAATGAAAAACGGTTGCTTTGCCCTTCTTTGACCGGGGGCAGGGCGCTCAGTTTTTCGCCCAGCGCTTGGTAGTCCACGCCGGGGCGCAACAGGGCATAGGCGTCGTAGTTCAGTGCGCCCCAACGCAGTGCGCCGTCCCCCTCGAACTTTTTTATGTTTTCCCGGAAGGGGATGAGGAGGTCGAACTGGAGGTGCGAGTTGGAGGGCACATCCTGCAGCACTGCGCTCACCGTGAGTTCCATTTTTCCGGCCAATTGCAGCGGCTGCCCGACCACGTCGGTTGTGCCAAAAATCTGCTTGGCCTTGCTGGCTGTCAGCACTACGTTGTTGGGTTTTGAGAGGGCGTTTTCGGGGCTTCCGTGCAGGAAGGGGAAGTCGAATATTTCAAAAAACTCGGCATCGGCGAGGTAGCCGTTTTCTGCCCCAAAGCGCCGTCCGTCGTATTTCAGCACGGTGCCCCATAAATCCATCAGGCGCACGTACTTTTCGACTTCGGGCACTTTTTCGCGCACCGCATCGGCCAAAGGAGAGGGCGTTGTTGCGATGGCTTCTTCTTTTCCGCCAAAGGTCCAAGAGGCCGTGATGCGGTAAATACGTCCGCCTTTTTTGTGGAAGTTGTCGAACGACAGCTCATCGCTTACCCATAAAAAAATGAGCAGCGCAGCGGCCATCCCGATAGCGAGGCCAATGCCGTTCAATAAGGTGTAAAATTGGTCGCGCAGGAGGCTGCGCAGGGCGACTTTGAAATGGTTGGTGAACATGAGCAAAAAGGTTGAGTTGGTCGAGATGGGGATATGGTGGTTGAGATAGTTGAGGTGGTTGAGATGTCCCTGTTCGACCAACTCAACTATCATAAACCCATCTCAACTGTCTCAACCATCATATCCCCCATAACCTGTCCAACCGCTGTGCCAAGCACACAAGCCGCTGTTTATCAATTTTTTATAAAACAATATTTTTTAACCAGAAAAAAATAAGTGTTCGGAAACGGACGGGAGTGTCCAGTCTTCAGTCTTCAGTCCGCAGTCCTCTCAGTCCGCAGTCCGGCAGTCTCCAGTCCGCAGTCTCATTGGAGCCCTACTTTAATTTGTGGGAAAATAGCCAACAAATTAAAGTAGGACTCCAATGAGACTGAAGACTGGCGGACTGAAGACTGAAGACTGGCAGACTGCGGACTGAGAGGGCTGCTTACTTCTCCTTGTTTTTTTCATTGAATATTTTCACCACATCAATGATGGTAGAGTCGGGGTATTCTCCGAAATAAGCATAATAGGCCCCCGTCGTATTGATGACCACATAGCTGCGGCAGGGGTAGTGCTGCTTGAAAAACCGTTGCTCTATTTCTCCGTCCACATCGGGATACCATTTGACGATTCCTTTCTGTGGCTTCAAGCCTTCGTAAGATTTGTACAGGTTGACCAAATGGACGTTGCCTTGTTCTTCCAGTCCTTGTTTCAGGTTTTGGTGGTATTTTTTGATGAGAAACCTGTCCGTGTTCGCAACGCCGGAGGAGTTGCAGGGGTCTTTTCCGGGGTAGTATATAATGACAATTATTTCATTTGAAGAAAAGGTTTCGCCCGTGCATTTTTTCAAATAATCCCTCAATTGGCCTAAATCATTTTTGTTGATTGTCCCTTCTTCTTCCCTGAACACCAAGCGGTGCATTACGGAGTCGTTGCGTATCTCTTTGATGTCGAGATAGCCGTCTTTGTAAACCTTTTTTTCGAATTTGCTTTTTTTGATGCTGTTGCCATTTTCATCAAAATAAAAGTCATTGTTTTTTTGTGCAGAAATAATAAACGGGAGTGCCAACAAAATTAAAATTGCGGAGCATTTAATGAGGGAATGTACTGTTGAGTTTTTCATTGTTAAAAATTTTTTGGTTTTGAAAATAATGACAAAGGTAAGGTTCAAAATCAGTCTGCAGCCTTTTCAGTCTTCAGTCCGCAGTCTCATTGGAGTCCTGCACTAGGGCTGCTTCCGCTGCAAGTCCTCCAATATTTTGGTGATCCGGTCTTCGATGCTTTCCCCTTCCTCCAGCGGCGGCCCCTCCGACAGCCCTTTTTCCAGCGCATTGATCGCCTCGTTGATGACACCGAGCTGCCGCCGGAGTTCCCGGTCGTCGCCCGTTTGGTAATACTCCGCCTCGTCAAAAACCTCAAAAACACTGAACCACCGCTTCGCTAAATATTGCAGCAATCGGCAGACGGCCATGTGGGTGTCCGCTCCTGCAAACTGCGTTTTGGTAAACGACCAGGGCAGCCCGTCGGGGTCGCTGTCGGAAGGGTAGGAAAAGGGGTGCGCCATCTTTCCGTCGTCCTGAAACAGCATCCAGATACTTTCGCTTTTTGGGTGCGGCTGCAGCACGATTCCACGGAAGGGCAGGTCGCCTTTTTCGGGTTCCCTAAAATCGAGCAAACTGTATTTCCAGCCTGCCGAGCAGCAGATGTCTTCGAGTTCGTCGGTGATGGCCTGTATGTCTTCGGGGCGGCGGAGGCGGCCCCGGTAGTGGATAGTCACTCCCATAGTTGTTTTGTTTTTTTTTATGAAAAACCAAAGATAAGGAGAGCAGGAAAGTATTCGAATAAAAATGGAAAATGAACGGGCATGCCCATAGCGGTTTTTTCCTGCTTTAACAAAAAAATCAACAAAAACATGCTGCACGACGACTTGCTGCCTTAGGCAAAACCTCGCCTTCAAAAAAGAATTTGAACTGCGTGCCTTTTTGAACCGGCTTATAGCTGGTCATGGTTTTATATTCAGCTATAAGTATGTATTTTTGCCCACTTATAGCTGATTATAAAAAAATGCAAACACCAAACATCACCGGGCGAACGGCAGAAATTGCCATTTTAGAAAACCTCTTCCAGAGCAAAAGGTCAGAATTTGTTGCCATTTATGGTAGGCGGAGGGTTGGTAAAACCTTCCTCGTCAAAGAACTGTTCGGGCAGCGATATGCCTTTTATATGTCCGGCCTGTCGAACGCTGGCACAAAACTACAACTGACCAATTTCATGGCCGCTTTGGGCAGGTTCGACACCAAAACAGAAGGGGGGGGAATACCGCCCACCTGGTTTGCTGCCTTTCAGTTGTTGATCCGTTATTTGGAAAAATGCCCCCAGAAAAGAAAGGTCGTTTTTATTGACGAACTGCCCTGGCTCGATACTCCGAGGTCTGGTTTTGTCACTGCACTCGAACATTTTTGGAACAGTTGGGCCTACCACCGCAACGATGTCCTGCTGATTGCCTGCGGTTCCTCCACTTCTTGGATGATAGATTCCCTGATCAACAACCGGGGCGGCCTGCACAACCGGGTCACTAAACGCATCCATTTACACCCTTTTACCCTCGGCGAGACAGAAGCCTTTTTAAAATCAAAAGGTGGCGTTTTTGACCGCTACCAAATTGTCCAGTTGTACATGGCAATGGGGGGCATCCCTTTTTACCTTGACGAGATAGACGTTAAACAGAGTATCCCCCAGAACATTGACCAATTGTTTTTTGCCGAGGAGGGTACTTTAAGGAATGAATTTCAGAACCTCTACCGTTCCCTTTTCAAAAGGGAAGAGCGGCACATTGCGGTCATAGAAGCATTGGCCAAGAAGGCAAAGGGAATGTCGAGAAAAGATTTGGCCAAAGCTTCCCGCCTGCCCAACGGCGGCACCTTCACTAAGATATTGCAAGAGTTGGCGCAATGCGGGTTTATCAAAAAATACTTCCCCTTCGGGAAAAAAAACCGCTCATGTTCCCTATGGGCTGAAAGCCATGATTTGAATTAGTTTGGGGGTTACTTTTTTCAGGTTGTGCATCCATTCAAACATGGCAACATAAAGGTGCAAATAGTGCTTGCTGACCCCTTTGAACTTC